>NZ_JBEPDC010000024.1:0-159552 GCF_040300065.1 Nonomuraea sp. NPDC000554 | reverse complement strand
CTGGAAACGTTCGACGGATACCTGCGACTGCTGCTCGTCTCCTACCACGACGCCCGCGACGGCCAAGCGCGCTTCCGCAACGGCGGCGGCCGCCTCACCCGACGGGCCTGACCGTTCCGAACGACCTGACCGCCGAGTGGAAGGATGTCCAGCATGCTCACCTGCAAGATCACAGCGTCCGGGCCCGCTACCGCCCTCCCGGCCATGAGCACTTGTCGGCGAGTTACCAGGCCAACCTGGCCGACGCGGCCCAGCCTGGGCGGCCGACGGCGAGAGGGTGAGCGGGGAGGAGCTGCTGGCCGCGCGGACGCCGCTGGCTGACCTGCATCGAGCCCGGACCTGATCGCCGCCGCCCGCGGCGCTGGCGTCACCTGGCAGGAGTTGGCGCCGGTGCTGAGCGTGGGCGACCGCCGCTCGGCTCAACGCCACCACACCTGCCTCGCGGCCGCCGCCCGTGACGCGCGTGCCGCCGAAGACGAGGCCGAGGGACAGCTTGCCGCGCGCCCGCAGGGGTTGCCGTCCGACACCCGCCCGCTGCCCTCCGTCGCGCCTACGGTAAACCTCGGGAATTGCACCAGACGGGCGCTTAGTCGCAGGTCACCTCGGCCCTGCATCGCACCGCCGAGACGTGAATCCGGTGAGGAGCCTGGGGACAGAGCGTAGGGGCCGCCAGGTCGTGGAGGTCAGGAGGGCCAGGAACGCTGACCTACGCGTTGCGACGCTGGTTGACCTGCGCCGCGACCTTATTGGCGCGCCAGCCGATCAACAGGATTCCACCCACGAACAACACTGCCTGGGACGCGGCAACCGTCAGCGCAAGGGCCTCAGGCAGGCCGAACGCCATCTCGCCGACGATGGAGCCGACGAGAACCGCCGCCATGACCACGGCCAGTCGTCGCAGGGGGCGCCTCAGCCAGGCGTGCGCGGCATCCCACGCCTCGCGAGAGGCGAGTGTGTGGCGGGTGCGCAGGCCCAATAGCCGGTTTCGCGTGTCCACAGCGCCAGACTCGTCATGGAAGGGGATCAGCAGCAAGGCGAGCGCAGGCAGGGCCAGTAGCGATGTCATGAATACGGGTCCCATTCCCAAATCGTAACCTTCCGCGTATCTCGCAATGAATGGTCCGTCGGTGACAAGGAGGGCAGACCGCCGGAGGTGGAACTGCGGGACTGGGGCATGCCCGGCTGCCGGCCTCCAGCGACGCGTTCGTAGTGCATGCGCTGCGCCATACCGCGGCCTTTCGGATGGCCGAAGACCCACATCCGCCGCGGCGCGGTGTGGGGAACAGCCGGTGCCCTATCGGAGGGCGTCGACCGGTTCCATACCGGCCGCCCGCAGCGCCGGATAGAGGCCGGCCAGCAGACCCACCACCGCTCCCGCGATCGGCGCCGCGATTGCCAGCCGCACGTCGAGCAGCGGGGTCCACTGCTTGGCGGCGGAGATGGCGACGATGCCGACCACACCCACGCTCGCGCCGATCACGCCGCCGGTCAGCCCGGTCAGCGTGGACTCCAGCAGGAACTGGGCGGCGATGTGCCGGCGGGCCGCGCCGAGCGAACGGCGCAGGCCGATCTCGGAGACCCGCTCCATCACGGTGACGAGCGTGACGTTCGCGATGCCGACCGCGCCGACCACGAGCGAGACCAGGCCGAGGATCAGGAAGAGCGCGTTGACGTCGTCCTGTGCCTGGTCTCGGGCCTTGGTCGGGCTGGGCGGGGCGACCACCTGCAACGCGTCGCCGTTGCCGGGGCTGAGCGCGGTAGGGGCCTGCGCGGCGACCAGGCCGGCCGCGCCCAGGCTGGTGTTCACCAGCACCCTGGTCACGTCACGCAGCCCGAACTGCCTGCCCACGCTGGGCGGCACCATCACCGCGGTGCTCAGGTTCCGCTCGCGGCGCAGATCGCCGAGTATGCCGATCACCGTGTACGCGTGCTTGCCGATGAAGATCGCGGGCGACCGGTCCAGCCGGGTGATGCCGAGCATCTGGGCCGCCTGGTCGCCGAGCACCGCCACCCGGTCCGCGCGCTTGATGTGCCCGATGTCGAAGAACCTGCCCTGCGTCATCCGGCCGCGGGCCGCCTCGGGTAGCCCGGGCGTGGCGGCCAGCACGCTCAGCGTCTGCGAGGTGACCCTGGTCGGGTCCACGAGGTCGTTGGAGCGTACGGACAGGTTCGTGCTGTCCTTGCTCTCGGCCACGGCCGCGGCGGAGACCACGCCGCGGAGCCGGATCAGCCGGTCGATGGAGTCCCACGCCACCAGCGGCGCGTTCTCGGACTCCGGCACCTCGACGGTGATGGCCGTAGCCACCAGCTCGTCGAACCGGCCGACGATCTGGTTGCCCGCGGTGGCGGACACGCCCAGTGTGATCACCAGTGTGGTGATGCCCAGCACGGTGCCCAGCGTGGTGAGCGCGGAGCGGACCGGCCTGGCGAGCATCCCGGCGAACGCCTCGCCGATCAGATCGCGCACGTCCATCTACTCCTCCACCAGCACGCCGTCGGTGATCCGCACCAGGCGCGCGGCCCGCTCGCTGACCTCCTGCTCGTGTGTGATGACCACGATCGTCAGGCCCTGCGCGCGTAGCTCGTCGAACAGGTCGAGCACCGCCTCGGTGTTGCGGCTGTCGAGGTTGCCGGTCGGCTCGTCGCACAGCAGCAGCGACGGCTCGCCCATGAGGGCCCTGGCGATGGCCGCGCGCTGGCGTTCGCCCCCGGACAGCCGGTCGGGCAGGAAGCCCACCCGGTGGCCGAGGCCGACGCGTTCCAACGCCGCCAGGGCCCGCTCCCGCCTGCCCTTACGCGGATCCCTGCCGTAGATCTCGGGGAGCATCACGTTCTCCACCACGCTGCGGTGGGCGAGCAGGTGGAAGGACTGGAAGACGAAGCCGATCCGGTCGCCGCGCAACCTGGTCCTGGCTCCGTCGGGGAGTTCGGTGGTCTCGGTACCGTCCAGCCGATAGCCTCCCGAGGTAGGCCGGTCCAGCAGGCCGAGCACGTTCAGCAGGGTGGACTTGCCGGACCCCGACGGGCCGACGATGGCTAGGTAGTCGCCCCGACCCACGCGCAGCGACACGTCGGCGAGCGCGCGGACCGGCGGTTTCGAGGGGAAGTCCTTGCGGACCCGGTCCAGCTCGATGACCGGCTCAGGCACTGCTGACCACCACCCGGTCGCCTTCCTTGAGCGCGCCGGTGACCTCGACGTTGCCGTCGGCGGCCAGCCCGGTGCGGACCTCGACGTCCCGGGTCTGGTCGGTGGCGTACTCCACTCGTACCCGTGCCTTGCCGTCGGCCGCCGTGATCACCGCGGACACCGGCACCACCAGCACCGGCTTGTCGGTCGCGCCGACCGTCACCCTGGCCGTGACGGTGGTGCCGGACAGGCGCTTGAGCCCCTTCATCGAGGTGGGGGTGAGCAGGACCGGCTGGGCGCCCTGCGCCGCCTCCTCGCCGGGGACCTTGGCCTTCTCCCCTACCGCGGTGAGCGTCGCCGGGTAGGTCTTGCCCGTGTCGGACTCGATCGTGGCGCTCATTCCCTCCCGCAGCAGGTCGGACTCGGCGGCCTCGACCGAGCCGGTGACCATGAACGTCGAGCTGGTCACCGTGGCGACCTCCTTCTCGACCGTCTGCCCTGACTTGACGGCGGCCTTCTGCAGGCGGGCGGGCAACGTCGGCAGGAACACGACCTCCCCCGGCGGGATGGACGCGCCGAAGGTCCGCGCGAACTCGGCGACCATCGATCTGGCTGCGGCCAGGTCCTTCTTGGCGTTGGCCACCTTGAGCTTGGTGGGGGAAAGCTGGCGGGCCTGGCGCAGTGCCTGCTCGGCCGTGAGCAGGGCCTCCCGCGCGGTCCGCACGCCCTTGCGCAGTTCTTCCAGCTTCGCCTCGCGGGCCTGCCGGGCCTCCTCCAGGATCCGGCCGTACGCCTGGCGCGCCTCTTCCAGGTCCGCCTGGGCATTGGAGACCCGCATCTCCAGCAGGCGGGTGTCGGTCGTCGGCTGCGGTGTGGGCGTGGCCCCGGGAGCAGCGGTCGGCTGGCTCCTGGCCGCCGCGAGGTCCTGCTCGGCCGTCAGCAGCTTCTCCTCGGCCGCTCGTACGGCGGCGTCGGCCGCCGTCAGCTTGGCGTCGTCCTCGGGGGTCGTCTCCTGCGCCTTCACCTCCTCCAGCGACCTTTCGGCCGACTTCAGGTCCGCCTTGGCGTTGGTGAGCTTGACCTTCAGGGGCAGCACGTCCTGCCCTTGATCGAGCGCCTTCTGCTCGGTCGCGAGAGTCTCCTCGGCGGTCTGGACGGCCTTGCGCAACGTGTCGTAGGACTGCCGGTCGGTCAGCGTGGGCTGCTGGGCCTCGTAGCCCTTCTTCCGGTACATCCGGGTGACCGCGGCGATGGTCGCCTGATCGAACACCCCCGAGGTGGGGCCGCCGAACCCGAGCCTGCGTAGCGCTTTCTGCAACTGCTTGATGTCGGCGCCCCTGGTGCCCGGGGTGATCGTGCGGTGCATCGGCACCGAGCCGCGCAGGGCGAAGACCGGGCGGCCGTTGACCTCCATCAGCACCGCGCCTTCGGCGAGCTTGCCCCGGCGTGGCGCCCGGGTGGTGCGTTGCAGGTCAGAGGTGCCGCCGACGACTCCCGCGAGGGAGATGGGCAGCGGCGATCCGTACTGGAGCGTGCCGCTGACCACGACGGAGCTGACGAGCTTGCGGCGCTCGACGGCGGCTGTGATCAGTGAGGCCTTCGGCGCGGCCCGGCGGGCCGCCTCGTCGGCCGGGGAGCGCAGGCGGGTGCTGAGCCCCCAGCCCACGACGGCGATGATCACAACGGCCGCGATGATGCCGATCAGGAGCCTTCGCGGCGACTTCATGGGCGCGTCACATACCGAATTCGTCGTTGACCTGCTGGTTGACGACTGCCGCCTTGGGCAAGTACGCCGGGTAGAAGTCCTTGCCGCACTCCAGGTCGTCCAGGGCGGCCTTGATCTCCTTGGCCAGGTACGGCTTGGCCTCCGCGGCGCTCAGATCCGGCATGTAGGTCATCTTGTTCTCGCCGTCCTTGGCCGGGGGCGCCACGTCGGGCACGTCGTCCCTCTGCGCCCTGCCCAGCTTGTCCGCCTGGTCGTTGAACATCTGGAAGCCGCGGCCATACATCTCCTGCGGCGTGGTCTTGCCTATCGCGTTGCCCTTGCCCTTCAGGCAGCTGGCCATGGCCGCGGCCAGCTCGATCAGCTGGGGGTCGCTGTCGACCTTGGCGGCCAGGGCGCGGTCCGACGCCTTGTTGATCTGGTTGAAGTAGTCATCACCGGACTTCAGGTCCTTGCCGAGCACCTGCTTGGCCGCCACGACCATGCAGGCGTCTGACGCCTTCCGGAACGCGGCGCCCTGGGCCGCGGAGAGCTTGGACTGAATCGCCCAGTTGGGGTCGATCTCCGGGTTGTCTGGCTTGGCCAGCGGGCTGTCCAGTTCTTTGGGATAGACGAACTCCGCGAACACCCCGAACCCATACCGTTCACGCCATTTCCGCATCGCCTGGTAGTCGCCGGAAGCGCGCTTGGTCACCTCGTCGGTCTCCGGCTTCTCCGGCCGGACGTAGGCGATATACGTGAAGCCCTTCTGCTTCATGCAGTCCGCCTTGACCGCTTCTAGTCGGTGTTTCTTGTCCTTCCCTGCTGCATTGGCCGTCGCGCTCGGTGCCGGCTGGGCGTTCTCAGGTGCGCCCCCGCAGCCGCTGAGAACGGTCAGCGCGCCGAGGCACAGCGCAGCCGCCGCCAGAGTGGATCTTTTTGGCATGCCGGAGACCATATTTCGTTAAATGAACTATAGTCAATCCAGACAGCGTCCCCGCTGCCGGAACGGAGCCACGGCCGCCCCCAGGACCAGCAGCGTCAGCACACCCCAGTAGGCGATGTGCTGCCTGGTCATGGAGTCGGCGTGCAGGCTCAGCCCGGCCGACGCGACCAGCAGGTAGATCCCCGAGGCGAGCGTCCAGCGCAGGTCCCGCGTCACGTAGGCGGCCACCACGGCCAGCGCGAACACGACCACCTCGACGGCCAGCCTGCTCAGGCTGATCGGGTACTGCGTGCCGTCCGGCATCCACGCCGGCCCCGCCCACGCGAGCGGCGGCACGGCCGACCACCACCACCAGGACCTGAGGCGTACCGGCCCACCCCGCCTGGTGAGAGCCAGCAGGCCGAGCAGCACGACCGCGTACGCGAAGGCCACCACGACCGGGCTGCTGGCACCGAACAGGGCATCACCGGTCAGGAACGTCGGAAGGACCGGCACCAGGGTGAGGTCGAACAGTCGCCAGCCGCCCGCGATCGCCACCGCTTTGACGCCGGTGAGGGCGGTGAGCGCCAGCGCCGCCCACAGCCGTCCACGCAGCACGGCCAGCAACGCGAGCGCCGACAGCAGGGTCCACCACGGCAGCGTGGTCGCGTACGGCAGCAGCACGGCCAGGTTCGCTGCGGAGACGGCCGTGATGCCGAGGTGCAGCCCGTCGGCCCAGGTACTGCCGGTGGCCAGGTGGACGATACGCGCCCGGGCACCACCGAAGATCAGGCCCAGCGCCTCCCTGGCCGCCGGGACCGACTGCCCGGGGCCGGCCGACTCCAGCAGCACGTCGAGGAGCTCGTCACCGTGCGTGGCGCGGTATGTCCTCGGGTAGGCCAGGAGCAGCCTGCGGTAGCGCCGTTCGAGCGTCGTCATATGCCGGTCGGTCTCAGGATGAGGGAAGCGGCCTTCTGCATGCGCCTGGCCTCGGCCTCGACCAGCGCCTGGCCCTCGTCGGTGATCCGGAAATAGCGCCGGTTACGGCCGTTGACCGTCTCCTCGCGGTCCACGGTGATCACGCCGCGCTCGTTCAGCCGTTCCAGGATCCCGTAGAGAGTGGCGACCGAAGGCCGAACCCGGCCCCCGGACAGCTGCTGGATGGACTTGCTGATCGCGTACCCGTGGAGCGGGCCGCCGCGTAGCGCGGCGAGCACGAAGAACATCGGCTCGCTGACTTCTGAGGTTCCTCTGGGCATGAGGCCATTATTTCGTTCAACAGAATCTCGGAAATACCCGCCCGCCACCTGCGCGGCCATGAAGTGGCGGCCAATTGCCGCACGCAGACGCCCGTCACGACCGTTGAGGCCGTAGGCCGGCCAGTCGTTCACTGCGCGCTCCACGGTGTAGTCGGCCGGGGCGATGGCGAGGCCGTCCTCGTAGTCGCGCAGCACCTCTTTTGGGCTTGTTCTTGGTTTCGGTCTTGGTCTTGCCGCCTCCCCGTTTCACGATGCGCTTACCGCTGGGGTCGAACCCGAGGCTGGCGGTTGCGATCCAGCGTTGGCGCTTGTCGTCCCAGTGGAGGCCGCCGTCTCCTGGTCATCAGACCGGCTGAGCCAGCCCCGCAGGTGTTTCAACACCCGTGCATGCCGTTCGCCTTGCGCCTCACGGATCCGGTTGCGCAGGGTCTTCCGGCTGCCGCGCCTCCTCGAGGGCGTCTGGCTAGGCTTCCCTGGTGAGCTTCGGCAACCATGCCCGTAGGGTGCGTGACTCCGGCCTGCCGCACCAACGGCGGGTTTCGGCGCTCCGCTCCTGCGTGCAGTTGTATCGGCCGCTCGGCTTCAACGCGACGCTGAGTTACCTCGAGTCGAAGGCCGGGAGGTTTCAGTCTGATGAGGCGGCACTGCTCGGTGCCCTGGATGTCATCGAGGCCAGCCGTGCTGTTCTTCGTGTCGAGCTTCAGGCTTATGCGGCAACGCGCCGGGAGGCCAAAAGGCAAGGCCGGAGATCTCCGCGTGCGGAAGATGCCAACCCGAACCTGCAGTTCCGCTGGTACTGGTATGCCGCTCCCCAGGAGGCCGCGCGGCACGCGTTGTGGTTCTGGTGGCGGCAACGCTTCCCTCGCCTGTCCCTTTCCGACGCTCCGGCCCTTTCGGAGCTGAGTGAATGTGTAAGGGAGTGCCTGGATGCCGGTGACGTGCTCACGGAGGCGGAGCGCGGACTTCTTGGTGCCCGGTTGAAGGGGCTCGAGCAACAGCTGCCGACGTGGGATCTGCTGCATGTGATGCGGCACATCGAGGTGGCGTCTGGTCTGCGGTAGCGGGTGGACGCGTTTCGTGGCGCATTCGGGCAACGGGCGCGCCTGTTCCGTGCCAGGCCGCCCGCGTGCCCGCCCGCCTGGTGGGGCCTATAGTGCGCGTATCAGCACATGGCGGCGGCTTGTCTGCGCATCAGCAAGTGGCCCCGGCGGAATCGTTCATCCTCCAAAGGCTCGCGCAACATCCGCGCCACCTCGACGAACTCTTCCTTGCGGGCCAGGTCGGCCAGGTCGTCGATCGGCCACCGGTAGGCCGGCGTGACCTTGTGGTCGAACTGCAGCACCGGACCGCCCTCGGATTCGAAGAAACCGAGCAGGAGGTAACCACCCGGGGCCAGCACCCGGCGGAACTCGGCAAAGTACGGCGGCAGCTCCGGTGGTGGGATGTGGATGACGGAGTACCAGGAGAGCAGACCGCCCAGTTCGCCGTCGGCCACGTCGAAGGCCCCCATCGAACCGACCTCGAAACGCAGGTCAGGATGGTCTTTGCGGGCAATATCAATCAATGCGGGAGACAGGTCGATGCCGAAGGCGTCCAGTCCGAGGTTACGCAGGTGTGCCGTCATGTACCCGGGACCGCAGCCGGCCTCGGCGACGGGCCGGGGCCCGGCGGCCCGTACGAGTTCGGCGAACACGGCGACTATCGCGCGATCCAGTGGCAGGCGGTCGAGCGAGTCTCGGGCGAGATCGGCGTAGATGTCGGCGACGGCGTCGTAGGCGTCCGCCGTCGCAGTCAGGTATGGGGAGGATTCGACCATGGCGGACGACTGTAGTCCATCGGTCGGCAAAGACCGTCGATCATCGACCGGTCGGCGCGTCCGTTCCGTTCCGGTCGGCCGACCGCGACCTCGACGAGTGCACGACTGCATGCCTGGTGTGAACACGTTGTGACTCGTCGCACGTCAGAGGTCGGCCGACTGCCATCGCCGTGGCCGAAGGCGGGCGGGTCATCTCCGGCGGATTCACCGGTGCCGTGGCGCTCGGGTCGGGACCGGCGTCCTCAGCCTGCATCTCGGCCGGCCGACGCGCCTCTCAGGGCGTGATGGCCCGCTCAGTACCCACCGCGGCGGGGGGCGGCGGTCGGGCGGCGGGAGAGGTTGGTCCGGCCCGTGGGTTTGAGGTCGCGCGCCGGGTGTTCGTGCCGGTGCGGCGATCGGGCCTGGCGGTTGGTCTTGGCCCGGTTGATCGGGGCTGGGAGTTTGATATGCATGCTTCCTCCTTGCGGTTCTAAGCCCTGCTGAGCCAGGTGACCTGGGCGCCGTTGTCGAAGGACTCGCGCCGGATGGGGGTGAACAGGGTGGGGCGGAACGGTCCGGAGAACATGGGGATGCCCGTGCCCGCCACCACGGGGTAGCTCTTGAGGATGATCTCGTCGATCTCCGGGAGCAGGGAGGCAGCGAGCTTGCCGCCGCCGCAGAGGTAGATGTCCATGCCGGTGTCCTCGGCCTTCAGCCGCCGGACGAGGTCGATCGGGTCGCCTGTCTCCACCTGCACCGTCGGGTCGTCGATCGTCAGCGTGTTGGAGACGACGTACTGGCGCAGGTGGGAGTACGGGCTGGTGGTGGGGACGTCCAGGGCCGGCTCGTAGGTGCCGCGGCCCATCACCAGGGTGTCGAAGACCTTGTTGGGCACGCCGTCGAGGCCGACAAGCTTGCGGATATGGGTGGGGAGCGTCTCGGGGTAGCGGGTGTTGATCCAAGCGGCCATCTGGTCCGACAGAGGGTAGAAGTCGAACTCGGCGTTGGGGCCCGCGATGTAGCCGTCGAGTGAGACGCCGATGTAGTAGACAAGCTTTCTCATACCGATCAACTCCCGATGTAGTACTCTGTTTGGAGTGGTTTGAACGTAGTACTACAAATGGAGTGGTGTCAAGTGCGGAGAAATCCCGAGCGGCGGCAGGCACTGATCGACGCAGCCATCGAGGTGCTGGCCAGGGAGGGAGCGCGGGGGCTGACCTTCCGGGCCGTCGATGCGGAGGCGGCCGTGCCCCCGGGCACGGCCTCCAACTACTTCGCCAACCGCGACGACCTGTTCACCCAGGTCGGCGGACGCATCTATGAGCGGTTGCTGCCCGACGAGGCCACGATCGCCCGCAGCCGGGAGGGCGTGCAGGACGAAACCCGCTATGCCGAGCTCATGCACGAACTGGTGGATCGGGTCTCCGCCTTCAACTCCGGCTACCTGGCCCTGCTCGAGCTCCGGCTGGAGTCCACTCGGCGCCCTGAGCTGCGCGCCGTGCTGACCAAGCGCATTCGCGAGGACATCGACGCCAACATCGGCTACCACGCCACCTCGGGTCTGCCCGGCGACTCGACCTCGGTGGTGCTCCTCTACCTCGCTCTGAACTGGCTCATCGTGGAGCGGCTGACGCTGCCCGACATCTTCACCGAGCAGGAGATCCACGAGCTGGTGGACGCCGCCGTGCGAAGATCGCTGACTGACGTGTAAGACCATCCGACAGCTCCGGGAAGCGACCTTCGGACGCTCCCATTCCGCCAGGTCATCCGCTTCGGGCCGGCGAACCAGTCACCTCCGGTCTTCCTGAACCGGTGTTCCGCCTCACCTGCGCGCGTAGCGGACGGTCAGCCGGCCGTAGGTGAGCTCTCCAGCGATCTGGACGTGCAGCGCGCCCGGACGTGGCCGGCCCGCCGTCTTGCACTTCACGCCGCCCCATTCGGTGCGCACCGCATCGGCGTTCGCGCTCGTGCCGGCGGGCAGGATGATCGTGGCGCTGCCGTACGTGAGCCGGAGCTCGATGTCGACCTGCCCATAGGGGATGTGGGCCCGTGACAGGTCGAGGCGCGCGCTGCCGTGCTCGGAGTCGATGCGGAGCCTGCGCGGGACCTGCCAGTCGCCCGTCCGCGTGACGCGCCCGCCGTTGGACGCGAGCCGGAGCACCTCGTCCGGCAGGTCGCAGACGACCGGCTCCAACTCCTGGGAGGAGGTGGCGGTGAGCGCCCGTTCGAGCCGCTGCTCCAGCTCGGCGGGGCCGAGCCGGCCGTCGGCGTACGCCTGCTGGACCAGCTCCACCGCCCGCTCACGGTCGAAGCCGGAGACGGTGCTCATTTACTGACGGCTCTCTTGTACAGCCGCGTGGCCAGCGGCACGAACACGGCCAGGAGCACGACCGACCACAGCAGCGAGACCGGCACCGCGTGCCGCAGCGGCCAGGCGTCGGGCGTGGGGAGGGCCGGGCTGGTGTTGCCGAACAGCTCGCGTGCGGCCTGGACCAGCGTGGACACCGGGTTCCACTCGGCGATCGGCTTGAGCGGCCCGGGCAGGCGCGTGCTGTCGACGAAGGCGTTGGACAGGAAGACCAGCGGGAACGACATGATGGTGGCGATGTTGTTGAAGACCTCGGGCGTGCGCAGGGCCAGCGCGACCGTGGCCGTCACCCAGGAGAAGGCGTAGGCGAACAGCACCAGCATCAGGAACCCGAGCGCGGCCTCGAGCGGCGAGGTGTGGATGCGCCATCCGACGAGCAGCCCGACGAGCGCCATGGTGACGATGCTGGTCAGGTTCATGATGACGTCGCTGACGGTCTGGCCGGTCAGCACCGCCGAGGGCGACATCGGCAGGGTGCGGAACCGGTCGAAGATGCCCTTCTGCAGGTCCTGCGTCAGGGTGTAGCCGGTGATCTGCGCGCTGGAGACGATCGTCATGACGAAGATCCCGGGCAGCAGGTATTCGCCGTACGACAGGCCGGGCAGGCTGATCATGCTGCCGAAGACGTAGGTGAAGAGCAGCACGAACACGATCGGGAGCATGACCACGCCGCCCAGCAAGTCGGGGGCTCGGCGGATCTTCAGGGCGTTGCGCTTGGCGATCGTCATGCCGTCGGCGACGACCAGGTGCAGGGTGTTCATCGGATGGTCTCCTTGATCTTCTCGTCGGCCTCGCGTCCGGTGAGGCTCAGGAACACGTCGTCCAGGGTCGGCCGGCGCAGACCGGCGTCGCGTACGGTGATGCGTTGGGCGGCCAGGTGGCCCAGCGCCTGGGTGAGCGCGGCCGCGCCGCCGGAGACCGGAACCGTCATCTGCAGGGCGGCGGCGTCGATCTGCACGTTCCCGACGGCCAGCGGCGCCAGCATCCTGGCGGCGGCCCGCAGGTTCGCCGCGTCCGTCAGCGAGAGCTGGATCCGGTCGCCGCCGACCTGATCCTTGAGCTCGTCGGCGGTGCCGAGCGCGATCACGTGCCCGTGGTCGACCACCGCGATGCGGTCGGCGAGTCGGTCGGCCTCCTCCAGGTACTGGGTGGTGAGCAGCACGGTGGTGCCCTCCGCGACGAGCTCGGAGATGACGTCCCACAGCCCGATCCTGGCCCGGGGGTCCAGGCCGGTGGTGGGCTCGTCGAGGAACAGCACGGGCGGGTGGGCGACCAGCGCGCCGGCCAGGTCGAGCCGGCGCCGCATGCCGCCGGAGTAGCCCTGCACCGGGCGGTCGGCCGCCTCGGTCAGGTCGAAGCGCTCCAGCAACTCGCGGGCGCGCTGTCGGCTGCGCTTGACGCCCAGGTGGTAGAGGCGGCCGACCATCTCCAGGTTCTCGGCGCCGGTGAGGTGGTCGTCGACGGCCGCGTACTGGCCAGAGGCGCCGATGTGGGCGCGCAGCCGGTGCGCGTCGCGGACGACGTCGAACCCGGCCACCATGGCGTGCCCGGCGTCCGGTTTGAGCAACGTGGTCAGGATCCGCACCGTGGTGGTCTTGCCGGCGCCGTTCGGGCCGAGCAGCCCGAAGACCGTCCCCTCGGGAACGGTCAGCGCCATCCCGTCGAGTGCGGCCACGTCGCCGTACTTCTTGACCAGACCTTCGGCCACGATCGCGTCAGGCATGAGGGATCTCCTTGCTTGTCAGGGAACGTTTGTCAGGAACGGTGGATGGTGATGTCGCCGTAGGTGGTGTGGGCTCGCACCTCTACGACCTGGTCGGCCTGGCCGGGGACGTCGCCGGGGTCGAGGGCGACGGTCACGGTGCCGTACTGGGAGCTCACGTCCAGCCAGGCGGCGGTGCCCTCCACGATCCGGAGATCCAGCCCGCCGCCGGTGGTCTCCATGACGACCGAACCGGACACCACCTCGCGGATCTCCACGCTGCCGTACGCGGTCTTGGCGACGACGCCGGCCAGGGCGCGGTTCACGGTGATGTCGCCGTGGGCGCTGTTCAGCCGCAGGGCGCCGGTCACCTCGCCGAGGCGGACCTCCCCTTGGGAGGTCTTGACCGCGGCGGTGCCGTTGATCTCGCCGATGTGGATGCCGCCGTGGGACGTGGTGACCTCGGCGTGCCCGGACGCGCGGGTCACCGAGATGTCGCCGTAGGTGCTCTTCAGCCGTAGCCGGTCGGCCTGCTCGACCCGGATGTCGCCATAGGAGGTGGTGAGCGTCACCTCGCCGAGCGGGCCGTGGCAGCGCAGGCTCCCCGTCGTCTTGGCGTCGAGGCGGGAGCCGGCCGGCAGTTCGATCGTCACGTCGAGCGAGCCCGGGCCGAGCACCAGCGAACGCGCCCAGCTCATGGGCGACTCGACGAGTTTGTCGAACGAGAGGCCCCAGCCGGAGATCGCGCCGACGTGCTCCTTGTCGGTCCGCACCAGGAGCCTGCCGTCGTCGTACTCGACGTGGGTGTGCCGGGCGGCCTGCACGTCGGCATCGTTGAGCTCGTCGCTCGGGCGTACCACGACGACGGTGTCGGCGCGGTCGCTCGCGTTGACGCGGATGTCGGCGGTCGCCAGGTCGAGGACGGCGAGGATGGGTTCGGGGGTGTCGAAGGTCGGCATTCCGGCCCCCTTGCCGTGGGTTGACGTGGTCATCAGCGCACCCAGCCGCTGAAGCGGTTGCCGGTCTGCTGAGCCGGGGGCCGGCTGGTGCGGCGGCCGGAGTCACCGAGGTCGAGCGCGACGGAGACGGCGCGGACCAGCCAGGCGTTGACCGACAGTCCGTCGCGGGTGGCCGCCTCCTCGATGCGAGGCTTGAGCTGCTCGGGGACCCGGAGCGAGATCCGGGACGTGCCGCCCTCGTCGGCGTCGAGGGGTGGCGGCCTCTCGACCTGTCCGATCTCGCCCCCCTCCGCGAACGAGGGGGCGCTCGGCGGTGGTGTCACGACGAAAGCGGGGTCGCGTCCGCGCAGGCGCACCTCGGCCGAGCCCGGTGCGAGGTCCTGGGTGATCTCGTCCGCGGCGGCTGACAGGGCCTCCAGCAGCGCGAGCCGGGTGGCCGACTCGAGCGTGGCGGCGAGCCGCTCCGCCAGCGCACGAGCTTCCTCGCCGCCCGCTCCGGCGGCGATCGCGAGGTCGCGGCGGAGTCGATCGACATACGGCGCAAGGTCCATGGCGTCATCATGACACCATGATGGCGTCGCTGCAAGGGGATGCGCCTCCCGTATGGCGTCATCGAGGCGTCATGTGTGATCGTGCCGATCTGCGCGAGCCGTCCGCGTTCGGCCCCCCACTCGGCCGCCTGGCCGAACGCCGCAGCTCAGCGAGCGCGTTCGGTCGTCCGCCTGAACGCCTCCTGGGGTTGCCGGCGCGGCCTGCGGCACGTCCGCCAGGGGCCGTCGAGCACGGTTAGTCACTCTTCGTAGCAGGGTAGGTACGTGCCGTCTCGGACGCAGGTCGCGCCGGACGACGGTTCGTGGAGAGGATGCACGCTCGTGTGCCCAGGCGCACCCCAAGCTGTGGGCCCGCGCGTGGCCACCCCCGCCTGAGGACGACGGCCATGCGCTATGTGCGGCTGCTGCGCCACCGGAGGTTGTGCGCCCTGTGGGCGGCGCAGACGTTCTCCGTTGTCGGGAACCGCCTGTACATGCTCGCCGTGGTGTGGCTGGTGTGGCAGACCTCGCATTCCACGGCCCTGCTCGGCCTCGTCGCCCTGACGGGAGCCCTGCCGTACGTCGTCGTCGGCGTCACCGGACGGCGACTGCTGGCGAGGCTGGCATCGCTGTCCGCGCTGGCCGTCATCGACCTCGCACGAGCGCTGGCAGTGATCGCGCTACCGATCTGGTGGGCGATCGCCGGGCCGGACCTCGCCGGGCTGTTCGTCGTGGCCGGCGTCAACGGGCTGCTGGGAGCCTTGTTCGAGCCGAATCTCAAGGCGCTGCTTCCCGGTTTCGTCCAGCCGGATCAGGTGCGACAGGCCGTGGCGCTCCTGGACTCCGCCGACCGGATCGCCCGCTTCGCGGGGCCCGGGGCGGCCGCCCTCCTGCTGGCGTCGCTGCCCGCGACCGTCCTGTACGTGATCGACGGCGCGACCTTCATCGTGTCGGCGACGGCGCTGGCCTGGCTCGGGCGGCGGGCGGCCGGCAGCGTCGCGGGGGCGGGGGTGGTCCCGGTCGCCACGTCGCCGATACGTCCGCTGCTGCGCGCGCACCCGGACATCGCGGGCGCCGTGGCCGTCCACGGCGTGGCGACGCTGTTCACGACGGTCACGATCGCGCTGCCGATCCTGGTCACCGTGCATCTGCGCGAGGGCGCGGGCACGTACGCGGGCGCCTCGGCGTGCATAGGCGCCGGCGCGCTGCTGGGGAACGTGCTGGTGGGGAACCTGCGTTCGATCGGCCGATTCCCCGGCTCGTACTGCGGCGCGTGGACCGCGTTCGGCCTGATGGTCGCCTCGCTCGGGATCGCGCCCTCTTCGACGGCGTTGCTCGTCCTGTGCGTGCTGCTGGGGATCACCACGCCGTTCATGTCGGTGACCTTGCTGACCCGCCTGTCGGCGTTCCGGCAGCCGGTGCGGTTGCGGCTGATGAGCCTGGACGTGACCGTGGTCAGAGCCGGCGAGACGGTCGGGATGCTACTGCTTCCCGTGCTGACCGCGGCCGACGTCTCAGCCGGATTCGTCCTCTGCGGCGTGCTGACGTCCGTCGTCGCGCTCGGCGGCTGGGGCCTGTCGATGCTGCGGCCCGCCAGGCTCGCCGCACCCGACCTGTCCGATCCGTGACCGCTCACGAACACGACCCGTCCAGCGGTCTCGGGAGCAGAGGGACGCAGCGCGGGCCCCGCTGATGCGCCCGAGGGTCACCGCGGCTCATCCACCGCCCGAGTGGGCCGCGTCGTCCAGTGGATGCGGGCTGAACAGGGTGTACGCGCCGCCACCTTGGGCGCCGTTGAGCAGCGGGCCGGTGTTCGCCCGGGAGGAGTAGCCGATCACCCGCCCGCCGAGCACCGGCACGACCAGATCGTGCAGGTAGGGGGTGCCGTCGCCGGCGTTCAGCGCTCCGGCCCGCAGACGCTCCTGGACCAGCCAGCCCTGATGGCCGGGCGCGCTCACCACGCGCTCCCATGAGCGCTGGTCATGCTCGCCGCCGATGTGCACGTCCTTGCCGTGGAAGCTGTAGGGCGCCTTCAGCACCAGCTCCTCCCGCCGCCTGATCACCTCCGCCTCGTCGATGCCGTCACCCAGCTTGCGGCTGTAGGGGACCAGGGTGTCGAGCTGAGCCGCGTCGGAGCCGTGGAAGAGACGGCGGAACCGAGGGTCGGACAGCGCCGCCAGGCACAGCTTGTTCTCCGCCACCCAGCGCGCTCCCAGCCGGTTGGGCACCACGATGGTGCCCTCGACGAGGCGGGCGCAGAACCGATCCCACTGCGGAACCTCGTCCAGCTCGATCGGGATGAACTTGAAGTAGCCCAGCTCCACGCCGTCGGCGCGACCGACCTCGCACGGCCGCATCAGCATGGCCTCGCGCCCGCAGCCGGACAGCTGGCGCTGGACCTGGTCCAGCTCGAATCTGGTGCTTCTGCTGGCGTGGTAGAGCCCGATCGGGTGCCCGTTGTCGGGCACGCCCCGCTCGCGGCCGTACTCCAGCAGCCAGCGGGCGAACCAGTCGTGGCGTTCGAAGGGGGCCGGGGGTGCCGCCCAGTCGGCCAGGACCGGGCCGAGCGAGGATTCGCGCCAGAACCGGGTGAGCATGCCCGACGAGATCACCCCGCCCGGGCTGCTGGGATTGAACTCGAGCACGCGCACGTCGCCCAGGTCGCTGCCCAGCAGGTCCAGCCGGCAGTAGTCGATGGTCAGTTCCCGCCCACCGGGCTCCTCCATGATCCAGCGGTGCAGGAGTGGCGGAACCGCCAAGAACTCCTGTAGCTCGGCGTCGGCCGGATACTGCCGCACCAGCTGCTCCAGGCAGCCGACCACGCCCGTGACCCGGCGGCGCAGCTCGGGCTCGGCCTCGGGGTGCAGCGCGGCCAGCATCGGCAACACGGGGAACGGCCTGCGTTCCTCGCCAGGCTGGGCTACCTGCATCAGGGATTCGGCCACGACGCGCTCGCGGACCTGCCGCCATGCCCGCCTGACCTCCGGCGCGAGCGCCGAGGCGTCACCGAGGCGTCGCTCCGGATCCACGAGCGGGACGTCTCCGCCGGCCACCGATGCTTTCCCAGCGCCGGGACGGCCCGTCTCGCTCGCCTCCTGCGTATACATGCAAGCCCCTCGCCTCGGCCACTTCAGGTAGTCGATCGATCACCCAGAGCTATGGTGCCCTGGTGGCGAAGGGGTGAATCCCGATCATGTTGCGAGCATGTCGGCCCCCATCCCAGATGCGAGAGGACCGTCATGTGCCTCCACGCCGACACGGTGCTCAGCTGTGAGGGCTCGGACGGTACGAGCTAGGGGACGTCGACTCGCCAAGCGAGCACGCGTCCGTAGTGGGACTGGCCGTACACGTGCAGGTTCCCGCGGATGGTCGTCGCAGCCACCGAGCGGACCGGGCGGGCGAACACGCCCAGGACGGCGAGGCGGCGCTGGGAGACGGCGTCCCACAGCGCCACCGTGCCGTCCTCGGTCCCGGTCACCAGCAGGACCCTGTTACCGTGCTCGACCAGGCTCAGGCAGGTGACGGTCGAGGTGTGCGGCACCCACTCCCAGCGCTCCCCGGCGGCGGCGTCCCACAGGTGCACGTACCTCCCGCTGCCGACGGCGAGGACGTCGCGACCGGCGATCCGGCCCATGGTCAAACCCGCACCGGCGTCGTCCACGCTGAGCGCCAGGATGTGCCGGCCGGTCAGCGGGTTCCAGAGGTCCACCTCGCCGCCTTGCCGCGTGGCCAGCACCGGTTGATTTCCGGCCCTGCCGAAGGCGCTCTCGCTCAGCAAGAACCCCCACCTGGGCAGCTTGGCCACGCACTCCTGGGTGACCGGGTCCCACACATCGGCGCCGGCTGCGAGCAGCGCCCGGCCGTCGGCGTCGCCGAAGGCGAGAGCGGTGGGTGAGGAGTGATCCATGCCGCCGAAGGTGACCCGGCCGCCGTCGTCCTTCCGGGCGATCCCGCGGACCTTGTTCAGCGGCTGCCACAGCATGGTGCCGTAGGCGGCACAGCCACTGCTCGCGATGTACGGACGGCCGGCCACGTTTCCGGCCGCCAACCCTCGGCAGCAGTGGTCGTAGGGCGAGAGGTCGCAGTCGTGGCCGCGACCGCTCTGGCGGCAGCCCACCGAGCCGATCTTCTCTCCACTCGCCGCGTCCACCAGGAGGACGGTGTCACTGTGCGTGCCGACGGCCAGGGCGGGCGCGCCCTGCGCCGTGGTGAACAGCGCCAGCCCCGACCCGCCGTAGCCGATCCGCCGGTGCCGGTGCGGCGTCTGCGCGTCCCAGAGCTGCACCGTCCCGTCGAGTCCGGCCGTGGCCAGGCAGAGGTGTCCGTCCATGCTTCCGAAGGCGGCGGCCGTGATCAGGCGGGTGTCGGCGTCCAGGTCGACGTCCGTCTCGTGGCCCGGGTGCGTGATCACGGCCTTCGCGGGCCGTTCCCACGCCCGGCCGGTGTCGGTGTGGTTCGCCACGAGCAGCACGTTCCGCCCGGCGTGGGTCGTCGTGGTCACCGGCCCCTCCTGGCGGTCGAACCCCTGGCTGGGGGTCCTGTGGCGGAGGTCGTCCAGTTTCAGGTAGACCACCTCGCGGCTCCGCACCGTGTAGTCCGGCGGGTGTTCGATCCGAACCACCACGCCGACTTCGGGCCGCCCGTTCCACACGCCCATGAGCAGGGGCGGGGCGAACCCGTCCTGCTCCATGTCATCCCAGACGTCGCTCAGTTCGGCGGTCCCCGTGCGCTCGCCGGTGGTCACGTCCCACACGTACAGCTCGTAGGGGCTCAGAGCGGCCAGCACCGTGCGCTCGCCCAGCTTCGCCACCGCGAGGTCGAGTATCGCGTCCCCCTCCTCCGCACGCAGCGCGCGCACGAGCTCGCCGGTGGCGGGGTCCAGCAGGTCGACGCGCCCGTCCTCGTCGGCGTCCGGGAAGCCGCGGTTGTCGAAGCCGATCGCCACGGCGAGCAGCACCTGCCCGCCCTCGACCTCGACGAAGGCCATGGCCGTCGGATGGCCGCCGGTCGCGTCGCGGGTGAACCCGCTCGCTCCGGTGAGCGGGTTCCAGGTGCGGATCGTGCCGTCGTGGTCGCCGCTGGCCAGCACCGGCCGGCCGTCCACCACGCCGAACGCCAGGGCCTGGACGCTCGCCGTATGGCCCTCCAGGTCCGGCCCCGACTGGTCGAACGCGTCGCGAAGCCGTACCACGTGGTCGTCGCCGCCGCTGGCCACGAACGTGCGGCCGTCGAACTCGCCCATCGCCACCGCCCGGACCGGGCCGTCGTGCCGGGCCGGGCAGACGTGGAAGGCCGTGGGCCGCTCGCCGGTTTCCCAGGCCAGCGTCCCCGGCCCTGCCGCGTCCAACGCCGCCAGGGCCTCCGGCTCCTCGGCCGCGGCGGTCGCGCGCAGGAACTCGAGCCGTTCGGGGCCGGGTAGCGCGAGGAGCCGCGGGAGCGCCCGGCGACAGGCCCGCAGCAGGGCCGGTGGCCACGATCCGCCGAGCGCGCCACGCAGGAGCGCCGGACCGGCCTCGTTCAGCAAGGTGAGATCGAGCGTCATCGTCGCTGTTCCTCCTCGTGCGCTCGATCAGAACCTAATGTTCGTGATCACCGCGGCACGGGGTGCTTCGCCAAGTCGTGATCATCCTGCGCGTGGCGTGGGTCAGAAGACCGGGTGAGATTCCGGATGGGCGTCCCACCACTGGCTGAATGTCGGGTTGTCGTCCACGTGGTCCTGGAAGGCTCTTGCGAACCCGCGATAGACCGCAGCGGCGACGCCCGCGCTCAGGCGGTCCCTGCGCCACGCCACGACGAGGCGCGCCACCTGGGGTTCGCCCGCCAGCGGCAGCGTCACCGTGCCCTCTGACGAAGGCCACGTCGGGTCCACGAGCCGGACGCCGTGTCCCGCGGCGACGAGCAACCGGCCCGCTCCGCTCGGCGCGTCGTAGCGGATGTCCGGTTCGAAGCCCGCCGCGCGGCAGGATGCGCGGAGTGCCGCGAGCGACCCGTCGTCGGCGCCTGGGGGACTGATCCATCGCTCGTGCTCCAGCTCTTCGAGCCGTATCGAGGTCCGTTGCGCGAGTGGATGCGCCGCCGACAGCGCCACGAAGATCGGATGCCGCGGGATCAGCGTGCGCACGACGACGGGGGCGCGCAGCGCGACCTCCGCTCCCTCGATCATGCCCATGAGCGCCGCGTCGAGCCAGCCGTGGGTCAGCGCATCGGCGAGTTGCGCGGTCGACGGCTCTATCCGCAGACAGACGGTTCGCTCGGGAAGCAGTTCGCTGACCCGGTTGACGACGCTGGCGACGCAGGCCAGGTGGTTGCAGCCGAGGTTGAGCGTGGACGACGGTGAGGTCGCCATGCGGAGGTCGTCGACGAGAGCGTCGACCTCGTGGAGGACGATCCGGGCGCGGGAGATGACCTGTAGTCCCAGCGGAGTGGGCTGGGCGCCCGTCCGGGTCCGGACGAAGAGGTTGCCCCCTACCCACTCCTCGAGTTGGTGCAGCTGGCTGGTGATCGCCGGTTGGGACAGCCCCAAGCGGGCTGCCGCCTTGGTGACACTGCCGGTCTCGGCTATCGCGCAGACCATGCGGAGATGTCTCAGGTCGAGGTCCACAAAAAAATTATGTGACATTGCACACGCTTGGCTCTATAGATTCACCGCGTGGTCATCCATGAGATTTATGGATCGCCTGATCGCTGCGGAGCGCTGACGGACCTCACACTCGTAATCGACCTCACATCCATGCCTACACCCCCCGGAGGTCCAAGTGCGCACGATCCCCCGACGCCTGTTAGCGCTGTTAGCCGCCTGCGCCGTCGTCCAGTCCCTCGCGACGGCACCCGCGCACGCGCAATCCGAGCCACCACCATCAGTCCCCTCCGCCACCGCCCACGACGACGCGCCTCACGTCCGCAAGTCACGGCTGGACACGGCGGACCGTCCCCCACGCGCAGCCGCCACGGACACCCTGCGCAGGGACTACGACGAGCCGGCCAAGGCCCCGGAACATCCCCGTCCATCTGCCAGGACGCAGACCAAGGCGGCGGCGGCCTGCAACGTCGCCGACTTCACCAGCCGGACGGGAAGCGCCTTGGTGCAGCAGATCAAGGCCAGCACCACCGACTGTGTCAACACGCTGTTCAACCTGACCGGTGGCGACGCCCACAGCGCCTTCCGCGAGGAGCAGATGGCCACCGTCGCCTACGCCCTGCGTGACAACTCCGCCACCTACCCCGGAGACAACACCACCGCCACCGCGCAACTGGTGCTCTACCTGCGCGCCGGTTACTACGTGCAGTGGTACCACCCCACCGACGTCGGCTCCTACGGCCAGGCCCTGACCACGGCGATCCGGTCGGGGCTGGACGCCTTCTTCGCCGCCTCCCGAGCCTGGACGGTCAGCGACGCCAACGGCGAGGTCCTGGCAGAGGCCGTCACCCTGATCGACAGCGCCGGGCAGAACGCGCGCTACCTCTCCGTCGTCAAGCGCCTGCTCGACGGTTACAACAGCTCCTACGACGCCTCGTGGTGGATGCTCAACGCGGTCAACAACGTCTACACCGTCCTGTTCCGCGGTCACCAGGTGCCCGCGTTCGTCAGCGCGGTCCAGGCCGACACCGGCGTGCTGACCACGCTGAAGTCTTTCGCCGTCAATCACCTGGCGCTCCTCGGCACCGACCGCGCCTACCTGACCTCGAACGCGGGCCGTGAGCTCGGCCGCTTCCTGCAGCACTCCGCCCTGCTCGCGACGGTCCGCCCGCAGGTCAAGGAGCTGCTGGGCCGCAGCTCCATCACCGGCCCGACGGCGCCGCTGTGGGTCGGCGTCGCGGAGATGACCGACTCCTACGACAAGGCCGACTGCGCCTACTACGACACCTGCGACCTGCAGCAGCGGCTGGCCTCGAGTGTCCTCCCGATCTCCCACACCTGCAGTTCGAGCATCAAGATCCGGGCGCAGGAGATGACCGCCGGGCAACTGTCCGGCACGTGTTCCAGCCTCGCCGGTCAGGACGCGTTCTTCCACAACCTGGTCAAGGACGGCGGCCCCGTCGCGAACGACAACAACACCACGATCGAGGTGGTGGTCTTCGACTCCAGCGCGGACTACCAGACGTACGCGGGCGTCATGTTCGGCATCGACACCAACAACGGCGGCATGTACCTCGAGGGCGACCCGGCCACCGCCGGGAACCAGCCGCGCTTCATCGCCTACGAGGCCGAGTGGCTGCGTCCCGACTTCCAGATCTGGAACCTCAACCACGAGTACACCCACTACCTCGACGGCCGCTTCGACATGTACGGCGACTTCAACGCCGGGGTCAGCACGCCGACCATCTGGTGGATCGAGGGCTTCGCCGAGTACGTCTCCTACTCCTACCGCAAGGTGACCTACGACGCGGCGATCACCGAGGCGGGCAAGCGCACCTACGCGCTCAGCACGCTGTGGGACACCACCTACTCCCACGACACCACGCGGATCTACCGCTGGGGATACCTGGCGGTGCGGTACCTGTTCGAGCGGCATCCGGCCGACGTGGCGACCGTCCTCGGGTCCTACCGGACGGGCGCCTGGAGCACCGCGAGGTCGTTCCTGACCGGCTCCATCGGAAGTCGCTACGACTCCGACTGGTCCACCTGGCTGGCCGATTGCGCAGCTGGGGCCTGTGCGGGCGGAGGCGGCGGCTCCGCGCCCGAGTGCACCGGCGCCGACATCCGGCAGCTCGACCGCAACTGCAAGCGCGGCAACCTGTCAGCCGCCCAGGGTGACTACGCCTACCTGTACATCTCCCTGCCCGCCGGAGTCTCCAGACTGACCATCACCGCCTCTGGCGGCACCGGCAACGCCGACCTGTACTACAACCCGACGGGCTGGGCCACCACCACCGCCTACGCCCAGCGTTCCGCATCGTCCGGCAACACCGAGACCCTGACCGTCGCCAACCCGCCCGCCGGCTACGTCTACGTCAGCCTCTACGGCGCCGCGGGCTTCTCCGGCGTGACCCTCAAGACCGAGTACTGACGCATTGCCGAGTGTGCCGGGACCGGCGTGCCTCTCCCCGGTCCCGGCCATCCGGGCGTGCTTGACGTGGGCGTGCCACCCTTTGCGACCGGTATGACACGGAATTAACACCTCTCCCGGCAAGCTTCATCGTGACCGGCCGGTCGTCAATGCTCGCTCACTCGGAAAGAGGAACCACATGAGACGCGCGCTTTGCGCCGCCATCGTCGCGGCGGCGGCCTTCGGGGGCACCGCCGCGATGTCCGCTCCGGCCTTCGCGGCAGACCAGCCGGACGGCCCCCTGGTCATCTCCACCGGTCAGCCCGTGCCCGTGCTCGACTGCGCCAAGCCCGTCGACTCGCTCGAGGGTGAGGACTGGCAGGTCATCCCGGCGAACACCGATCCCGGCATGTGCCGGCTGCCCAAGAAGGTGGGGTGCCTGGTCGGCCCCGTCAAGAACCGCGACGGCGGCAAGTGGCACGTCCGTATTCGCGCTGAGAAGGGCGAGATGCGGAAGCTCAACATCCGCGACGAAGAGGGCGTCCCGCACAAGCTCAGCTTCCGGCACAAGGGGGATGCCGAGCGCTTCGCCGTGAAGAACAAGCACGTCATCAGGGTGGTCGGCTGCTCCGCCGAGCGCTGATCGTCCGTTAGGGCCGAGTCGGCCCGTGACGACGAGGCGCAGCCCGCACGCCGGGCTGCGCCTCGTCGCAGGCGACAGCGGCCGGTCGGCAAACTGCCGCATCGCACGTCACGTGCCGCACCCGGATCGCGTGGCGCCGGGGAAGGTCACTGCAGGGCCTTGTCCAGGAGGGTAGGGATGTCGTTGCGGAGGCGGCCCATCGCCTGCTGGGGTGAGTCGGCCAGGACGGCGACGTCGAGACGTCCGGCTCCCTCCATGCATCCGGCGTTGTAGACGATGAGGTCGTCGGGGCCGACGCCGAGGCGGGAGATCAGTTCGCCCAGGTCCGCGTCCTTGAGCCGGTCGTCGTACAGGAAGCCGAACGCGAAGGGACGGTGCGCCCGGCCGTGCACGGCCCGGACCAGGCTGACGACGACCGAGGCGCCGCCCCAGCGGGCGTTGCAGTCGACGCACAGCATCGCCGCGTCTTCGAGGTGGTCGCCGACGAGGATGAAGTCCAGGGAGCACCGGCCGACGTAGCCGAGCAGCTGGAGCAGCCGGGCGAGGGCCAGGCTGTGGGAGCGGAGGCGGGCGTCCACCGGGTGGGGCAGCGACGCGGTGACGCCCCCGCTGAAGCGGGTGCCGAGGGGGTCGGAGAACGTCTGCAGGATGACGCCGTCACAGGTGGGGTCGCCGTGGTGGAGGGGTGGGATCCACAGGTGGACGCTCGGCGAGGCCAGCACCGGCTCCAGCCAGCCGATCACGAGAGCGGGAAGATCGTCGGGTGTGAGGGGGGCGGTAGGAGGGGTGACGAGCGGGGGCGGTGACGTGTCCACCATGTGGAGGCCGAGGCCGGCTGTGGAGGTGGGCACTCTGATCGCCACGTGCCTGGCCGGGAGGTCCGTCAGGGCCTGGGAGAGCTCCCGTTCCGAGCGCGCCACGCGGAAGGGCGGGACGGAGTCCTCTCCTAGGAGCCGTGCGGCCACCGGGAGGAACCAGGTCTTGTCGTTGGCCAGGGCGCACAGGTGGGGTGGTGGGCCGGCGACCGGAAGAGGCGCGCCCGCCGCCCTCGACAGGGCCGTCACCAGGTCCCAGACCGCCTCCGACGCGAGGTACGGCTTGACGTGGAGCCCTCCGGCGCGCGCCCGCTCGACCAGCTCCCGCATGCACGCGTCCGACCTGAGTGTGGACGCGCTCAGCTCCAGACCCGCGCCCGGGTGCAGCCACCGGACCCGCCCGAGGCCCAGCCGGTCCGCGTAGTACTCCTCGAACCCGCGCGGCGGCCGCGGGTTGGCGAGCACGAGGTCGCCGTCCCCGGCTCGGATCCTGGCGCGAAGCTGGAAGCCCTCGGCGGCCGGCAGGCGGTCGATGAGGGGGATGTCCGCGCTGTCCTCCAGCACGACGGCGGGGCCCGGCGCGAGGTGGTCGCGATGCGCGGCCAGGGCGTCGAACTCGGTCCGCAGCTGGGGGTGCTCGTCCGCGAGGGCCTCGGCGAGAGTGGCGGCGTCCATCAGCGATCACACGTCCCGGGTGCAGCCGCAGCGGTGCTCATCAGGTGATCACGCGGGTTGGGTGTGGTGGTGCGCCGGGGCCGGTCCACAGGTTCTCCGCGACGTACACGCGCTTCAGCCAGCGGTCGTGGCTGTCGAAGCCGGCGGCGAAGGCGGGCCGGCCGTGCGCGGTGCGGCGGTTGTCGAGGACGAGGACGTCTCCGGCGTCGAGCGTAACCGGCGTCGCGCACGCTCGCAGGGCGGCGGCCAGGCGGTCGAGCGCCTCCGCGGCCTCGGCCCCGGACGCCGTGGTGTGCCCGGGGTTGCAGTTGACGCGCAGCAGCGGCGCGGAGTCGGGGCCCTGGAGGACGGGCCCGGGCGGGGAGAGCGTGGCGTCCACGAAAGTCGCCGGCGGGCGGAACCGGAACACGGGGAGGCGCAGCTGCTCGCGGTCGGCCACCGTGAGCCGTGCCAGCGCCGCCTCGGCGGTGGCGATCATCGTGGGGACGGCGTCGCCGGGTTGCCGCAGGCAGCCGAGCAGGAGGAAGTCCGGCCTACGAGGGTGGAAGGCGGCCTCCGTGTGCAGGTCGAGTTCCACGCTCGACCCGGCGCTCGACCGGCTGCCGGCGTCGGCCCGCCCAGGGCGGATGTCCTGGACGAGTGCGCCGTCGCGTTCCGCCTGGAAGGCGAAGCACTCGCCGAGCAGCGCCGACAGGCCGAGCAGGAGGCCCTCCATGACCGCCGTGTCGCCGTGGCGGAGGACCAGCCAGGCGTCGGTGGTGCCGTCGGCGAACGCCTTCAGCGGCACGGCCAGGGACGCCATCGCGGCCGCGGTTCGCGCGAGCGAGAGCTGGTCGTCCAGGTCGGAAAGGTCGCGTATCGGGGCCAGGAGGCCGGATAACGAACGCCGTTCTTGCGCGGAGATCCAGTAATTCGCCATGCCCGACTCCCCTGGGAAATGCGATAGTCATAGCGAAGGGTGGCTCTTCACAATGGCATGGGAGGAGACCACTGAGAAGAGCCGTTTCCGAGCCGTCGTTTCCGCCACCGTCCCCCGCCGATCGGAGCGCCAATGACCGGGGTCGCCGAATGCACCGGCCTGTATTTCGCCGGGCTCTACAACTTCGTCGCCGACGAGGAGGGCGTTTCGCGGCCCGCGGCCTTCGCCGCGCTGATGGTCGGCGCGGGCGGCTATTTCGTGCCGGCCCGCCCCGGCGCGGTGCCGCTGCGCGGCGCGGCCGAGGTGGGCGGCCATTTCGAGCGCGCCCAGTCGGATCCGTGGGTGGGGCGCGTGGTGCTGCCGCCGGAGGTCGTGCAGCGGGAGATGGAGCGTTACGTCCGCGACGGCCAGTTCGACCTGGAGTGGGAGCGGCAGCTCAAGGCGTGGCTGCGAGTGCTCAAGACCTATCCTGACCTGTGGATCTCCCTGGACCTTCCGGGCGAGGCGCACTCCGCGGCGACCGTCATCAGCTACTGGACCTACGAGCCCTCGTTCGTGTCCGACGAGGACGACGGCTCGCGGGCGCCCCAGGACGGGCGGTCTCCAGACGAGGCGGCCAGGATCCTGGTGGACGACGTCTATGTCGCCATCGACAACCTGTTCTCGGCCCTGGTGTTCGATCTCGGACAGTTCGCCTATCCGTCCGAAGAACTCCGGAAACTGGCGTTCATTTACGGGGTGCGCGTTCCGGGTCCCGACCGGATCTGGTCCGGCGACCATTCCCGGTTCAAGCCGCTCCTCAGCCGCACACTTCTGGCGGCGCTCAAAGAGACCATTACGGCGACCCGAATCGGCGAGCAGCACGCGTTGCTGTATTCGAGCGGATTCGTGGGAATGACCGGTCAGCCGCGCATGGGGAAAACCCCGGACCTTTTCCTGCTGGTCGCGGACGCGACGCATCCGCACGACGACGAGGTGTCGCTGGAGATATTCCGGTCGCTGGCCGAGCTGCTGCGGCTGTCGTCGTATCTCGGCGCGGTCGGTGAGGCGTACGTGCCGGAGGTGCGGCGGCTGGTCGAGCAGATGGCGGGGAACGCCCGCCAGGTCTCGGGCAAGGCGCAGCAGCTGCTCGTCGACACCAACCTGGCCCGCACGGTGGGGCAGATGAGCGTCCTGGTCGACAGGGAGCAGCTGCTCAGCCGGGACCTGCTCGAACTCTACGAGCGGATCACCGAGATGCGCGGCTACCTGTCGAACTTCTTCGCCTCCGCCGTCAGCGCCAGGCAGCTGGTGCGCACCCTGGAGGACGAGTGGCAGCCGGTGGTGGTGCACGGCCACGAGTCGGTGCTGAGCGCCAGGACGTACCAGGCCGACCGCCTCCTGGAAGACCTGCGCGGGGTGGAGGCCACCCTGGTCCCGATCCTCCAGGAGTTCGAGACGCTGGACGTGTCGACGGTCGGGGCCAGGCAGTCGCTGCGCAGCTCCTACCGGAGCCTGCTCGTGGGCCGGGACAGCGACGAGAACGCCGCCGTCGAGACCTGCTTCGTGCTCATGCCGTTCCGTCCGGAACTCGACGAGATCTACAAGGAGATCGTCCTTCCGCTGTTCGACGAGGCCGGCTTCGGCCTGCGCTGTTACCGGGGCGACGAGATCTTCGGCACCTCGGCCATCATCCAGGACATCTGGCATGCGATCAGGCGGGCCCGGGTCGTCATCGCCGAGCTCACGGGCCGCAACCCGAACGTCCTGTACGAGCTGGGCCTGGCCCACGTCCTGCGCAAGCCGGCGATCCTGCTCACCCAGTCGATGGAGGACGTCCCGTTCGACCTGCGGCACCTGCGCTGCATCCTGTACTCGCTCGGCCCGGCGGGGCTGCGCAAGCTCAAGTCCGACCTCGACGGCACGGTGCGGCAGGTGCTGGCGAGCGGGGCCCGCGAGGTGGCCCTGTTCGAGAACTGAGCCCTGTTCGGGAACCGAGTCAGCCGGGCTCGCCGATGCGCCGGTTGGGGCCGGAGTCGTGGGCCGCGCGCAGGTCCAGGACGCCGGCGGCGTCGGCGCAGTATCGGACGAGCCGCTCCAGGCCGATGCCGAAGCCCGCGGTCTGCACGCCGGCGCGCTCCTTCCATTCGGCGTAGGCCCGGTTGGGTTCGCCGCCGAGCCGCTCGGACTGTTCGGCGATCTCCGCCGCGCTCTGCGGCCTGACCCCGCCGGTGGCCAGTTCGCCGTGCCTGCCGGGGAGCATGAGGTCGTAGGTCTCCTGCAGCCCGTCGGCGCCCAGGTGGTAGAGGGAGTCGCGGACGCCGAGCGGGTAGCGGTAGATCCAGAACGGGGAGGCGAAGTGGCCGGTGAGGGTGCGTTCCTCGTCGCCGGTCAGGTCGGCGGTGCGGGGTTCGTCGGGTTTGCGGCCCGCGAGGTCGAGCGCGTCGGCGAAGGGGACGCGGGGGTAGGGGGTGGCCCGCAGCCCGGCCAGCCGCCCGCGCGCGGCTTCGTCGCCCAGGGCCTGGTCCAGGTGACGGGAGAACGCGCTGAGGATGCTCTCGCCGACGGTGAAGACCTCGTCCATGTCGGAGGTGCGCCATTCGATCTCCACCTGGAAGAACGTGTAGAGGTGCTTGCCGGACACGTCCTCGTCGTCCATGAGCAGCCGCACGCAGGGGGCCAGGCAGTAGACCCGGTCGGCGTGCTCCAGGGCCATCTGCTTCTCCACCGCGTGGCTGACAGGCAGGTAGTACGCCCATTTCCCGGACACCACGACCTGGCCGTCCACCGTCTCCACCGCGGGTCTGGCCCTGTCTCCCATGACGGCGATCGTGTGCCGGGCGCCCGGTTCGGCCCTGGCGGACAGCACGGCGGGGAGGATCTCCAGGAAGCCGTGGTCGAGCAGGCTGCGGCGGAGCGACTGCAGGACCAGGCCGGTCCACTGGTAGGTCTGCGCTGGCGTGAGGCTCACTACGGCTCCAAGGTCGCGGGGTCGATGACGCGGAGGCGCGGGTCGTCCATCGGGTGGCCGAGCCTCCGTACGAGGTCGGAGGTGCCGCCTGGGCCGTCTCCCTCCTTTCCGTCCCAGACGACGAGCGCGAAGGGGTCGGGGTCGAGGTCGCGGGCCGTCTCGACCATCCACTGGTTGGCCCGCGCGAACACCTCGTCGCCCGCGACTGCCCGGCCGGGCAGCACGCGGACGTCGGCGCGCGGGAGCAGGCGGTGGAAGCGGTCCAGCCAGTCGGTGCCGAGCAGCTCGACCGACCGCCGTTCCAGCTCCTTGACGGGCAGGGCGAGGCAGAGGACGAGGTGGGCCCCCCGGAGCACGCCCTGCTCCGCGCCGATGATGTCGGCGCCGCGCGCGCCTCCGGTGATCACCGTGGTTCCCGGGCCGATCGCCCACCCGTCGAGGACGGCGCTCATCTCGTCGCGGACGCGGGACGCGAGCCGCTGCGGGAAGCGCTCGGCGGGCCTGCCGGGGGCGTCGACCAGGTGACCGCTGATCAGGAGGGCACGAGGTGGTGCCGCCATTGCTGTCTCCCCGCTCGCGCCGGACCACCTCAATGTAGGAAAAGCCGTGGCCCTCATCAAGAGCGGCTGGTCAGGCGGTACGTTGCCGCCCATGACCGATAACCGCATGCCCCCCGTTTTCAGTGGCGACGAGCGCACCGTCCTGAACAGTTGGCTCGAATGGCATCGGGCGACCCTTGCCGTCAAGTGCGCGGGGCTGTCCGACGAGCAGCTGCGCGAGCGTGCCGTGCCGCCGTCGAACCTGTCGTTGCTCGGGCTGGTCCGGCACATGGCGCACGTGGAGCGGGCCTGGTTCCGGCGGAACATCGCCGACGAGGACATCCCTCTGCTGTACGGCAAGGAGACCAACCCTGACGCGGACTTCGAGGAGGTCGACACGGCCTCGGTCGAGGAGGCGTTCGCCACCTGGCAGGACGAGATGGAGCGCGCCCGGAAGATCTCGGCCGAGCTGCCGCTGGACGCCATGGCCAAGCGGCAGCGCGACGGTCAGGACGTCTCCCACCGCCGGATCCTCGTCCACCTGATCCAGGAGTACGCCCGGCACAACGGCCAGGCCGACCTGCTGCGCGAGCGCATCGACGGTGTGACGGGCGAGTAGCCGACCGGCCCCGGGCCGCGTGTTCCACCCTCCCTCCCCACTAATCCTACTTTTTAGGTAGGTTATAGTGGATTCCGAGCAAGGGACGACTGTTCACGAAGGGCTACCCCCATGTCTTCACCCAGACCGCGGTCCAAGCTGGGAGCGAGCCTCGCCGGGCTCGCCGTCGTGGGGCTCCTCGGCGCCTGTGGCGGCGGACCATCAGGCTCGGCGCAGGCGGCGAGCCAACCGGTTCACGGCGGCACCCTGACCTATCTCGAACACCAGCCTCCGACCTGCCTCTACCTGCCCGCGGCCGGCTTCTATCCGAACGGCGGCGTGCTCAACCAGCTCACCGACAAGCTCACCTGGCAGGACCCGAAGACGCTGGAGATCCACCCGTGGATCGCCACCAAGTGGGAGATCGCCAAGAACGCCACCGAGTACACCTTCCATCTGCGCGAGGGCGTGACGTTCAGCGACGGCAGCCCACTCGACGCCGCGGCCGTCGCCGCCAACTTCGACGTGTACGGCAAGGGCGACACCGCGCTCAAGCTCCCCCCGGCCGAGTTCGTCAACAACTACGAGCGCAGCGAGGTCGTCGACCCCCACACCGTCAGGTTCCACTTCGACAAGCCGTCGCCCGGCTTCCTCCAGGGCACCTCGGTCATCGGCGCGGGGCTGGTGTCGAAGAAGACGCTCTCGCTGCCGTACGAGGAGCAGTGCCAGCTGAAGAACGTGATCGGCTCGGGCCCGTTCACGGTGGAGAAGCAGGTCGTCGACAAGGAGATCGACCTGGCCGCCCGCAAGGACTACAACTGGGCCCCGCCGGCCTCGCAGCACCAGGGCAGGGCGTACCTCGACAAGATCAAGATCATCGTGACGCCCGAGGACAACGTGCGCGTGGGCGCGCTCACGTCCGGCCAGGCCGACTTCGTGCGGTACGTCCAGGCGTACGACGAGAAGACGGTGAAGGACGCCGGCTTCACCATCTACGCCGAGCCGACCAGAGGCGTGAACAACGGCCTCTACCTCCGCCCCGGCAACAGCATCCTGCGCGACCTCGACGTCCGCAAGGCGCTCCAGGCGGGCACGAACGCCAAGGAGGTCGTCGACACCCTGTTCACGGCGAGCTACCCGGTCGCCACCTCCGTGCTCAGCCACCTCGCCCAGGGCTACGTGGACCTGTCCAAGGAGCTCGCCTACGACCCCGGCACGGCGAACGCGCTGCTCGACAAGGCCGGATGGGTGCGCGGCAGCGACGGCGTCCGCGAGAAGGACGGCAGGAAGCTCCAGCTCGGCGTCTTCGTCTCCGGGCCGCAGCCGCTGTCGAAGCAGACCCTCGAACTCGTCGCCCAGCAGTGGGCCAAGATCGGCGTGAAGCTGGAGATCAGGCCGGCCGACTCGGGCACCCAGGCGGTGGACATCAAGAACGCCGAGAAGACCGCCATCGCCCACAGCATGGTCGGCCGCGCCGACCAGGACGTGATCAAGAGCCACTTCCACAGCAAGAACCGCGACGTCATCCTCTCGACCGACAAGAAGCTCGACACGCTGCTGGAGGAGGAGTCCGCCGAACCCGACAACGCCCAGCGCAACACCAAGGTCGGCGAGATCGAGCGGTACGTGGTCGACCAGGGCTACGCGATCCCGCTGTTCGAGGAGCCCCAGGTGTACGGGGCCGCGCCGTACGTGCACGGCGTCGACTTCGAGGCGGTGGCCAGGCCGTCGTTCTACTCGGTCTGGCTGTCGAACCGGTGACCGGCTACCTGCTGCGGCGGGTCGGGCAGGCGGCCCTCGTGCTCTGGGTCGCCTTCACCGCCGGCTACGTGCTCCTCCAACTGCTGCCAGGCGACTCCATCCTGATCAAGTTCCAGAACCCGGAGCTGGGCCTGTCGCCGCAGCAGATCGCGGACATCCGGACGTACTACGGCGGCGGCCTGTCGCCCGTCGCCGGCTACCTGCACACCCTGCTCGGCTTCCTGAGCGGCGGCTTCGGCTACTCCATCGACACCGGCACCCCGGTGGTCGAGCGGCTGGCCGAGGCGCTGCCGGAGACGGCCAAGCTGGCCTCCGCCGCCTTCCTGCTCGCCGTGCTGATCGCGGTGGTCATCGCGCTCGCGGCCGGTTACAGCCGCACGTCCTGGCTGCGCGGAGCGCTGCTGTCGATGCCGTCGCTGTTCATCTCGGTTCCGGCGTTCTGGCTCGGCATCCTGCTCATCCAGGTCTTCTCGTTCCGGCTCAAGCTCGTGCCGGTCATCGGCGGGAGCGCGACGCAGCAGCTCATCCTGCCCGTGCTGACCCTGGCCGTGCCGATCTCCGCGCCGATCGCGCAGGTGCTGGCCCGCGGCATCGACCAGGTCCACACCCAGCCGTTCGTGCCGGTGGTCGCGGCCAAGGGGGCGTCGCGCTGGTGGATCCTGTGGCGGCACGTGGCGCGCAACGCGCTGCTGCCGACGCTGACCGTCGCCGGGCTGACGTTCGGCGAGCTGATCGCGGGGTCGGTCGTCACCGAGACCGTCTTCGGCCGCAACGGCATCGGACGGCTGACGGAGCAGGCAGTCAACGCCCAGGACACGCCGGTGATGCTGGCCGTCGTGGTGCTCGCCACCACCGTGTTCGTCCTCGTCAACCTGGTCGTGGACGTGCTGTTCCCGCTCCTCGACCCGCGGCTGAAGGCGGCGGCGTGAGAGTCCTGTCCTGGATCGTGATCGCCGTCGTGGTGCTCTGGGCCGCCGTCCCCAGCGTCTTCACCGGGTACGACCCGATCGCGGGCGTCCCGGCCGAGAAGCTCCAGCCGCCCAGCGCCGAGCACCTGTTCGGCACCGACGCTGTCGGCCGCGACCTGTTCGCCAGGGTCGTGCACGGCTCGGTGCACTCGCTGACCGGGGCGTTCGTCGCGGTCGCCGTGGGGCTGCTGGTCGGCACGCTGCTCGGGCTGCTGGCGGGCGCGGTGGGCGGCCTGCTGGACGAGGCCGTCATGCGCGTGGTCGACGTCCTGCTGTCGGTCCCCGCCCTGTTGCTGGCGCTGACCGTGATCATCCTGCTCGGCCCCGGCACGGTCAACGTGGCGATCGCGGTGGGCATCGGCTCGGTGGCGGCGTTCGCCCGGCTGTCCCGTGCCGAGGTCGTCCGGGTGCGGCAGGCCGACTACGTGGAGGCGGCGTTCGGCAGCGGCGGACGGTTCACCGCCGTGCTGTGGAGACACGTGCTGCCCAACTCGCTCGGCCCGGTGATCGCGCTGGCCGCCCTCCAGTTCGGCGTGGCCATCCTGGCCATCTCCACGCTCGGCTTCCTCGGGTACGGCGCTGAGCCGCCCACCCCCGAGTGGGGGCTGCTGATCTCGGAGGGCCGCAACTATCTGGCCACGTCCTGGTGGCTGACCACGCTGCCGGGGACCGTGGTGGTGGCGGTCGTGCTCGCCGCCGGCCGCATCAGCCGCTCGATCGGAAGGGAGCGGGCATGAGCCTGCTGGAGGTGGACGACCTCGCCGTTTCCTACGGCGGGAGGCGGGCGGTCGAGGGCATCTCCTTCACCGTCGAGCCGGGCGAGGTGGTGGCGGTCGTCGGCGAGTCCGGCTCGGGCAAGACGACCACCGCGCACGCCGTCATCGGCCTGTTGCCGTCCAACGGCACGATCGACCGGGGCCGGATCCTGCTCGGCGGCACCGACATCGCGACCTGGTCCTCCCGCCGCATGGAGTCGGTCCGTGGCGCCAGGATCGGCCTGATCCCCCAGGACCCGTCCAACTCGCTGGACCCGGTCAAGACCGTCGGCGCGCAGATCGGCGAGGTGCTGCGCATCCACCGGCGCGGTGACCGGCGGGCGATCGCGCGGCGCGTCCTGGACCTGCTGGCCCGCGTCGGGCTGCCCGAGCCCGAGGTGCGCGCCCGCCAGTACCCGCACGAGCTGTCGGGCGGGATGCGGCAGCGGGTGCTCATCGCCATCGCGATCGCGCTCGAACCCGAGCTGGTCATCGCCGACGAGCCGACCAGCGCGCTGGACGTCACCGTCCAGCGGCGCATCCTGGACCTCGTCGACGACCTGCGCGCCGAGTTCGGGACGGCGGTGCTGCTCGTCACGCACGACCTGGGCGTGGCCGCCGGCCGCTCCGACCGGCTGGTCGTGATGCGCGACGGCGGCATCGAGGAGCAGGGCGGCACCCGCGAGGTCCTGGCGGCCCCCGCCGCCGCCTACACCAGGCGCCTCCTGGACGACGCCCCCGCCCTGACCGCCCGCGAGTTCCGCACACCGCCGGACACCGAACCCGTGATCGTCGCCCGCGACCTGGTCAAGGAGTTCCGCGTGGGCAGGCGGCCCTTCCGCGCCGTCGACGGCGTCTCCTTCGAGGTGCGGCGCGGCAGCACGCACGCGCTCGTCGGCGAGTCGGGGTCGGGCAAGACGACCACGGCCCGCATGGTCGCCCGTTTCGCCCGACCGACCCGGGGAACGGTGACCGTCGCCGGGGCGGGGGCCGACCGCGAGTTCCGCCGTCGCGTCCAGCTCGTCTACCAGAACCCTTACGGCTCGCTCGACCCTCGGCAGTCGATCGCGCAGATCGTGGAGGAGCCGCTGCGCAACTTCCGCCTGGGCGACAGGGACGCCCGCCGCGCCCGGGTCAGGGACCTCGTCGGGCGGGTCGCGCTGCCACCGGACGTGCTCGGCCGCAGGCCGCACGAGCTGTCCGGCGGGCAGCGGCAGCGGGTGGCGATCGCCCGCGCGCTGGCCCTGGACCCCGAGGTGGTGGTGCTCGACGAGGCGGTCTCGGCGCTCGACGTGACCGTGCAGGCGCAGATCCTCGACCTGCTGGAAGAGCTCCAGCGCGACCTCGGCCTGACCTACCTGTTCATCTCGCACGATCTCGCCGTGGTGCGGCAGATCTCGCACACCGTTTCCGTCATGAAAAAGGGACGCATAGTGGAATTCGGAACCACCCAGCAGGTCTTCACCGACCCGCGCCACGAGTACACCCGCGAGCTGCTCGCCGCCATCCCGGAGCCGGTGCGATGACCCGCCGCCGGCTCGGGTTCTTCACCAGGCTGCTCGACGACGTCCCGGCGGGCGAGAGGTACCGGCTCGCCGCCGAGCAGATCCGGCACGCCGAGGACGCCGGGTTCGACTCGGCCTGGGTGGCCCAGCACCACTTCGACGGCGAGGAGGGCGGGCTGCCCGCGCCGCTGGTGTTCCTCGCCCACGTGGCGGCCCGGACGAGCCGCATCCGGCTCGGCACCGGCATCATCACGCTGCCTCTCGAACACCCGGTACGGGTGGCGGAGGACACCGCCGTGCTCGACCTGCTGACCGGCGGCCGCCTGGAGGTGGGGGTCGGCAGCGGCGGCACGCCCTCGTCGTTCGCCGCGTTCGGCCACGACAGCGCGCGCCGCTCGGAGATCTACGCCGAGCACCTCGCGACCCTCCTCGACGCGTGGTCCGGACGGGACCTCGGCGGCGGCAACCGGCTCTACCCGGCCGCGCCGCGCCTGCTCGACGCGGTCTGGGAGGCCACCTTCTCGGTGAGCGGCGGCGCCCGCGCGGGCCGGGCGGGCAACGGGCTGATGCTGTCGCGCACCCAGCCGCGCCCGGCGGACGACCCGCAGGCGACGCTGGCCGACATCCAGCGGCCCATCGTGGACGCGTACTACGACAACCTGCCCTCGGGAGCCACGCCGCGGATCATGGCCTCGCGCACCGCGTTCGTGGCCGACAGCAGGGCCGACGCGCTGCGCTACGCCGAACTGGGCCTGGGCCGCGGACGGCTGCCGTTCGAGCTGCCCGACAGCGGCCTCGACCAGCGCATCACCGCGTTCGACGTGCACCTCGGCACGCCGCAGGACGTCGTCGAGAGCCTGCTCGCCGACCCCACCCTCGACCGGGTGACCGACCTGGTCTTCCAGGTGCACTCGGTCGACCCGCCGCACCCTCTCATCCTGCGCTCGATCGAGCTGCTCGCGACCGAGGTCGCGCCCGCGCTCGGCTGGGTCCCCTCCACCGAATCGAGCACCGAATTGAGCACCGAATTGAGCACTGAATTGAGAACCACGTGACCGACGTCATCGACCGCCTGGCCGGGATCGTCCCCGGCTCGCACCTCGACCGGCTGCGCGACGAGCGCCCAGACGCCCGCGAGCATGCCCAGCGTAGCTTCGACGCGCTGTTCGCCCCCGACTCCGAGGACGAGGCGACCCTCGTCGAACGCGACGCGGTCGCGGCGTTCGTGACCGGGCTGCACGGCGACGCCGTGGTGGCCGCCTTCTACGCCGACCGGCTCGCCGAGCTCGCGCCGGGGCTGCTCGAGGCCGTCCACACGGAGATCGCGGCCGGCAGCACGACGGGCCCCTACGGCGTCTACCCGGCGGACGGGCCGCTGGCCGCCGAGAGCGACGAGGGCCTGCGCTACCGTCCCGGCGACCCGGACGCGCTCGGCGGGCGGCTCGCCGCCGCGTTCGAGCACGCGCACCTGCTCGTCTTCCGCCCGCGCGAGGCCGGCCGCCAGGCGCTTCTGGCACTCGCGGAGGCGGGCTGGAGCACCACGGGCATCGTGACGCTCTCCCAGCTCGTCGCCTTCCTCAGCTTCCAGGTACGGGTGGTCGCCGGGCTGCGGCTGCTCGGCGCCGCCCAGAAGGGATCACCGTCATGACCGGCTTCACCCAGGAGCAGCTCGGCTGGACACCGTGGCTGGAGCCGCTGGCCGAGCACGAGCTGACCGACGAGCACTGGGAGGCGCTGGTCGACAGGGCCCGCGCCGGCTCGCCGTACTTCCTGCTGCTCGCCCGCGACCCGCAGATCCTGCACGCGCGGACCAAGACCGACAACGACATCTTCTCCAACGCCAAGGGCGGGCTGCCACGCGCGGAGCGCGAGCTGGCGGCGACGGCGACCTCGCGCCGCAACGGGTGCGTCTTCTGCGCGTCGGTGCACGCCAGGTTCGCCTCCCACTACTCCAAGCGCCCCGACGACGTGCGTCGGCTGCTCGACGAGGGCGTCGACGCGCCCCAGGACGGACGGTGGCGGGCCGTCGTCGACGCCTCGGTGGCGCTGGCGGCGACCCCAGGCCAGCTGGGCGAGGCGCACATCGAGGCGCTGCGCGCCGCCGGGCTGGACGATCTGGCGATCAGCGACACGCTGCATGCCGCCGCGTTCTTCAACTGGGCCAACCGGCTCATGCTCTCGCTCGGGGAACCGACAGAGCCGACAGCAGGAAAGGCGTCCAAGTGACCGACCCACGCGCCGACCAGCGGAAGGACAGCCGAGTGATCGACCCGCAGCTCGACCATCTCGTCTACGCGGTGCCCGACCTGGAGGCCGGGGTGGCCGAGTTCGCCCGGCGCACCGGCGTCACCCCGGTCGCCGGGGGCAGGCATCCCGGCGGCACCGCCAACTACCTCGTCGGCTTCGGCCCGACGGCGTACCTGGAGATCATCGGGCCGGACCCCGCCGCGGCGCCCGGCACCCGTCCCCGCGCCTTCGGTCTGGAGACGCTCACGGAGCCGCGCCTGGCCGCGTGGGCCGTCCACCCTGACGACCTCGACGCGTCGGTGCGGCAGGCCCGCGAGCGCGGCTACGACCCGGGGGACGTGGCCCCGCTGTCGCGGCGCACCCCCGCCGGGACGCTGCTGGAATGGCGGCTCACCCGGCGCGAGGACCCCGCGCGGGTCCGGCCGGTGCCGTTCCTCATCGACTGGGGCGCCACCGCCCATCCCGCCGCCTCCGGCCTGCCGCGGCTGGGCCTGACCTCGCTGTCCGCGTCCCATCCCGACCCCGCCGCGCTGCGGCGCGACCTGGCGGCGCTCGGCGTCGAGCTGGACGTCGTGGAAGGGGCCGAGATCGAGCTGCGCGCCGAGCTGGAGACCCCGCTCGGCACCGTCACCCTGCGCTGAGGAGAAGCATGAGCACCCTTCGCGAGTACCTGTCGCACAAGCGCGCGGCCCTGCTGGCCAGGCACGAGACGCCCAGCAGCGGCCCGGTGCCGCTGCACGCCCACGTCACGGCCGAGGGCCGCAGCGGCGTCCGGCGCATCCGGATCAGGGACTTCCAGATCATCAGCGACAGCGCCCCCGACTTCGCCGGGTACGACCTCGGCCCCGGCTCACCCGAGCTGCAGGCGGGCGTGCTGGGCAGCTGCGTCACGCACATCTTCCTGATCAAGGCGGCCGAGCTGGAGGTGCCGGTCGACTCGCTGGAGGTGGACGTCCGGGCCGAGTACGACCCGCGCGCCCAGCAGCCCGGCGAGACCGGCGTCCCCGTGTACCCGCAGAACTTCCGCTACGAGGTGCTGCTCGACTCGCCCGCCTCCGACGAGGAGCTGGCCAGGCTGCACGCCGAGGTCGAGCGGGTCTGCCCGATCCTGAACCTGATCCGCTCCCCGCAGGAGATCAGCGGTTCGATCGTCCGGGTCGGCGGCGGCCACCCCGTGGCCGCCGGCCTGGAAGGGCGGCCGTCATGACCTGCGGCGCCCGCGCGAGGCCGATTGCGTTGGCCTGAACGCGGCCGAGCCGCAAGAATGGCGCGATGGCTGACAGTGCCGAGACCGACTGGGTCTCCAGGTTCGCGGACGAGGTGATCTCCGAGGCGGAGCGTCGCGCGCCCGGCAAAGCGATCGTCTGCGCCTCAGGGCTGAGCCCGTCGGGGCCGATCCACCTCGGCAACCTGCGTGAGGTCATGACCCCGCACCTGGTGGCCGACGAGATCAGGCGGCGCGGTCTCGACTGCGTGCACCTGCTCTCCTGGGACGACTACGACCGCTTCCGCCGGGTGCCCGCGGGCATCGACCCGTCGTGGTCGGAGCACGTCGGCAAGCCGCTCACCTCCGTGCCCGCCCCTCCCGGCAGCCCGTACGGCAGCTGGGCCGAGCACTTCAAGGCGCCGCTGATCGACGCGCTGGCCGAGCTGGGCGTCGAGTACACCGGCATCAGCCAGACCGAGCGGTACACCTCCGGCGTGTACCGGGAGCAGATCCTGCTGGCCATGCGCGAGCGGCGGCGCATCGACGCCGTCCTCGCCCGCTACCGCACCAAGGAGAACGGGGAGCCCCAGGAGGGATCCGCCGAGTACTTCCCGTACCGGCCGTACTGCGAGCTGTGCGAGCGCGACCTGACCACGGTCACCGCCTACGACGACGACAGCACCGAGCTGGCCTACACCTGCGCCTGCGGGTTCGGCGAGACGGTCAGGCTGGCCGAGCACGACCGGGGCAAGCTGGTGTGGAAGGTCGACTGGCCGATGCGCTGGGCGTACGAGGGCGTGCTGTTCGAGCCGTCCGGGGTCGACCACCACTCGCCGGGCTCCGCGTGGATCGTCGGCGAGCAGATCGTGAGCGAGGTGTTCGGCGGCCGGCAGCCGATCGGGCCGATGTACGCGTTCGTCGGCATCACCGGCATGTCCAAGATGAGCAGTTCCAAGGGTGGCGTGCCGATCCCGTCGGAGGCGCTGGAGATCATGGAGGCTCCGGTGCTGCGCTGGCTGTACGCGCGGCGCAAGCCGTCCCAGTCCTTCAAGATCGCTTTCGACCAGGAGATCCAGCGGCTCTACGACGAGTGGGACGCGGTGGGGCGCAAGGTGGCGTCCGGGTCCGCGCAGCCCGCCGAGTCGTTCGCGTACGACCGCGCGGTGCGGACGTCCGCCGGGCCGCTGCCGGAGACCCCGCGGCCGGTGCCGTACCGGACTCTCGCCTCGATCGTCGACATCACGACCGGCGACGAGGAGCAGACCCTGCGGATCCTGCGCGACGCCGACGGGCTCACCGCGCTCGACGAGGCGCGTCCCCGGCTCGACAGGGCGCAGCGCTGGGTCGACACGCAGCTGCTCGCCGAGCAGCGCACCCGCGTCCGCGACAACCCCGACACCGAGCTGCTCGACTCGCTGGGCGAGACCGACAGGGAGGCGCTGCGCCTGCTGGCCGGCGGGCTCGACGAGCACTGGTCGCTCGACGGGCTGACCACGCTGGTGTACGGCGTGCCGAAGCTCCAGGCGGGCCTCGACGCCGACGCCAAGGCCACGCCCGAGCTGAAGGCGGCGCAGCGGGCCTTCTTCGCGCTCCTGTACACGCTCCTGATCGGCCGCGACACCGGCCCGCGGCTGCCGACGCTGCTGCTCGCCGTAGGCGCCGACCGAGTCAGGAAACTGGTCGGCGGATGATGGCCGCACGGGTCGGGAAACCGGTCGGCGGATGATGGCCGCACGGGTCACGAAGCTGGTCGGCGGGTGAGGGCCGCCTTCCTCGTCACCGGGATCATGGCGTCGGGAAAGTCCACGGTCGCGCAGGCGCTGGCGGAGCGGCTGCCGCGGTCGGCGCACGTCCGCGGTGACGCCTTCCGGCGCATGGTGGTGAACGGGGCTGTCCCCATGGCGCCCGGCGCGCCAGAGGGAGTCGCCCAGCTCCACCTGCGGTACCGGATCGCGGCCTCGGCCGCCGACCTGTACTTCGAGGCGGGCTTCACGCCGATCGTCCAGGACGTCGTGCTCGGCCCCGACCTCGACCTGTTCGTGCGGCTGGTGCGCAGCCGCCCGCTGCTGGTGGTGGTGCTCGCCCCCGACGCCGCCACCGTGGAGCAGCGCGAGCGGCAGCGTCCCAAGTCGGGCTACGGCGACTGGACGGTGGCCCAGCTCGACGAGGTGCTCAGGCGCGACACGCCACGCATCGGCCTCTGGCTGGACACCTCCGGGCAGACGCCGGAAGAGACAGTGGACGAGATCCTCGCCAGAGCCGCAGAGGCCCAGGCAACGTGATCAGGAACATTCGGCGCGGGCAAGACGACGACGGCGGGAGAACCGGTCGGCCTGCTACCTGGCGCACAAGAGACGCACATTTCACAAAACAAGTCAAGGTAACAAAACCGGGCCGGGCAGGACCGGCGCATTCCGGCCGAGCCCCAGGTCACAGGACGGTGAACACACCCTGGTAGGACGCCTATAGCACACATAGGTTCGCGATCTATGCAAGGCACAGTCAAGCGACCTGCATGTGACCTGGCGCACTTTACTCACATGAAGCACTCTGCCAGCGTCACCGTCGTCGTCCCAGCGATGAACGAGGCCGACAACCTGCCTCACGTGTTCGCCACGCTGCCCGACTGGATCGACGAGGTCGTCCTCGTCGACGGCAACTCCAACGACGAGACCGTGGCCGTCGCAAGGCGGCTGCGTCCGGGCCTGCGCGTCGTCACGCAGACCCGGCGAGGCAAGGGAAACGCGCTGATCGAGGGCTTCGAAGCGGCGCGCGGCGACATCATCGTCATGATCGACGCCGACGGGTCCACCGACGGCCGCGAGATCGGCGCTTTCGTGCAGGCGCTGCTCGACGGCGCCGACTTCGCCAAGGGCTCCAGGTACGCCCCCGGCGGCGGCTCCGACGACCTCAGCCCGCTGCGCTCCTTCGGCAACAAGGCGCTGACCGGCCTGACCAACCTGCTGTACGGCACCGGCTACACCGACCTGTGCTACGGCTACAACGCCTTCTGGGCGCGCCACCTCGACGCGATGGACCTCGACTGCGACGGTTTCGAGATCGAGACGCTGATGAACGTCCGGGCCGCGCAGGCCGGGCTGGTCATCCGCGAGGTGCCCAGCCACGAGCGCTCCCGCATCCACGGCGAGAGCAACCTGCACGCCGTCCGCGACGGCTGGCGGGTGCTGAAGACGATCCTGCGCGAGCGGGCGCGCGGGACGGCCACCCCTCAGACCCAGGTGGCGCTCGCCAAGTAAACGATGACATTCTCGGACCATGCGTTACATCGTCATCGGAGCGGGAGCCGTCGGCGGAACGATCGGGGCCCGGCTCTTCCAGGGCGGCCACGAGGTGGTGCTGGTCGCCCGAGGCGCCCACTACGAGGCGCTGAAGAGCGGCGGCCTGCGGTTCATCACCCCCGACTCGACCGAGACCCTCGACGTCGAGGCGGCCGACGGCCCCGTCCCGGCACGCGACGACGACGTGCTGATCGTCGCGACCAAGTCGCAGGACACCATCGCCGCGCTCGACCCGTGGCCGCGGCACCTGCCGGTGGTGTGCGCGCAGAACGGCGTGGACAACGAACGGACCGTGCTGCGGAGATTCGATCGGGTTTACGGCATGTGCGTCTGGCTGCCCTCTGAGCACCTGGAGCCGGGCGTGGTGGCGGCGTACGGCCACCCGCACTCCGGCATGCTGCACGTCGGATGTTATCCACAGGATGTGGACGACCTCGCCCAGCAGATCGTCGCCGACCTCACCAAGAGCCGGTTCGTCGCCCTGGCCACCCCCGACGTGATGCGCTGGAAGTACGCCAAGCTCCTCGGCAACCTCGGCAACGCGGTCGACGCGCTCTGCTCCCGCCAGCCGGGCGCGCAGGCGGTCGCGGAACAGGTCAGGGCGGAGGGCGCCGCCGTGCTGAAGGAGGCGGGCATCGACTTCCCGACCCAGCAGGAGGAGCAGGAACTGCGCGGCAACCGGGTGGACCTGCGTCCGATCGAAGGGCTCGACCGCGGCGGCGGCTCGTCCTGGCAGAGCCTGGCCAAGGGCAGCGGCTCGATCGAGGCCGACTACCTTAACGGCGAGATCGCGCTGCTCGGCCGGCGGCTCGGCATCCCCACCCCGGTGAACGACGTCCTCCAGCGCGAGGCCGACAGGTACGCCAGGCAGAAGCTGCCGCCGGGCTCGATGCCCGTGCAGGAGCTGGTGGCGCTCATCGACGAGCGTTCCGCATCCGTATCCCGCTGAACTCCAGCGTGCTCGACGTCACCTCCGACCAGAACGACCCGAGGGTGTCGAGCAGCCGCAGCTGGATCCCGGCCCGCTCGTGCAGCCCGACGAGGTCCTCGACCGGCTCGGGCGGGCCGAGCGGCTCCACGGGCACCCGCGAGACGAGCGCGTGCGGCGGGTCGCCGATCGGCGCGAAGTCGTCGGCGGGCAGCCGGTAGGCGTACAGGCGGACCTCCATGAGCGCCTTCAGCCAGCCGTACTCGATGGCGTGCACCCGTTCGCCGCAGCCCGCGCCGATGATGCGCTCGGCGTCGGAGTCGGTGGTGCGCGGCCCGCGCCAGGCCATCGCGCGGGGGCAGGCGCGCGGGAACCAGTAGTCGGGGCAGCGGTCCCAGCCGACCGCCCAGACGTACGGCTCGGGTTGTACGGAGGTCGGCGCGACGTGCGGGACGAACCGCTCGATGGTCGGGTCTTCGGAGAAGTGCAGCACCTGTCCAGGGTCGGGTCTCATATAGGCCATGATGATCGATGGCGTGCCGGAAGCCCGATGAAATAGGGGGTTCCGGCATATCCGGCCCCGGCTCGGGCAGAGGGATCTCGCTCTGACGACAAGGGGTGAGTTCGATGGTTCTGCTTGGACTGCTTCTGGTACTGCTGGCGGGCGGCGCGGTCGCCCTGGTGGCCACCGAGGAGAGCGCCAGGTACGTCCTGTTCGGCTACACGTTGCAGCTCGACCACGTCCAGATGTTCGCGGCGGGCGCCGCCACCGCGGGCGTCCTGCTGCTCGGCCTCTGGCTGATCGGCTCGGGTTCCCGCAGGTCCGCGAGGCGGCGGGCGCAGCAGCGGGACGCCAGGGCCGAGACGTCCAGCCGGGTGGCCAGGCTCCAGGACGAGAAGCGCGAGCTGGAGCGGAAGCTGCGACGGGAGCAGGAGCACACCGCGCCTACCGACCGGCTCGTGGCCGGTGGCGTAGAGGACGCCAGGCACTGACGTCACGGCGCGAGGGCGGACGTGTCCTCGCGCCAAGGCGTGAACCCCCCGAATCTTCGCATTGAGGGGTGTAATCTGCGAGGCGCTCTCACCTTGCCTCGGAGGTCGCATGCCCCCCACGCGTGGCCGTCCCATCGCGCTGAAGCTCCTCATCCTGCTGACCGTGCCACTGCTCTCGCTCGTCGGCCTCTGGGTGTTCGCGGCCGTCCTCACCGGCGGTGACGGGCTGCGCCTGCTCCAGATCAACGAGCTGGTCAGGAACCTGGCGAACCCGTCCGAACAGATGAACGTGCACCTCCAGACCGAGCGGCTCGCCTCGGTCGAGTTCATGATCGGCAAGCGGAGCGCCGAAAGCCTGGCCAAGCAGCGCGCCCTCACCGACTCCACGATCGGGACCTTCCGTAAGCTGGCGCGCGATCAACCGGACATCTCGCCCGAGATGGCCGCCCAGCTCACCGAGCTGAACGACCGGCTCGACCGGCTCCCCAAGATCCGGCGGCAGGTCGACAACCGCGCCTCGGCCCCGCTCTCCGTGCTCGACGGCTTCAGCGAGATCGTGGACGCGTTCTTCCGCATGCGCGACACGATGATCCTCGTCCCCGACATGGCGCTCTACCGGCAGGCACGAGCGGTCTCCACCCTCGGCGAGGCCAAGGACGTCCTGTCGCGCGAGCAGGCGGTCATCGCGGTGGTCCTGTCCAGAGGCAGGGTGAGCAAGACCGAGCGCGAGGCGTTCACCGGCATGGTCGCCACCCGGCGCCTGCTCTACACGCAGGCGCTCTCCCACCTCGACGCCGGCCTGCGCGGGCCCTACCAGAAGCTCGTCGGCTCGCCCGTCTACCGCGAGTTCGAGGAGGCCGAGGACGCGATCAGAGGCCAGGCCGTCCTGAACGGGCTGCCCGCCACGGCGGCCACCTGGCCCGTCGACGCGAACAACCTGTGGACGGTCGTGGACCTCAACCAGTCCAAGGCCGTCCAGGAGATCGTCCGACGGGTCACGCCCGCCGCCAACGGCATCCTCGTCAAGATCGGTGTGGCGGGCGGCGCCGGGCTGTTCGCCGTGGCCGCCTCGCTCATGCTCTCCTTCCGCTTCCGCCGGCGCCTCGTACGCGAGCTCGCCGGGCTTCGCGACGCCGCCACCGAACTGGCCGAGGTGCGGCTGGCGGGGCTCGTCCAGCGGCTGCGCGGCAACCCCACGGGGCCCGTGGAGCTGGCACCGATCACGGTGAAGGCCGAGACCGCCGAGGTCGCGGACATCGTACAGGCGTTCAACACCGTCCAGTCCACGGCTGTGGACGCGGCCGTGAGTCAGGCGAAACTGCGGCACGGTGTCAACCGGGTCTTCGTCAACCTGGCCCGGCGCAACCAGTCGCTCCTGCACCGCCAGCTGCTCCAGCTCGACAGCATGGAACGGCAGACCGAGGAGCCCGACGCGCTGGACGACCTGTTCAAGCTCGACCACCTCACCACCCGCATGCGCCGGCACGCCGAGAGCCTGATCATCCTGTCGGACCAGGCGCCGGGCCGCGGCTGGCGCAACCCGGTGCCCATCGTGGACGTGCTGCGCGCCGCGGTCGCCGAGGTCGAGGAGTACCAGCGGGTGGAGGTGCTGCAGACGCCGCCCCTGTCGCTGTCGGGCGTCGCGGTCACCGACGTCGCGCACCTGATGGCCGAGCTGATCGAGAACGCCACGCTCTTCTCACCGCCCCAGACCAGGGTGGACCTGCGCACCACGCAGACCCCGCACGGCCTCACCGTGGAGATCGAGGACCGCGGGCTCGGCCTGCCCCGGACCGAACTCGACGAGCTCAACGCCCGGCTGGCCGAGATGCCGGAGTTCGACCTGGCGCAGAGCGACCGGCTCGGCCTGTTCGTGGTCAGCAGGCTCGCCGCCAGGCAGGGCATCCGGGTCAGGCTCGCGCCCTCGCCGTACGGGGGGCTGACGGCGAGCGTGATGCTGCCGTCCGCCATCCTGTCGGACCAGCCCGCCCTCGCCCACTGACCCCCTCCCCGGGATTCATCGTGAATGGGGTCAGAGGCGGACGAACGGGTCGCTGAAGTGCGCGGTCGCCAGGACCGCGCGCTCGGCCCGCAGCCCGTCGAGCACCTCCACCCGCGTGGCGACCGCCTGCTCGGCGTCGTCGTCGTAGAGATAGCGGACGCGCGGATCGGCCAACTGCACGGGATGCAGCACCAGGTCGCCCGTCATGGCCAGCTCGCCGACCCTGGCGATCTGGTGACCGGGCGTGTGGCCCGGCGTCAGCCGCACGTGGACTCCGGGCGACACCTCGGCCTCGCCCTCGACGGCCTGGAGCTGCCCCTTGATCGGGGTGACGACCTGCTCCAGTATCGCGCCGCGGGCGGTGTCCAGCTCGGCCTGCTGGAGGACGTAGCGGGCGTTCTCGAACAGCGGCCTGCCGTCGGCGACGGCCCCGCTCGCGTGGTCGCTGTGCAGGTGCGTGAGGATCACGGTGCCGACCTCGGCGGGCGCCACGCCCGCGGCGGCCAGCTCACCGGCCAGGGTGCCCGGTACCGGCGCCCAGCTCGACGCGGGCGAGTCGGCGGCGCCGATGCCGGTGTCGACCAGCGTGACGCGGCCCGCCCGATCGCGGAGCAGGTAGCAGTGGAAGTGCAGGACCCACGGCTCGTCCTGGACGGCCGATCCGGGAAACAGCTCGGGGAGCGGGCGGCGGATGGTCTCGCCCATCGGCCCGACGGCGTCGCAGAGGGGTGTCACCTCGACGCCGGACACGGTCAACGGCTGGTGCGGCATCCGCCCAGACTAGGCGCTCAGGCCGCTCAGCCGCTCGGGCCAGTCGGTCAGGCCAGGCGTTCGGACGCTCAGGCCAGGCTCTCGGGAGGCTGGGACTAGGCGGCGACGCGCTGACGCGGAACGTACTCGTTCTCGACGTCGGCGGCGTAGACCGCGCGGCAGCAGTGGGCGCACCGGTAGACGATCGGGCCCTCGTCGAGCTCGTGGTGGCAGCGCGGGCAGCTGGTCTTGGTCTTCATCTCGTCCCCCTTGGAGTTCGTCCTTCTATGGAAGCCTCGTCGGATTGCAGAGGCCCTGCAGGTCGCTTGACAGGATGCCGCTGCGCCGATGGGCGAACCATGCCGTTCTGCACACCCGTCACAGGCGATCCGCGACAGCGGAGGAGACCATTGTCACGTCGGAGCCCCGGTCGTCGCGGGCGAAGGCGCCAGAACCCCCCGGGAATAGCTCAAGCGGGCTAGGTGTTGTGTGGGCCAGAACGTGTGATACGTTCCGAGCAGCGTTGAGCTACGGCTCCGCTCGCTTTCCCCCCTTCGCCGCCCGCCCGTTCTGTGGGCCAGGGCTCGCGTTCAACACCTGCCGAGCATCTTTTCGGCGTACCCCTGAGAGGGTTCATCATGTCTGTTCACACCATCCCCCAACCACGCACGTCCGCTCCCATCCGGCAGGTCAGCGGCCTGCTCGACGTCAGGGACAAGGGCGCGCACCTCCGCCCGCAACACCTGCCGGGCCCCGACGACGTGCGGCTGCCGCCCGAGAGGGTCAAGCAGCTCGGCCTGCGCCCCGGTGACCAGGTGGTCGCCACCGTCGCCGGGAACAAGCTGGTCGGCGTCGAATCGGTCAACGGCTCCACCGAATGGCTGGACCGTCCGCACTTCACCGACCTGACCCCCGTCCACCCGACGGAACGGCTGCGCATCGAGACCGAGTCGCTCAGCACCCGCGTCATCGACCTGTTCACGCCCATCGGCAAGGGGCAGCGCGGGCTCATCGTCGCACCGCCCAAGGCCGGCAAGACCATGGTCATGCAGGCGCTGGCGGCGGCCGTCGCCCGCAACCATCCCGAAGTCCACCTGATGGTGCTGCTCGTCGGCGAGCGGCCAGAAGAGGTCACCGAGATGCGCGCGTCCATCCAGGGCGAGATCTTCTCCTCGACCTTCGACCATCCCGACCGCGACCACACCGCCATCGCCGAGCTGGCCATCGAACGGGCCAAGCGCCTCGTCGAGGGCGGACGCGACGTCGTCCTGCTGCTCGACTCGCTGACCCGGCTCGGCCGGGCCTACAACAACCAGGCGCGTGGGGGCGGACGCGTCCTCACCGGCGGGCTCGACGCCACCGCCCTCTACCCGCCCAAGCGCTTCTTCGGCGCGGCGCGCAACATGCTCGACGGCGGCTCGCTCACCATCCTCGCCACCGCGCTGGTCGACACCGGCTCCCGCATGGACAACAGCCTGTACGAGGAGTTCAAGGGCACCGGCAACATGGAACTCCACCTGACCCGCGACCTCGCGGAACGCCGCCTGTTCCCGGCGGTGGACCTGGAGGCGTCCGGCACACGCCGCGAGGAGATCCTGCTTCCGTCCGGCGAGCAGCAGGTGGTGTGGCGCCTGCGCCGCATGCTCGGCGCCCTCGACAAGCAGCAGGGGCTGGAGTTGCTCGTCGGCAAGCTCCGCGAAACCCCCACCAATGCCGCCTTCCTCCGCACCGCCGCCACGGCGTAACCCCAACCTCGCGCAGTCGCGACTCTTTCCCACGCTGATGCGCCTGCCTGGCGCGGTCGCGGCTCCTTTCCGCGCAGGAGCGTCCGTGGAACCTCGCGCGGGTGCGGTCTCCGCGCCGCCGCCTTCGCGCAAACCCTTCCTGTACGGCACGCGGTGGTTACCCGCCACCCGCCGCACGTGGCTGAGGGCCTCCAGGAACACGGCGCTGACCGGCACGTGGCCGGCCGCCGTGACGGTCGCGCCCGGCACGGGGCACTCCCCTGCCCGGGGCGACAATGTCCTCATGCTTGCCGACATCATCGAATACCTGGCCTGTCCGGTGTGCCGCGCCGAACTGCGGCTCGACGACGCGACCCTGAGGTGCGCCCAAGGCCACGGCTTCGACGTCGCCAAGCAGGGATACGTCAGCCTGCTCACCGGCTCGCGTCCCCCGGGCACCGCCGACACGGCGGACATGGTCGCCGCCCGCGCCGCCTTCCTGGACGCCGGCCACTACGCCCCTCTCGCCGCCGCCCTGGCCGAGACGGTCCGCGAGCTCATCCCAGGCGGCACACACCACAGCCAGACGACCGCGAGCGGTCCGGGGGCTCGTGAGTGGGGCTCAGCCGGTCGGATCGGCGGAAGGCCGGACAGCGGCCGGGTGGAGGCGTACCGTAAGCCGGTGGTCGTCGATGCCGGGGCCGGCACCGGCTACTACCTTGCGAATGTCCTCAAAGCGGTGGATCCCGGCGTCGGATTGGCGTTCGATGTGTCCAAGCACGCCATTCGGCGAGCGGCTCGGGCGCACCCTCGGGCTGGTGCGTTCGTGGCGGACGTGTGGCGGCCACTGCCGATCCGGGACGAGGTGGCCGATGTGGTGATCGACGTGTTCGCGCCCAGGAACGGGCCGGAGTTCGCGCGGATCCTGCGTCCTGGTGGGTCCGTCGTCGTCGTCACCCCCGCGCCCGAGCACCTGAGCCCGCTGGTCGAGCGGCTCGGTCTGCTCACCGTGGACGAGGAGAAGGAACGTCGGGTGGCACGCAGCCTGGCCGGCTTCACCGAGGTGGCGCGGCGGGTGGTCGAGTTCGACCTGGAGCTCGACCGTCTCGGCATCGCCGAGGTGGTGAGAATGGGCCCGAGCGCGTGGCACACTGAGGCGGCCAAGCTGGAAGAGCAAATCGCTGGATATATCGCACACAAGGATCGAAACGATCAGAATGGCGTAACACATCGCGAGAAAGTGAAAGCGGCGTTTCACCTGTCTATCTTCGAGACGTCGCCGCGTTCAAGAGCCGTTCCTTGACGGACCTCTGGGGCTCGTGTTACTGATGGGGCTTTTAGTCCGAAATTCCCCCACATTCCCCGAGTATTCTCGCGGCGCAGGCGCAATACTGGACGGCAACCAACGCCCTGAGGCGGGTAATCAGAGGGAGGGGGGCACCGGATGAAGGCCGAGGAACGCTGGCAGGCCAGGTTCCGGGCGTCGCGCATGACGCTGCCGTCCTGGTCACGCCAGGCTCCGAACCGCTCGATCTACCGTTCCAACGCCAGCGGCACCTGGGAGGTCTACGCCTGGGACCGCGGCACCGGCGTCACCCGCCAGGTCACCGACAGGCCGAAGGGCACCGCGCACGCCGCCATCGACCCCACCGGCCAGTGGATCTACTGGTTCGCCGACACCGAGGGCGACGAGTTCGGCGTCTGGTGGCGTCAGCCGTTCACGGGCGGCCCGGACGAGCTCGCCGCCCCCGACCTGCCCGCCGGCCAGCCGGGCGGCATCGCGCTGTCCGCTACCGGCCTGGCCGCGATCAGCCTCGCCAGCGGGGGCTCGTTCCACATCCACCTGGCGCGCGCCGGCGAGGACTCCCACCTGCTCTACGAGCACGCGGAGGCCGCCTGGGTCGCCGACATGTCCCTCGACGGCTCGTTAATCGCGATAAATCACGGCGAATACGGCGACTTCCGGCATCCCGCGCTCAGGGTCGTCCGCCAGTGCGGTGACGTGGTCGGCGAGCTGTATGACGGGCTCGGAAAGGGCGTGATCGGCCTCAGGTTCGCCCCGGTCCTCGGCGACCGCCGCCTGCTGGCCCTGCACGAGCGCCGCCAGCGCCACGAGCCGCTGGTCTGGGACGCCGTCACCGACGAGCAGCGCGAGATCTGGCTGAAGGACTCCGGCGACCTGGCCGCCGAGTGGTACCACGACGGCCGCGCCCTGCTGCTGCTCCGCGACAACCGGGCGCGCAGCTACCTGCACCGCTACGACCTCGCGGGCGGCGGCCTGACCCTGATCGACACCCCGCACGGCGTGATCGAGGAGGCGGCGCCGCGCCCCAGCGGCGCGGTCGAGTACTCCTGGTCCAGCGCCTCCCGCCCGCCGGTGATTCGTTCCAGCAACGGCCAGGTGGTGATGAACGCCGGCGGCCCGCCCGCGCCGCCCAGCGTGCCCGTCGAGGACCTGGACGTCGAGGGCCCCGGCGGGCGCATCCACGCGCTCGTCTCCAGGCCGGAGCACGGCGCGGCGCCCTACCCCACGGTCTTCGTCCTGCACGGCGGGCCCACCGCCCACGACCGCGACTCCTTCTCCCCCGAGGCGGCGGCCTGGGTCGACGCGGGGTACGCGGTGGTGCGGGTCAACTACCGGGGCTCGACCGGGTACGGCTCGGCCTGGCGCGACGCGCTGCACGGCGACGTGGGCCGCATCGAGCTGGCCGACGTCGCGGCCGTGCGCGCGTGGGTGGTGGAGCGCGGCATCGCCGACCCCGCCAGGACCTTGCTGAGCGGCACCGCCTGGGGCGGCTACCTCACGCTGCTCGGCCTCGGCACCCAGCCGGACCTCTGGGCGGCCGGCATCGCGGCGGTGCCGATCGCCTGCCACCAGACGTCCTACGAGGACGAGGCCGAGAGCCTGCGCGCCTACCATCGGGCGCTGTTCGGCGGCTCGCCCGTCGAGCAGCCGGAGCGGTATGCGGCCAGTTCCCCGATCACCTACGTGGACCAGGTCAAGGCACCGGTGCTGATTCTCGCCGGAGAGAACGACACGCGCTGCCCGCTACGCCAGATCGAAAAATACGTAGCGAAACTGGCCGAACACGGACGCGATCATGAGGTGTATACGTACGACGCCGTTCACGGTTCACTGGTCGTCGCCGAGCGAATCGCTCAAATTGCGCTTCAACTCGATTTCGCCCGCAAACACGTCAATATCCACTAAAACAATGACATTTCATCGTTAAGCGCCCGAAATCAGCCGTCGGTCGGGTGGAGGCGCCCCGAAGGGATCGCCGACCTGCCCGGTGGCGTGGAAGCGGGATATCCGAAAGTCAGCCGTCGATCCAGCGGACCAGGCGGTCGAGCGGGAGACGTCCCGAGGGGATCGCCGACCTGCCCGGTGGCGTGGGAGCGGGATATCCGAGGGAGATGGCCGTACGCACCTTCCACGGGGCCTCGACGTCGACCATCCGGGCGGCCCGCTCGGCGTTGTACGCGGGGAAGAACGAGGCCGGGCAGGTGCCCATGCCGAGGCCGTGAGCCGCGAGCATGAGGCTCTGGGCGGCCCGGCCCGCGTCGAACTCCGCGTCCTCGCCCCCGGCCTCCTGGTTCACCGCGAGCAGGACGACCACCGGAGCGGCGGCCAGATGAGCCGCGTAGGCTCCCAGCAGGCTCAACGCCTTCTGCAGGCCGCGGTCCCTGACGACGACGAACCGCCACGGCTGGCGGTTGCGCGCCGACCCCGTCCATCGGGCCGCCTCCAGCACCCGGACGATCTCGCTCGTCGGCACCGGCGTGTCGGCGAACCACCGCGTGGCCCGCAGCGAGGCCACCTCAGCCCGTAGCGCCTCTCCCATGCCTGCCTCCCCCGAACCCGTCATCTGCCCCGAGATTCTCCCAGCCCACGCCGCGAGAGGTCGTTCAGCGGGCGCGGAGGACCAGGATCGCCAGGTCGTCGGCGCTCGGCTCGGCAGCGAACTCCGCCGCGCCCCTGCGGATGCGCTCGGCGACGGCCCTGGCCGACAGCCCCGCGCACTCGGCGAGCAGCTTGGCGAGGCCGCCGTCGTCGTCGAGCAGGCGCCCGCCCGAACGGCGTTCCGTCACCCCGTCGGTGACCGCGAGCAGCACGTCGCCGTGGTCGAGATGGATGGTGTCGGCCTCGAACACCACCTCGTGGAAGACGCCGAGCAGCGACTGCGGGGTGGTCACCGCCTCCACGGAGCCGTTCGGCCTGAGCCGCAGCGCCTCGGGATGCCCGGCCGACACCATGCGCACCTCCAGGCCCGACTCGACCGGGGTGATGTCGCCGTGGAGCAGCGTGAGGAACCTGGCCCGCTCGCCCTCTTCGAGGATCGCCTGGTTGAGCCTGCCGAGCACGGCGGCCACGCCGTACCCCTCGCGGGCGAGCAGCCGCAGCGTGTGGCGGGCGAGGCCGGTCACCGCCGCGGCCTCGGGGCCGGTGCCGCACACGTCGCCGATGGCGAAGCGCCACGAGTCGTCGCCCGCCTTGAACAGGTCGTAGAAGTCGCCGCCGACCTCGTTGACCTCGCCCGCCGGCTCGTACACGACGCCGTAGTCGAGCCCCGGCACCTCGGGCTCGTTCGGCGGCAGCAGGCTGCGCTGCAGGGCGCGGTTGGCAGCGGCCTGCTGGGCGTAGACGCGGGCGTTGTCCATGGCCAGCGCCGCGCGCCTGCCGATGTCCTCGGCGAACTGGATGACCTCGTCGACAAAGCGGTCGGACCTGCCCAGGCACATCATGCCGAGGCTGCGCCCGCGCGCCGTCAACGGCACCGCGAGCACCTGGGAGTCGGCGAGCTGGATGGCGGAGGTGACCCTGGAGTCGGCGGACGACACGTCCACCTCGGCCAGTTCCTCGCGCAGCCCGTCGATCCTGGCCTCGTCGGCGTGCCAGAGGTAGGCCAGCCGCGCCGGGCCGGCCACGCTGTCGGAGGTGTAGACGGCGCACCAGCTCGACAGCCTGGGCACCACGATCTGGGCGATGATGGCGGGCACCATGCCGGGGTCGAGCGTGCCGGCCAGCAGGTCGCTCGCGTCGGCGAGAAAGCCCAGCCAGTGGGGGCCATGAGACCCCTCCTCCAGCCACTCGGATGCCATCCGGTCGCTGGAGGCGGGTAGCGTGAGTCTTGCCCAATGGACACGGGAATCGCCCGCAAAGGTGATTCCCCACTCTTCGACCCCCACGGATGGAGCTTTCGGATCCCCCTGCGCCACCATGCGCTGCCGCAGCTCAACCTGCACGGCATCGCCAAAGTGCTTCCAGATGACTTCGAACGGCTCGTCGACCGCCTGATCGGCCAGATCACCCGCCACCTGCTCGGCGGCATGGAGCATGCCGCCGACGGCCCACGCGGTCATCACCTCGCGCGTGAACCTCATCGCAGCCGGCACAGCGGTCTCGCCCGGCGCGAAGGTCGCAGCGAGCACCGCATGGGGAGATGCAGTCATCCCACCGTGCCTACCACACTTCGCGCTGACTTGGGGTAAATCCAAGGACAGGACTACGAGCTACTCATCGTGACAGACTTGAATCACTCCCGGAGGGATGCCGGGGGTGAAGGAGGCCCCATGACACCGGCCAAGGCCGCGTCGAGTCCTGAGGAGAGGACCTACACCGAGTCGGATCTCGTCCCGATTCTCGAGACACTGTTCTCCTGGCGCGACGGAGACTTCCGGCGCCGTGTCCCGCATGCGCCCGCGGGAATCCTCAGTGAGGTGCGGCTGCTGCTCAACGAGGTGGCTGATCGTCGGGAACATCTGGCGAACGAGCTCGTACGGGTGCGCAAAGAAGTCGTCAAGGAAGGCCGCTTCGGCGAGCGCCTGACCCCTGGGCCGGGGGTCGGTGCGTGGGCCGAGAGCGTCGAGTCCGTCAACATGCTGATCGACGCGCTGGTGAGCCCGGTGAGCGGTGCCGCCGACGTGATCGACGCCGTGGCCAAGGGCGACCTGTCGCGACGGATCGACCTCGATCGGTCGGCGCGCGGCGAGGTGCGCCGCCTGGGCAAGGCCATCAACGGCATGGTCGATCAGCTCGCCCTGTTCAACTCCGAGGTGACCAGGGTGGCCCGCGAGGCGGGCACCGAGGGCCGGCTGGGCGGCGGCGCCAACCTGCGCGGGATGTCCGGCAGCTGGCGCGACCTCACCGAGGCCGTCAACACCATGTCGTCACGCGTGGCCGCGCAGGTGCGCGACATCGCGGTCGTGACCACCGCGGTCGCCAAGGGCGACCTGAGCCGCAAGGTCACCGTCGACGCCGTGGGCGAGATGTTCGAGCTGAAGAACACCGTCAACACGATGGTCGACCAGCTGTCCGGCTTCGCCGAGGAGGTCACCCGCGTCGCCCGCGAGGTCGGCACCGAGGGCCAGCTGGGCGGCCAGGCCCAGGTGACGGGCGTGTCGGGCGTCTGGAAGGACCTGACCGACAACGTCAACTTCATGGCGAACAACCTGACCTCGCAGGTGCGCAGCATCGCGACGGTGGCGACCGCGGTGGCGCAGGGCAACCTGTCGAAGAAGATCACCGTTGACGCCCAGGGTGAGATCCTGCAGCTCAAGGACACCCTGAACACCATGGTCGACCAGCTGTCGTCCTTCGCCGACGAGGTCACCCGCGTCGCCCGCGAGGTGGGCACCGAGGGCAAGCTGGGCGGCCGGGCCGAGGTGAAGGGTGTGTCGGGCGTCTGGAAGGACCTCACCGACAACGTCAACTCGATGGCCAACAACCTCACCTACCAGGTGCGCAACATCGCCCAGGTGACGACGGCCGTGGCCAACGGCGACCTCACCCGCAAGATCGACGTCGACGCCCAGGGCGAGATCCTCGAACTCAAGTCGACCATGAACACGATGGTCGAGCAGCTGTCGTCGTTCGCGTCCGAGGTGACCCGAGTCGCCCGCGAGGTGGGCACCGAGGGGCAGCTGGGCGGCCAGGCGCAGGTCCGCGGCGTCTCCGGGGTCTGGAAGGACCTCACCGAGAACGTGAACTCGATGGCCAACAACCTGACCTCTCAGGTGCGGCAGATCGCGGCGGTCTCGTCCGCGGTGGCGCAGGGCAACCTGTCCAAGAAGATCACCGTTGACGCCCAGGGTGAGATCCTGCAGCTCAAGGACACCCTGAACACCATGGTCGACCAGCTGTCGTCCTTCGCCGACGAGGTCACCCGCGTCGCGCGTGAGGTCGGCACCGAGGGCCAGCTGGGCGGCCAGGCCAGGGTCCAAGGCGTGTCGGGCGTCTGGAAGGACCTCACCGACAACGTCAACTCGATGGCCAACAACCTGACCTCGCAGGTGCGCAACATCGCCGAGGTGACCACCGCGGTCGCCAACGGCGACCTCACCCGCAAGATCGACGTCGACGCCCAGGGCGAGATCCTGGCCCTGAAGACCACCATCAACCGGATGGTCGACCAGCTGTCGTCGTTCGCGTCCGAGGTGACCCGAGTCGCCCGCGAGGTCGGCTCGGAGGGCCAGCTCGGCGGCCAGGCCCGGGTCGAGGGCGTCGAGGGCACCTGGAAGCGGCTCACCGAGAGCGTCAACGAGCTGGCCGGGAACCTGACCACGCAGGTCCGCGCGATCGCGACCGTCACCAGCGCCGTGGCGCGCGGCGACATGACCCGCTCGATCGCCGTCGAGGCGCAGGGCGAGCTGGCGGAGCTGAAGGACAACATCAACTCGATGGTGGCCAACCTCCGCGAGACCACCCAGGCCAACCAGGAGCAGGACTGGCTGAAGTCCAACCTGGCCCGCATCTCACGGCTCATGCAGGGCCACCGCGACCTGTTCGAGGTGGCCAAGCTGACCATGAGCGAGCTGACCCCGCTGGTGTCGGCCCGCTACGGCGCGTTCTACGGCGTCGATCCCGAGGGCGAGCACGAGCTGCTGTTGGTCGGCGGCTACGGGGTCCGTCCCGACCGGGGGCCGCGCCAGCGCTTCGCGGTCGGCGAGGGCATCGTCGGCCAGGCGGCGGCCGAGGGCCGGCACATCATCCTCGACGACGTGCCGCCGCAGTTCATCACCATCGACAGCGGGCTCAGCCAGTCCACGCCCGCGCAGATCGTGGTGCTGCCGATCCTGTTCGAGAACCGCGTGCTGGGCGTGCTGGAGCTGGCCTCCTTCACCCCGTTCGGGGAGGTGCACCTCGACTTCCTGACGCAGCTCGTCGAGACCATCGGCGTCACGATGAACACGATCATCGCCAACTCCCGCACCGAAGACCTGCTGACGGAGTCGCAGCGGCTCACCCGCGAGCTGCAGGAGCGCTCCGACGAGCTGCAGCGCCAGCAGGAGGAGCTGCGCAGGTCCAACGCCGAGCTCGAGGACAAGGCGGCGCTGCTCGCCAAGCAGAACCGGGCGATCGAGATCCAGAACTTCCAGATCGAACAGGCCCGCCGCACGCTCGAGGAGCGCGCGGAGCAGCTCGCGGTCTCGTCCCGCTACAAGTCCGAGTTCCTCGCCAACATGTCGCACGAGCTGCGCACGCCGCTCAACAGCCTGCTCGTGCTGGCCAAGCTGCTGACCGAGAACGCCGAGGGCAACCTGACCTCGCAGCAGGTCGAGTTCGCCCGGACGATCCACGGCGCGGGTTCCGCGCTGCTCCAGCTGATCAACGACATGCTCGACCTGTCGAAGGTCGAGGCGGGCCGGATGGACATCCACCCGATCCAGGTGTCGCTGCCGAAGATGGTCGACCTGCTGGAGGCCGCGTTCTCGCCGCTCGCCGCCGACAAGGGGCTGGCGTTCACGGTGGACGTCGACGCGGACGTGCCGCAGGAGCTGCGGGCCGACGAGCAGCGCCTTCAGCAGGTGCTGCGCAACCTGCTCTCGAACGCGGTGAAGTTCACCCCGAAGGGCGAGGTGAAGCTGCGGGTCGCGCCCGCCCCCGCGGGGGTCGACTTCGACGACGACACCCTGCACAACTCCCACGACCTGCTCGCCTTCCAGGTCATCGACACCGGCATCGGCATCGCGCCCGACAAGCGCGAGGTCATCTTCGAGGCGTTCAGGCAGGCCGACGGCACGACCAGCCGCAAGTACGGCGGCACCGGGCTGGGCCTGTCGATCTGCCGCGAGATCGCCAGGTTGCTCGGCGGCGAGATCCACGTCGAGAGCGAGCTGGGCCAGGGCAGCACGTTCACCCTGTACCTGCCGGCCTCGTACTCGGGCCCGCTGGTGGCGACCGACGGCGGCGCCGCCCGCAGGCAGCTCATCGCCGTGCCCGTCGAGGAGCCGCCGGTCCCCGAGCCGATGCCGCTCGACCACCTGCCGCTGCCCGAGCTCGTCGACGCGCCCGTCGAGAGCGGCCACTGGCAGGGCGACGACCCGCTCAGCGGAGCGAAGATCCTCATCGTCGACGACGACATCCGCAACGTGTTCGCGCTGACCAGCGTGCTGGAACGGCACGGCTCGACGGTCGTCTACGCCGAGAACGGGCGGGAGGGCATCGAGCAGCTCGAACGGAACGAGGATGTCGGGCTCGTCCTGATGGACATCATGATGCCGGAGATGGACGGGTGGGCCACGACGTCCGCCATCCGGCGCATGCCGCAGTTCGCGGATCTGCCGATCATCGCGTTGACCGCTAAGGTCATGCGGGGCGATCGTGAGAAGAGCATCGCCTCGGGCGCGTCCGACTACGTGCCCAAGCCGGTCGACGTGGACCGTCTGCTCGAACGACTGCGCGGTTGGCTCAGCCGTGGGCGGGGGTCCACGACGGAATCAGCCGAAGGGTCGTGATCGATGGCGGAGCGAGCGAAGATCCTCCTGGTCGATGACCGCGAGGAGAACCTCATCGCACTCGAGGCCATCCTCAGCTCACTCGACCTGGTGCCGGTGCGCGCCAGGTCGGGCGAGGAGGCGCTCAAGGCGCTGCTCAACACCGAGTTCGCGCTCATCCTGCTCGACGTGCGCATGCCCGGCATGGACGGGTTCGAGACGGCTGCCCACATCAAGCGACGCGAGCGCACCAGGAACATCCCGATCATCTTCCTGACGGTCGTCGACAGCGCTCCCGACTACGCCTTCCGCGGCTACGCGGCGGGCGCGGTCGACTACCTCACGAAACCGTTCGATCCCTGGGTGCTGCGGGCGAAGGTGTCGGTCTTCGCCGAGCTGTACAACATGAACAAGCGCCTGGCCGAGCAGGCGTCGATGCTGCGCGACAAGGTCAGTGGCGAGCTGCCGCCGGGCGCGGGCGACCAGGCCGCGGTGCTGCCGGAGCTGACGCGCAGGCTGTCGGCCGTGGAGGAAGAGCTGGCGCGGGTGCGTGAGCTCGTCCGTAAGGCGCAGGATCCCGGCCTGGCGGGGCCGGTCGCCGACCTGGCCGAGCGGGTCGCCCACCTCCGCTCGGGATTCGACGCGCTGTCCTGAGTTGACTTCCTCCCCCTCCTGACGGAGGGGGATTCCCACCCTCGCGAGTGAGGTTTCCTGCTTCGCAGCCGACCGCACCCGGGAGGACCCGGGGTGTCTCACGTCAGCTCCACAGGCGGGCACCCCTTGACCAGCGGCCAGAATGTTCTTGGCGGCGTTGAGGTCCCGGTCGTGCCGGGTGCCGCAGGACGGGCAGTGCCATGTCCGGGTGCTGAGCGGGAGTTCGGCTCCGCCGGGTCATCCCTTGCGGGGGCCGGATTCCTCCCGGCCCCAAAGGGCCGGGCTTCCTCCGGAAGTCATGGTAAAAACCGCGAACAACCTCCGTTAAGAGGGTGAATTATCCGTATTCCTGGTGCCTAGAGTCGGAGTGATCCGGCGCTAGGAGGCCGACATGGTATTCGAGCATGCCTTCCTTCGGGAGCTCGTCGCGCTGAAGGACGAGGTCGGCGTGGTGTCGCTGTACGTCACCGCCGACCCCCGGGAGGAGACGGCCATCAGGCCCGTCTGGGAGATCCAGCTTCGCAACGAGCTGACGGCCATGCGGGAGCAGGTGTCCGGGTGGCCGGAGCGGGATCGGCGCATGGCCGTCCTCGGCCATCTCGACAAGCTGGAGCCGTACGTCCTGGAACTGGTGGATCCCGCCGCGTCCGGGATCGGGCGGGTGCTCGTCTCGCCGGTGAGCGACGACGACGTGCGGACGACCACGTTGCAGGTGCCGGTCGGCACCTGCGCGGTGCTGGAGTCGACCGCGTACGTGCGGCCGCTCGTCACCGCGATGGCCACCGGCGCGCCCGCCGGGATCGCGCTGATCTCCCGCGACGGCGTGCGGCTGATCGACCACAGGTACGGCCTCGCCGAGGACGTCTACCAGTCGGTCTTCACCCTCGACACCGGCGACTGGCGGAAGATGCGCGGGCCCGCCTCCCCGAGCGCGGCCCGGCAGTCGTCGGTCCTGTTCGACAAGTTCCAGCGCCGCGTGGACGTGAACCTGCACCGCTACCTGCACGCGATCGCACCGCAGATCGGCAGCCGGGTGGGACAGCTGCGCTGGACGGACCTGCTGCTGGTCGGCGACCCGAAGCTGACGGAGACGGTGGCGGCGGCGCTGCGGCCCATGGAGGTCGTCCAGGCCGACACGATCATCCCGCCGTCGCTGCACGCCCCCGAGGTGGTCAGGCACGTCTCCGGCACGCTGGCCGAAGTGCGGGCGCGCCGGGACGCCGCGCTGGTCAGCCAGGTCAAGGACGCCGCGTTCTCCGGAGGCCACGGCGTGGTGGGGCTCGGGCAGACGCTGGCGCTGCTGAACGAGGGCCGGGTGGACGTCCTGCTGCTCGACGAGAACGGGCGGTGGCAGGGTGGACGTGGGCCCGACGGCTTCCTCTACCCCGCCGGGCAGGTGCCGCCGGGCGTGCCGGCGGTCGAGGAGCCGGACCTGGGCGAGCGGATGATCGAGCGAGCGCTGGAGAGCGGCGCCCAGGTCACCATCCTCACCGCGCAGACCGCGGCCGAGCTGGCGGACCACGACGGCGTGGCCGCGCACCTGCGCTGGTGAACGGGGACAGCGGGCGACCGGCACAAGCTCCCTGAACGAGGTCAGCCGGGCGACCGGCACAAGCTCCTCAACGAGCGGGCGACCGGCGCGAGTGAGCGCCTGAACCCGCGTCGGCGGGCGCTCGAACCGTCCGGCGTCGGGCGGGCTAGTGTCTGGCGCGCTCCAAGGCGTCCCAGAAGCCGCGGCGGAGCGCGTGGCGCACCTCGTCGTGCAGCAGGAAGTCGATCGGCAGCGACGACCCCTGCAACAGCCTGGCCTCCAGGTCGGACGGCATGCGCGGCTTGCGCGCGAGCACGGCCTCCAGCCAGAGCGCGGGCGCGTCGCGGGCGACGGACTCGCCGAAGTCGTGCCCCTCCCTGTGCGCGGACTTGACCGCGTCGGCCAGCGTCGTGGCGCCCGCGGTGGCCGCGGGCGGCGGGACGGGCGCGGGCTGCGGCCCGGTGTAGGGGCCGAGCTGCGACGGCTGGAAACCGCCCGCGGAGGACGTCGAGGAGAACTGGCCGGTCGTCGGCGACTGCTGGACGGGCCCCGTCGCGGGCGCCGCAGGCGGCGGCGTGGCGGGCTGCTCGGCCGGGAACGTGTACGAGGGCAGCGCGGGCGGCGTGGCAGCCTGGCCCCGGCTCGGCGGCAGGCCACCGGCGGTGGGCTGGCTCTGCGGGGGCTGCTCGGCCGGGGGCGCGGCGTGGCTGCCGCTGCTCTTCTGCGGCGCGGGCGGCAGGGACGGCAGCGTGGGCGTGGGCGGCGGCGCGGGCGACGGTGTGGCCGGCGGTGTGGGTGGCGGTGCGATCGGCGGCGCCGACGGCTGCGAGGCGGGCGGCAGCGAGTGCGCGGCATGGCCGTTGCTCATCGGCTGGTGGCCGCTCCCGCCCGGCTGATGCCCGTTGCCCAGCGAGTGGTGGCCGTTGCTGAGCGGCTGGTGCCCGTTGGACGCCTCGATGGCCCCGGTGACCAGGTTGACGTACGGACGCAGGTGGTTCGCGCCGATCTCGATGAGGTCGTCGCCCTCCTGCCTGAGCGTGCGGGAGACGGCCCAGCTGCCCTCGGCGGTGATGTGCACGACGGTCACCCGGATGCCGAGGTCCTGGGCGTCGCAGACGACCTGGGCGAGGTCCTCGTCGCCGCTGACCACCACGGCGTCGCAGATGGCGCTGTTGCGGGCCAGCGTCATCAGGTCGCGGTGCACCTGCGCGTCGACGCCCTCGCGGCGGCCGGGGCGGATGCGGGAGAGCCTGAGCTTGAGGCCGGGAATGTCGGCCAGCGCGTCGTGCTCGGGGGTCCGGCGGCCCTCGACGGTGGCCTCGTACCAGTAGCAGCGCAGCAGCGGCAGGCCGGTGCGCTCGCGTGCCAGGTTGCTCATGAGCTGGAGCAGCCCGGGATAGTCCCAGGAGACGGCCTCGCGATGGCGGGTCCCATGCACGGCCATCGCGCCGTCAGCCAGCAGATAGCCAGCGTCCACGAACAGCGCGCAGCGATCCACTGACACCGCCCCTTTCTTGGGTGGCCTCGAGCTTGCCGGCCCTGCATCGTCTGAGACCGGACTCCAGCGGCCCGCTCTCAGGGTAATGAAGACCGATGATCGCGCGAGGGTTAATCCCGACGATTCGCCCCGCGCACGACGTTACGCCAGCACAGCTACGCCGACCGTACCAGTTTGTCCTGTTATGGGTTACGAGCGTGCGGGGACGCTCACCGCGGCGACACCGAACAGCACGACGTCGTCCTCGGTGGTGATCAGCAGCCCCGGATCGGAGCCGAGCGGGGCGCCGAACGTGTCGACGTCCATGCCGAACGTCATCCCCCGCACGCCGTTGGAGGAGCCGTCGAAGACGTTCGCCGGGTCGCGTCCGCCGCTCGCGGGCGTGAGCGGCCCCGAGCCGAGCGAGACCGTGTCGCCGCCGAGGTCGGCGTCGCCCTCCCAGGTGACCAGTTCGACCCTGGCGGAGGACGCCGACGCGCTCAGCCCGTCGAGCGGGATCCGCGCCGTGCCCGCTTCGCCGCCGACCACGGTGGCCGCGTCGAGCACCACCGCCTGGCTGTACGGCAGGGCGGGGTCGGCCAGGATCACCACCAGGCTCCACCCGGCGTGCTGCGAGACCCCCGTCGCCATCGGCGGATCGGCCGCCCACCACGTGCCGGACCCGTGAGTGCTGCTGACGAGCCCGGTGACGTCGGCGAACGCCTGGTAGGCGGGGCCCGAGGGCAGGGCCCGCGTCAGCACCTGGGTGGGCGTGATCGACAGGTATCTCTTGCGTCCGGGCGGCCTGAACCTGATCGGCCCGGCCGTCTCGACGCCGGCCGACCAGTAGAGCCCGGCCCACCCGATCCGGCTGCCCCGGGGAAGGTCGAGGGTGGCGCCGCTGGACGCGGTCGTGCTCGCCACCGTGTCCTGGTCGAGCGGGACCATCGGCCACTGGTCGTTGTCGCGACTGTCGCCCACGCGCCTGCGCGCCTCGGCACAGCCCTCGCTCTCGTCCGGGCAGGTCAGCAGCGCGTTGCCGATCGCTTTGACCACCACCCTGCCCTCGGTGGCGAACCTGGCCGCCGCGCCGGTGGGCCGCACGCCCGCGACCGCCCGCGCCCTGATCCGCACCTGCCCGGACGCGACGCGAACGGCGGGCGACAGGCCCTCCGGCGCGTCGGCGGCGACCCGGACCCGCAGGAACGTCGCGGTGCTCCGGCCCGCCCCGAGCGGGCCTCTGACGCAGTTCGCCCCGTATCCAGCCGGACGGCACGACCAGCCGTCGGCCGCCCCGGCCCCACCGGCGGGCGCGAACCCCTGCCCCTTGCCGGCCGGCGGGCTCATCGTCACACCAGGTGGCAGATCGACCTTGGCCCGCAGGTCCTTGCTCGGCCGGCTGCCCGTGTTGCGCAGCCGCAGCCCGACGACGCCGGACTGGTCACGTACGAGCGTGCCGAGCGCGTCGATCGTCGCGCGCAGCCGCACCACGCCCGCACTCTCGTGGACGGTGGGCGCCGGCTGGGGACGAACCAGCGTCGGCTCGTCCGGCGGCCCGGACGGCTCGCTCTGGAAAGAGGCGGCGAGCGGGACGTGCGCGGCCGGCGGCGGCACCGGCTCCTCGGTCAGGACCAGCAGGAACGCGGCTCCCACGGCCACCGTCGCCGCCAGCCCCCCGGCCACGGCCGCCAACCGCTGCCTCGACACCCGCCGCAGCGGAGAGCCGCCCACCCCCGGCCTGCGCACCCGCCGCAGCGGAGAGCCGTCCGCCCCCGGCCTGCGCACCCGCCGCAGCGGAGAGCCGCCCACCCCCGGCCTGCTCAGCCGTCGCAGCCAGCCGAGCGCGCGGTGATCGCCTCGCACGCCCGGCCGCGACCGGCGAAGCAGGCGTACCCGGCCGCCCTCCTTCTGCCGCAGCCGGCCGCCGTCCGATCCTGGGCTGCCCAGCTCTGCCAGGTACCCGGCGAAGGCGGGGCCGACGACCAGGGGGCCCACGATGACGCGCAGCCCTCGGTCGATGTCCGTCAGCTCCAGAAGCACCGAGCGGCACTCTGCGCAGCCGCGCACGTGCTCGTCGACGGCGTGGGCCTCGCGCCTGGGCAACCCGCCCCTGACGTGCACGCCCATCTTGCGGAGCACCGGGCGGCACTCCTGCCGTGGCGCCGCGCTCAGGCGCAGTTGCAGGCACGCCTGCCTGAGCCCCTCCCGCGCCCGGTAGGCCAGCGCGGACACCCCGCCGGCCGACAGCCCGAGCAGCGGCGCGACCTCGGCGGGTGTGGCGCCCTCGACCTCGGTGTGCCAGAGCACCGCCCGCCACCGCTCCGGCAGCGTCAGGAACGCCCTGGCGACCGGGGACCTCTCCAGGCCGACGAGCGCCGGGTCGACGAAGGGCACGCCGGGGTCGAACCGGCCGGACTCCCCGGTGGCCACGTGGGGGCTCTCCACCCGCGTCCGGTCGTAGACGGTGCGCCGGACCACGGTCAGCAGGTACGTGCGGAAGCCCGACTCCGGCCCGCCTCCCCTGCCGACCAGGTCGAGGATCCGCGTGAACGCCTCGGCGAGCACGTCCTCGACCTCGGCCTCGCCCCTGACGAGCTGTCTGGCCAGCGCCCGCGCGGCACCCGCGTGACGCTCGTGGAGCCGTTCGTACGCGGCGGCGTCGCCCTCACGTACCGCCTGGAGCAGATCCGCGTCGCCCCAAGGGATGTCCGCACTCATAGTGACCTCGCGATTACATGGCGTTGCATCACGGATTCCTTCCGCACCCGGCACCATGACTAAACCCCGACCGCGGCTTTACCTGTGGGAGGCGGTCCGGTCCGCACCTGGCGGCCCCATAGGCTTGGGAGCATGACGGATCGCGACGACCTGCTGGCCGAGATCAAGAAGAAGGCCGTGGTGCACGGCAGGGTGGTGCTCTCCTCAGGTCAGGAGGCCGACTTCTATCTCGACCTGCGCAGGATCACCCTCGACGGCACCGCGGCGCCCCTGGTCGGCAGCGTGATGCTCGATCTGACGGCCGATTTGGAGTACGACGCCGTGGGCGGGCTGACGCTGGGCGCCGACCCGGTGGCCAGCGCGATGATGCACGCCGCCGCGGCCAGGGGCCGCACGCTCGACGCGTTCGTGGTGCGCAAGGCGCAGAAGGCGCACGGCATGCAGCGCAGGATCGAGGGCCCCGAGGTGCGGGGGCGCCGGGTGCTCGCGGTCGAGGACACCTCGACGACCGGCACGTCCCCGCTGACGGCCGTCGAGGCGCTGCGCGAGGCGGGCGCCGAGGTGGTGGCGGTGGCGACGATCGTCGAGCGGGGCGCCGCGCCCCGGATGGCCGAGGAGGGCCTCGACTACCGCAGCGCCTTCACGCTCGACGACCTCGGGCTCTGAACGCCTCCCGCAGCGGCACGCTCACCGGCCTGTGACGGTGACCGCCTCACGCGGCCACGCGCTCACCGGCCTTCGACCGTGAATACCTCCCGCGGCCGCGCGGTCACCGGCCTTTGACCGTGAACGCCTCCCGCGCGCCGGGCTTGCCGTGCGCGCGGAGCGTGCCGTTCTCCGTCACGCGGACGGTGCCCGCGTCGGCGAGCACCACGTCCAGCTCGGGCTCGAAATAGCTGACCTCCTCGCCCCTGCCCATGTCGCGGTACTGCAGGACGTCGCCGCCGGGCACCCTGACCGTGACGAGCGGGCAGGTGTCGGCGACGCACTCGATGCGCACCGTCGGCACCTGGGCGGCAGACGGAGGCGCGGCGGAGGCGCGCTGGTGCTCGGGCTGCGGCGCCCGCGTGCTGAGCGAGGCGAACAGCGCCCGCCCGCCGACGACCAGGAGCGCGGCGACCCCGGCGACCGCCAGGACGACGAGCGCGAGGCGGGCGAGACTCATCGGATCGGACCTGTGATGTCCCACACATCGGAGCGTACCCGTCGGTACGCCCGCCTTCCCGATCTCTACGGAACGCGGTGGTGCTTGCCGCTCGGCGCCGGCGCCTGCTTGCCCGCCCTGCGGGTCTTGACGACCTCGACGATGATCGGGATCAGCGAGATGGCCACGATGAGGAAGACCCCGGGCAGGATGTACTTGTCGATCTGCTTGGGGTCGACCTGGCTGCCGAGGAAGTGGCCGATCAGCAGCATGCTCTCGACCCAGAGCACCCCGCCGACCACGTTCCACACGAAGAACCGGCGGGCCGGCATCTCCAGCACGCCCGCGACGGGGTTCAGAAAGGTGCGGACGATCGGCACGAACCGGGCGATGACCACCGCCCTGGCAGGGCCGAACTTCTCGAAGAAGTGCTCGGCCTTCTCCACGTACTCCTTCTTGAACAGCCGTGAGTCCGGCTTGTCGAAGAGCCTGCCCCCGACCTTGACCCCGATGAGATGGCCGAGCTGCGCGCCGGCGATCGCGCACAGCGGCGTGCCGATCAGCAGCACGGGGAAGGACAGCGGCTCGATGCCGATCCCCTTCGCCGCCGCCGCGGAGCTGAAGATGCCCGCGGCCACGAGCAGCGAGTCACCGGGCAGGAAGAAGCCGATGAGCAGACCCGTCTCGGCGAAGATGATGGCCAGCACGCCGATCGTGGCGAACGCGCCGAGGATGGTGAGCCACCAGGTCGGGTCTAGGAGATTGGAAAGCCAGTCCACACAGGGGAGCCTACCTGGAGCAGGGTATTCCGCGGAGAAGAGCGGCGGACGCGTTGTCACTACCACCCGGGGTACTAAGTCGGGATACTGAGCTCGCGCGAAGCCGTACTTCCCAGGGAGATGAATCATGCCCATAGCGACTCCAGAGGTCTACGCCGAGATGCTCGACCGGGCCAAGGCCGGCGGATTCGCCTACCCGGCGATCAACGTGACCTCCTCTCAGACGTTGAACGCCGCGCTGCGCGGCTTCGCCGAAGCCGAGAGCGACGGCATCGTGCAGGTGTCCACCGGCGGCGCCGAGTTCCTGTCGGGCGCCACGGTCAAGGACATGGTGACCGGCGCGACGGCGTTGGCCGAGTACGCCAGGGTGGTGGCCGCCAAGTACCCGGTCACCGTGGCCCTGCACACCGACCACTGCCCGAAGGACAAGCTCGACGGCTTCATGCGGCCGCTGATCGACATCTCCCTGGAGCGGGTGGCGAAGGGGCTCGACCCGCTCTTCCAGTCGCACATGTGGGACGGCTCCGCCGTGCCCCTCGAGGAGAACCTGGAGATCGCCCAGGAGCTCCTGGAGAAGTGCGCCCGCGCCAGGATCGTCATGGAGGCGGAGATCGGCGTGGTCGGCGGCGAGGAGGACGGCGTCGTCGGCGAGATCAACGAGAAGCTCTACACGACGCCCGAAGACGCGCTCGCCACGGCCGAGGCCCTCGGGCTCGGCGAGAGGGGCCGGTACATGCTGGCCGCCACGTTCGGCAACGTCCACGGGGTGTACAAGCCGGGGCACGTGAAGCTGCGGCCGAGCGTGCTGAAGGAGATCCAGGACGCGGTCGGCGCCAAGTACGGCAAGGACAAGCCGTTCGACCTGGTCTTCCACGGCGGCTCCGGCTCGGCGCTGGAGGAGATCCACGAGGCGATCTCGTACGGCGTGGTCAAGATGAACGTCGACACCGACACGCAGTACGCCTTCACCAGGCCGATCGCCGACCACATGTTCCGCAACTACGACGGCGTGCTCAAGGTCGACGGCGACGTCGGCAACAAGAAGACCTACGACCCGCGCTCGTACGGCAAGGCCGCCGAGGCGGGGATGGCGGCCCGCATCGTCGAGGCGTGCCAGAACCTCAAGAGCGCCGGAACGAAGATCTCCTAGCCACTTTCGGTGCCCGGCGGGTATGACTTGTCCTATGGACAACCTTCTCGCCGGGCCGCCGCCGACCTACCTGCCGGATCTGCCCGAGGCCCGAGAGGCGCTCGAATCCGGCGCCAAGGCCGCCGACGTGGCCGCCCGCTTCCCTGCCTACCCAGCGGCGTGGGCGGCGCTCGCGGAGGAGTACTTCGCGAAGGGGCACGCCGTCACTTCCTACGCCTTCGCACGTACCGGCTACCATCGCGGGCTCGACCACCTGCGGCGCAGCGGCTGGAAGGGCCATGGGCCCGTCCCGTGGGAGCATGAACCGAACCGCGGCTTCCTGCGGTGCCTGTACGCGCTGTCGAGGGCCGCCCAGGCGATCGGCGAGAAGGACGAGGCCGAGCGCTGCGTCCAGTTCCTCAAGGACAGCAGCGAGACCGCCTATGACGCGCTCACCCAGAGCTAGCTCTTGGGACATTTAGCCATACTCGGGTAGTCTCACTACGCAAGAGCCCCTGTCGCGCTTGCGCCAGGGGTTTTCGTTTTGCGTTCGGGAGACTAGAACCATGCCGGCTGTCGTTCTCGTGGGTGCCCAGTGGGGCGATGAGGGCAAAGGCAAGGCCACCGACCTGCTCGGTGGCGACGTCGACTACGTCGTCCGCTACCAGGGTGGTAACAACGCGGGCCACACCGTGGTGATCGGCGACCAGAAGTACGCCCTGCATCTGCTTCCCACCGGGATCCTCTCGCCCCACGTCGTGCCGGTCATCGGCAACGGCGTGGTGATCGACCCCGGAGTGCTGCTCAGCGAGATCGACGGGCTCGCCGCGCGCGGCATCTCCGCCGAGCGGCTGCTGATCTCGGCGAACGCGCACCTGATCATGCCGCACCACAAGGCGCTCGACAAGGTCACCGAACGCTACCTGGGCAAGGCCAAGATCGGCACGACCGGGCGGGGCATCGGGCCCGCCTACGGCGACAAGATCTACCGGATGGGCGTGCGCGTCCAGGACCTGCTCGATCCGGGCATTCTGGCCAAGAAGATCGACGCCGTGCTGACCGAGAAGAACCAGGTGCTCACCAAGGTCTACAACCGGCGCGGCATCGAGGCCGAGCGCGTCCTGGAGGAGTACCTGGCGTACGCCGAGCGGCTCAAGCCACACATCGCCGACACCTCGCTCGTGCTGAGCAAGGCGCTGGACGAGGGCAAGTTCGTCCTGCTGGAGGGCGGCCAGGGCACGCTGCTGGACATCGACCACGGCACCTACCCGTTCGTCACGTCGTCCTCGCCGACGTCCGGAGGGGCGTGCGCCGGGTCCGGCATCCCGCCGACGCGGCTGACCCGCGTGATCGCCATCCTCAAGGCTTACACGACCCGCGTCGGCTCCGGCCCGTTCCCGACCGAGCTCGAGGACGAGATGGGCGAGTGGCTGCGCACGACCGGCGGCGAGTACGGCGTCACCACCGGCCGCAACCGCCGCTGCGGCTGGTTCGACGCGGTCATCGCCAGGTACGCGACCCGGATCAACGGCGTCACCGACTTCTTCCTCACCAAGCTGGACGTGCTGTCGGGCCTGGAGCGGATCCCGGTGTGCGTGGCGTACGAGGTCGACGGCGTCAGGCACGACGAGATCCCGATGACCCAGACGGACTTCCACCACGCCAAGCCCGTGTACGAGGAGCTGCCCGGTTGGCAGGAGGACATCTCGGAGGCCAAGTCCTTCGAGGACCTGCCGCCCAACGCGCAGTCGTACGTGCGTGCCCTGGAGGAGATGAGCGGCGCCCCGATCTCCGCCATCGGCGTGGGCCCGGGCCGCGACCAGACGCTGGTGCTCCGCTCGCTGGTCTGACCGGCGGTCACACGGTGAGGACGGCGGCCGTCAGACGGTGAGGACGGCGGCCGTCATCGGCGTGTGGACGGTCCAGCCGAGGGTCCGGTAGAGGGAGCGGCCCGCGGGGGTGGCCACGAGGATGCCCGTGTGGGCGCCACAGGACGCGGCCGTGGCCGACAGGGCGGTCATGATGACGCTGCCCAGCCCCCGTCGGCGGTGTGTGGCGGCCGTTTCCACCTGGTCCACGACGGCGGTGGCGCCCGTGATGGCGATCTGGCCGCGGGCCGCCATCTCGCCCGCCTGCGTCAGGAGGCGGGCGGTCGTCAGGTGCGCCCTGGTCGTGACGGCCAGGGTGTAACCGGGCGGGGCCGTCGCCTCGGCGTGTTCCAGGGAGGCCGTCATCATGTACTCGGGCTCCTTGACCTCCCAGCGCGTCGGCAGCCAGCGGGTCACCGACTCGGCGGGGGCGCAGAGTTTGAGCCAGGTGCCCGGCGCGGTGATCCGGGACGTCAGGTGGCGCAGGAAGACCGGGTCGGGGTCGGGCAGGATGTGCCGGGCCACGTGATCGGGAAGCCCCACGTCGACCCTCAGGCCCCAGGGTTCCTCCACGGGCTGGGGGGCGTTGCGCGAGAGGACCCATCCGTCCACCCACGCCCTGACCGTCGCGGGTCGGACCGTTTCGAGAGCCTCCGTCATGCCGTCCAGGTTATTGCTATGTAGCCGGATTTTTTGCCTGAAATAGGACGCCGAGGGCGGAAGTGGCAGGCCCGATCGCCGTGTCCCCCTGGGGCGACGCGGTCCCCGCCATTCCGAGAGATCATTCAGCGTTGGCACGCTGTTCGGCTTCGGTTCTTTGCCGCTTAACACCACAAAAAGGACGCGGCGTGGCATCGCTGGATTGCGCCGCGCGGCAAGGTAGTGTCCCCGGTGTGCGCGTTGAGATACACGGTCATCGGGGTGCAAGGGGCCTGTGGCCCGAGAACACGCTTCCGGGGCTGAGCCGCACGATGGAGCTAGGGGTGCACGCGCTCGAGTTCGATGTCGCGCTCACCGCCGACCGGCGCCTCGTGCTGACACACGACCTCACGGTCTCCGCCGTGACGAGCGCCGACAGGCGTCCCGTGGTGGCAGACGACCCCGACTTCCCGTACGTCGGCAAGCCGATCAACTCCCTGGCCCTCGCCCAGCTCCGCACGCTGGACGTCGGGGTGAGGATGCCGCGCCATCCCGCCGACCCGTTCGCGCTGACCCAGGTGCCGGTCCCCGACACCCGGATGCCCACGCTCGGCGCGGTGCTCGGGCTGGTCAACGTCTACGAAGCCGAGAGCGTGCGGCTGCACGTCGAGCTGAAGTCCGACCCGACCAGGCCCGAGCTGACGCCCGATCCGCGGATGTTCACCGAGCTGGTCGTGGACGAACTCGACCGGCACGGCAGGCTCGACAACACGGCCATCCTCAGCTTCGACTGGCGGATCATCGGCCACGCGGCCGACCTGGCCCCCGCCACCCGGCGCTTCGCGCTGATCGAGCTCGACACCCTGCACTGGCACGACGGCCTCGGCGACGACGTCCCCGCCGCCGCCCGCGACGCCGGGGCCACCACGCTCTCACCCGAGCACGTGATGGTGGACGAGAGCCTGATGTCCCAGGCCGCCGCGGCCGGGCTGGACGTCGCCGTCTGGACGGTCAACGACACCGAGCTGGGCGGCCGGATGCTCGACCTGGGCGTGGCCGGAATCGTCACCGACTACCCGGATCGCATGCGCGACCTGTGGCAGGAGCGCGGCCTGGAGCTCCCCGCCCCGGTCAGGCCACTCAGACCGGTCAGCGTCTAGGACGCATCCCAGGCCAGCCGGTGCACGCCGTAGATGCGGGTACCGCATGAGCTCGTACCGTGAGCTGAAGCGGGGGTCGGCCAGCACCGCGCGGCTGCAGACGGGGGAGGTCGGCGTGCGCGCCGACCTCCCTGTTCGTGGTGGGCCGCGCGCCTTACCCGACCCGCTGCAGGGCCCTTTCGCGGCGGGCGGCCACGCTGGACCCCGACTCCCCACGCGCCATCCGGCGCAGCACGATCGGGGCCAGGACCAGGCCGAGCACGGCCCACGCGCCGAGCACTCCGATGGTCTCCAGGTGCCGCCAGGATTCGCCGATCTCGACGCTGACCGCGGTGTCCGGCAGCAGGGCCGAACGCATGCCGAGGCCGAGCCAGTAGACCGGGAAGACCTGGGCGATCCCCTGCAGCCACTCCGGCATCGAGGTGATCGGGTAGAAGATGCCGGAGATCGCGATCATGCCCAGGATCGGCAGCTGGATCAGTCCCTGGCCGCGCGCGCTGCCGAACACCGAGCCCAGGATCGCGCCGATGGGCAGGGTCGCCACCATGCCCAGCGCCAGCACCCAGGCCAGGGTCAGCCAGGAACCCAGGCTGCCGGCCGCCAGGCCGTCGATGATGACCATGCCGGGGATCAGGAAGATCGCGAGGTCGGCGAGCAGGCTGCCGGACACCGAGACGATCTTGCCGACGAGGTAGGCCCGCATCCCGTTCGGCGTCGCCTTGGCGCGGAGCAGGGTCCCGTCCTCGCGTTCGGCGGTGAGCTGCTGGCTCAGGCTGACCATGCCGAGCGCCGCGTTCATCCCCAGGACGCTCGGCAGCGCCAGGGTGCCGAGCAGGAACCCGGTGGCCCCGAACGCCCGCTCCCGCAGGAAGAACATGGCTGCCAGCATCAGCACCGGCCAGAAGACGTGCCCCCACAGATCCCCGCCGTTGGTGAACGACTGCCGCAGCTCGATCAGACCGCGTGACCAGCCCGACCGGATCGCCCCGGAGTTCATCGGGCCACCTCTTCCCGCTCGCGTGACGCGGCCTGGCGCCGGCCGGACTCGGCCTGCTGCACCAGGGCCAGGTAGGTCTGTTCCAGCGAGGCCCGGTGGACCTCCAACTCGCCTATCGCGGCGCCGTACTCGTCGAACAGGTCGCGCACGAACCTGGTCGAGTCGCTGGTCGACTGGGTGAAGCGCCGGCCGTCGCGGGTCCAGCGCACCTCGTCCTGGCCGGCGATCCGCCCGGCCAGCTCGGCCGCGGTGCCGTCCGCGATGATCCGGCCGCCGTCCAGGACGATGATGCGGTCGGCGAGCTTCTCCGCCTCGTCCAGGTCGTGGGTGGTGAGCAGGATGGTGGTCTCGTGGCGGCCCGCGAGGCCGCGTACGAGGTCGTGGAACTCGTGCCGGGCGCGTGGGTCGAAGGCCGCGGTGGGCTCGTCCAGGAACAGCAGTTCGGGACGCCCCACGATGCCGATCGCCACGTCCAGCCGGCGGCGCTGACCACCGGAGAGCGTCTTGATCTTCTTGTCCGCCTGCTCGGTCAGGCCGACCGCCTGGATCAGTTCGTCGGGGTCCCACGGCCGCTGGATCTGATCGGTGACGAAGGGGGCGTAGTACGTGCCGAGATGGGCGAGCAGTTCACGCACCCGCCACTTGCCATGGTCGCGCCAGGACTGCAGCACGACCCCCACGCGCGCCCGCCACCGCTCGTCTCCGTGTGCCGGATCCGCGCCGAGCACCTCGACCCGGCCCGCCGACCGCGTCCGGAAGCCTTCCAGGATCTCGATCGTGGTCGTCTTCCCTGCCCCGTTCGGCCCGAGCAGGGCCAGCACCTCCCCGTGGCGCGCCTGGAATGTCACGTCGCGCAGGACGTCGTCCGTGCCGTAGCGCATGCGCAGGCCGTCGACGTCGAGCACGACCTGCTCGCTCGTCGTCATGCTGCTACCTCAGGTGTACGTGTGGGCATGAAGTTCTTTCCTTTCGGGGTGGGTGAGCCGCGCAGGGCAGGACAAATTCACCGTTCGTTGAATTTTGACGGCGCAGTGACCCGAAGCCGAAGGTTCGGGGGCCAAGAGCGGTGGCGCGCTCGCCAGGGAAGCCCGAGGCACTCGGAGGATGAGACCCCGCTTCAGGGGGCTTCCACGGTCGGGCCGACTGTGCTGGGAAGCGGCGTCGCGACCGGGGCTGTTCGCTGAGGGGAAGCCAGCAGCGTCGGTGCGCTACTCGCCCTTGTCGATGGGTTCCGTTGGTCGTTCGCCCTCGTTGGCGAGCGCCAGGAGGTCGGTGCGTTCGTCGTCCTCGCTGAGGGAGTCAGGGGCGTCGGTGCGTCGTCCTCGCTGAGGGAGTCAGCGGCGTTCGTCTAATCGCCCTCGCCGGCGAGCGTCTGCCGGACGCGCGCCGTCAGGTCGGCCCGGTCGACGCCCGCCGCGGCGAGCGCGCGCGGCACGGTGCCGACCTCGGCCAGCAGGATTCCGAGCAGCAGGTGCGCCGGACGCAGATCCTTCTTGCCGGTGGCGGACGCGAGGCCGCGTTCGAGCGCGAGCTTGGCCGAAGCCCCCAGGTTCGCCGAACGCTTGGGCGCGGGGCTCGGCCGCGGCAGGTCGAAGGCGGCGAGCGACACCCCGGCCGCGCCCAGGCTCTGCTCGAACTCCTTGTCGAGCGCGTCGCGGATCGCCTGGTGATCGAGCCCGACCGAGGTCAGGGCCTGATGCGTGACGGGGTTGCGCTCGGCGGCGATCGCAAGCAGGAGATGCTGCGCCTCGACCGTCGCCGACCCGTCCTTGTGGGCCTCGTCCGCTCCCCGCTCGACGATCGTGTTGATGTAATGGTCGATCATGGCCATCGTCAGCGCCTCCTCAGCGTGACGCCGGCGGCGATGAGCCGCTTGGCATGCTTCTTGTGGACCGCCTGGCGCGTCACTCCGAGCGCCTCGGCGACCTGCGGCCAACTCCAGCCCGCACGCATGGCCTGCTCGACAGCGGCGTCCTCCATCTGGTCGGCCAGGCGTCGCAACGCCACCACAGCCGCCAGCGCGTCTGCGGGCTCCTGAGGAGCGGGAATCTCATCAGCGGGCATACAAGCAACCGTAGTTGACTAATCCAGGCTTAGTCAACTCAGGTTGCTATGTTCGTTTCGGGGGGCGGAGGGGGAATGCGGCCCGCGCCGGTACGCGCGAAGCGCCGGCGCGGGGAGTGTGTCGCTGCGGCCGGTAGGCGGAACGTCCTCAGAGCCAGCCGTTGCGGCGGAAGCTGCGGTGCAGCAGGAAACAGGCGGAGACCATGACGCCGAGTACGGCCGGGTAGCCCCAGATCTGCTTGGTCTCGGGCATGAAGTCGAAGTTCATGCCGTAGATCCCGGCGATCATCGTGGGCACGGCCAGGATGGCCACCCAGGACGAGATCTTGCGCATGTCCTCGTTGGCCAGCGCGTTCGAGCGGGCCAGCGCCGCCTGAAGGATCGAGCTGCACAGCTCGTTCGACGACTCGACCTGCTCGCACACGCGGGAGAGGTGGTCGCCGACGTCGCGGAAGTACTCGCGCATCTCCGACGGGATCACCCGGCGCTGCGGCAGCGCGGTCAGCGGGCTCTGCAGCGGGGTGATCGCCCGCTTCATCTCCAGCATCTCCCGCTTGAGCTGGTAGATCCGGTTGATGTCGCGGGAGCTGACGTCGGCGAAGACGGTGGCCTCGACCTCTTCCAGTTCGAGCTGCATGAGGTCGGCCACCTGGAGGTAGCGGTCGACGACGTGGTCGGCGATGGCGTGCAGGACGCCTGCCGGGCCGCGGTCCATCAGCTCGGGCCGGTCCTCGAGGCGCTCGCGGACCTCGGTGAGGGGGCAGTGCTCGCCGTGCCGCACGGTCACCACGAAGTCGACGCCGAGGAACACCATGATCTCGCCCGTCGCGATGATCTCGCTGGTGGCGGTCAGCTCGTCGTGGTCCAGGTAGGCGATGGTCTTCAGGACCATGAACAGCGAGTCGCCGTACCGCTCGACCTTGGGACGCTGGTGCGCCTTGACGGCGTCCTCGACGGACAGGGGGTGCAGGTCGAAGACCTCGGCCAGCCACTCGACCTCGGGGGCCTCGGGCTCGTGCAGGCCGACCCAGACGAACGCCTTGGCGCCGTCGGAGCCGAGATTGTGCTCGCGGACCAGGTCAAGGGCTTCGACGATGCCGGGGGCGTTGACCTTCTTGCCCTGGACGTAGGCCCCGAACTCGACGATGGAGTCGACGGGAGGCACGCAGATCTCACGCCCCGGCTTGGGGAGCTGGCGCGGGGCGTGCGACTGCACGGGGTGACGGTTGATGCGACGGAAAAGCGTGGACGAGCGCATGGCAGTCCCTTTCCGCCCGACCTGGCACGCTCCACGCGCGATGAAAAGTCACCTCAATCAACACGGATGCGTGGAGGCACGATCAGGCTGCCGGATTGGAGTGGTCGGGGGTATTCGGGGCGTACGTGGGTGAGCACGTACTGCTGGGATCACCAGGATTCATCCCGGACCACCTCCAATCACACGAGGACGCCGCAAAGCCGACTTAAGTTACCACAGTCTGCCCAACCTGACCGAGGATACTCGCCGCCGGGGTCTGGGAAGAGGTAGAACTCTACAAAGAATCCTAACCATTCCAGCATTTCGTGTGCTCCCGCTGGTGAGGCGGCCCCGGAGCGGGCGGGGGGCTGTCGCCGGTGGGGCGGGGGTGCGCGGGTGCGGCGGGCAGGGTTCGGGGGGCGGCTGCGAGAATGGACACGTGCGCGTTCTAGTCATCGGATCCGGCGGGCGGGAACACGCCCTGTGCCGCTCACTCAAACTCGACCCCCAGGTCACCGAGCTCCACTGTGCCCCCGGCAACGCCGGGATCGAGGAGGTCGCGACCCTGCACCAGATCGTCCCGACAGACCCAGGGCAGGTGACGGAGCTGGCCCAGCGCCTGGGCGTCGACCTGGTCGTGGTGGGCCCCGAGGCGCCGCTAGTGGCCGGGGTCGCCGACGCGGTGCGCGAGGCCGGGATCCCCGTCTTCGGCCCGTCCAGGGACGCGGCCATGATCGAGGGTTCGAAGGCGTTCGCCAAGGAGGTCATGGCCGCCGCGAACGTCCCGACGGCCAGGGCCAGGACGTGCGTCACCGAGGCCGAGGCGGCGGCGGCGCTCGACGAGTTCGGCGCGCCGTACGTGGTCAAGGACGACGGGCTGGCGGCCGGCAAGGGCGTCGTGGTCACCGACGACAGGGAGAAGGCGCTGGCCCACGCGCGGGCCTGCGAGCGGGTGGTGATCGAGGAGTTCCTCGACGGGCCCGAGGTGTCGCTGTTCGCGCTCTGCGACGGCCGCACGGCCGTCCCGCTCCAGCCGGCGCAGGACTTCAAGCGCGCCTACGACGGCGGCGAGGGGCCGAACACGGGCGGCATGGGCGCCTATACGCCGCTGCCCTGGGCGCCTGAAGACCTGACCGAGCGGGTCATGCGGGAGGTGGTCCGTCCCACGATGGCGGAGCTGTCCCGGCGCGGCCTGCCGTACCAGGGCGTGCTGTTCGTGGGCCTCGCGCTGACCGCCGACGGCCCGAAGGTCATCGAGTTCAACGCGCGTTTCGGCGACCCGGAGACGCAGGTGCTGCTCGACCGGCTGGAGACGCCGCTGGCGGGGCTGCTGGCGGCCTGCGCGACGGGCGAGCTGGGCGGCCACCCGGAGCCGGTGTTCCGGCCGGGCTCGGCGGTCACGGTGGTGATCGCGGCGGAGAACTACCCCGCGGCCCCGGTCAAGGGGGACGCGATCAAGGGGCTGGGCGCGACCGAGCACGCGTACGTGATCCACGCCGGCACCAAGCGGGTCGACGGCGAGGTCGTCTCCGACGGCGGCCGGGTGCTCAGCGTCGTCGGCACGGGCCCCGACCAGGAGACGGCCCGCCGCAACGCCTACGACCTGGTGTCGCGCGTCGAACTGCGCGGCTCCTTCCACAGGACGGACATCGCCCGATGAAGCACCTGCACTCCGGCAAGGTTCGCGACCTCTACCAGACCGACGAGGGCCTGCTGCTGATGGTCGCCTCGGACCGGATCTCCGCCTTCGACTACGTCCTCGAACCCGGCATCCCTGACAAGGGCGCGATCCTCACGCAGCTCTCGCTTTGGTGGTTCGACCAGCTCAAGGACGTGGTGCCGAACCACATCGTGGCACCGGGCCCCGAGTCGCGCAGCGTGCTGTGCAAGCCGCTGAAGATGGTCGCGGTCGAGTGCGTGGCCCGCGGCTACCTGGCGGGCTCCGGGCTGGCCGACTACCGCCGCGACGGCGCCGTCTCCGGCGTCGCGCTGCCTCCCGGCCTGGAGGACGGTTCGCGCCTGCCCGAGCCGATCTTCACGCCGTCCACGAAGGCGCCGGTCGGCCAGCACGACGAGCCGATCCCCTTCGAGCGGGTGGTCGACGAGGTGGGCCAGGAGACGGCGGAGGAGCTGCGCCGCATCACGCTGGCCGTCTACACACGCGGCGCGGAGATCGCCCGCGAGCGGGGCATCATCCTCGCCGACACCAAGATCGAGCTCGGCTGGGACGACGACGGCGTGCTGACCTTGGGCGATGAGGTGCTGACTCCTGACTCGTCCCGGTTCTGGCCGGCGGACGAATGGCAGCCAGGACGTTCCCAACCGTCATTCGACAAGCAGTTTGTACGAGACTGGCTTACTTCATCCGAATCGGGATGGGACAAAGCATCTGGAACCGTCCCACCGCGCCTTCCACAGCATGTAGTCGAACGGACCAGACAGCGTTACCTGGAGGCGTACGAGCGTATTACCGGCGCTCCATTTAGCGGATGATTCGACCGGCCCATGTCCGGTTAGCGGCTACTGTTGGCAAGTTCGAGCCAGACAGATTTCAAGGAGCCGCACGAATGGTCCGTTACCGCGTCCGCGGTGGCAACGCACTGCGTGGAACCGCCTTCATCCAGGGCGCGAAGAACGCCGTGTTGCCGATGATCGGTGCGGCCCTGCTCGCCGCGAAAGGCCGCACCGTACTGCGCAACGTCCCGATCATTGAGGACGTCCGCCGCGCGATCGAGTTGGCGCAGGCCGTGGGCGCGTACGTCGAGCTGCACGAGGCCGAACGGACGCTCGTGATCGACGCCTCCCGGCTGACCAGTCCGGTGCTGCCGGCCGAGATCGCCAGGCGGTTCCGCGGCTCCGTGCTGTTCACCCCCGCGCTGCTCCACCGCCTCGGCGAGGCGATCGTCGAGGGCGTCGGCGGCTGCAACCTCGGCAGCCGCAACCTCGACTTCCACTACCTGGGCTACAAGCGGCTCGGCGCGGTCGTCGACGAGGGCGAGAACGTCATCCACGTCAAGGCGAGCGGCCTGACCGGCGCGACCCTCTACCTCGACACCCCCTCGCACACCGGCACCGAGAACCTCATCATGGCCGCGTCCCTGGCCAAGGGGACGACGGTGATCGAGAACGCGGCGCTGGAGCCCGAGGTGCTCGACGTCATCGACATGCTGACGAAGATGGGCGCGCGCATCCGCGGCGGCGGCACCGGCTTCATCACGGTCGAGGGCGTCGAGGAGCTGCACGCCGTCGAGCACACCGTGATGCCCGACCGGCTCGACGCGGGCGTGTTCGCGATGGCCGCGGCGATCACGGGCGGCGACCTCAGCCTCGTCGGCACCGGCCTGGACCTGGGTGTCGTCCGCTACAAGCTGGAGCAGATGGGCGTCGACTTCGCCAGGCAGGGGGCGGTGCTGCACGTCCGATGCGACCGTCCGCTGCGGCCGATCAACATCATCACCGACACCTACCCCGGCTTCGCCACCGACCTGCAGTCGCCGATGATGACGGTGGCCGCGCTGGCCGACGGCACCAGCTACATCCACGAGCGCATCTTCGACGGCCGTTTCGCCCTGGCGGGCGAGCTGAACAAGATGGGCGCGGACGTGGAGGTCGAGGGCAGCAGGGCGATCGTGCGCGGCGCGACCCCGCTCACCGGCACCAGGGTGACGGCGCACGATCTGCGCTCGGGTATCGCGCTGGTGCTCGCCGGACTGGCGGCCGAGGGCGAGACGGTCATCGAGTCGGGATACCTCATCGATCGCGGCCACGCGCATCTCGCCGAGCGAATGCGAGCCCTTGGCGCGGACATTACACGAGAGATTTCCGAGAGTTGAAAATCTCCTGGAAAACCGCACTGAGCTGCTAAAACATGTTCTCGCGTGGCCGATCTGAACGGCTTTCCGGAAAAGTCGGGCGTGACATTACGGCCCTCGCGAGCGATCGTTCCAAAAGAGAGCACTGCAACGGACAGCAGGATGGGACGAACATTGGTCGAGAGGGCCGAAGAAACACCCCGAGTGTCACGCCCGGGCGCCATGACACCGGACCTCACCATTGGCGTGGTTGGACCCCATGACCTCGTCGAGCGGGTGATGCTGATGGGTCACGCCGCCGCACCGCTGCCGTGCCGCCTGGTGGCCGCCGCCTACCGCGACGAGCAGGAGGCGCCTGACAAGGTGACACGGCTCGGTCCCGGGGTCGACGCATGCCTGTTCGCCAGCCCGGTCCCGTACGACCTGGCCAGGCGTTCCGGTGTGTTGACGATGCCGGCGACCTACGTGCAACTCGGCGGCGCGGCACTGGTGGCGGCGCTGGCGAAGGCCGCGCTGGACCCGCGGATCGATCCACAGCGGGTGAGCATCGACGTGGTGAGCCGGGCCGATGTCGAGGAGGCGTACACGGACCTCGGCATCGCCGCCGTGGACGTGCACACCCGCGACGAGCCGGGCGCCACGGGCACGATCGCGGCCTACCATGAGCGGCTGGCCCGCCAGGGCACCACCACGGGCGCGCTGAGCTGCCTGCCGGCGGTGGCGGAGCGGCTGCAGACGGCGGGCGTACCGGTGATCAGGGTCAGGCCGACCTCGGCGGCGGTGCGCACGGCGCTGCACACGGCGGCGCTGCTCGGCGCGCATCACCGGCTGGAGGAGTCACAGCTCACCGTGGTGCTGGTCGAGGTGCCGACGCTGCGCGAGCCGGTGCGCCGCGCCGCGCCGCGTTACTGGCGCGACGAACTGCGGCTGTCGCTGCACCGGCTGCTGGTCCAGGAGGCGAACCGGATCAACGCCACCGTCTGGCCGATCGACGACCACAGCTACCTGGTCACCGCGACCAGGGGCTCGATCGCCACCGCCACCGACGGGTTCAGGGTGTTGCCGTTCGCCGCCAGGATCCGCGACGAGCTGGGGCTGGCGGTCGAGGTGGGCGTGGGTATGGGCCGGACGGCGCACGACGCGGAGTCGCACGCGCGGGCGGCGCTGGCGCGTACCCAGGCGGGCAAGCAGGCGCAGGGGTTCGCGGTGGACCGTGAGGGCCGGGCGCTCATCCCCGCGCCCCGGATGCCCCCGCAGGGGTCCACCGCGCTGAAGCCGAAGGGCGTGGAGGTGCTGGCCAGGCTGGCGGCCAAGCTGGAGGGCGGGGACACCGTGGTCGACGCGGAGGGCGCCGGGAAGATGCTCGGGGTCACGCCGCGTACGGCTCGGCGGTTGCTGCGCACGTTGGTTGACGAGGGACTCGCGTGGCCGCTTCCGCCGAACCGCACGCCGCAGCCGGGCCGGCCGCGCCAGCTCTACCGGCTGATCGTGGAGAAACTGGGGCCCCGCTAGGAGCCCTCGGGGTACCTGGTCCGCCGTCCCCCTTCCCCTTCCAGGGGCGGCGGGCCACCCGCGATCTGATGGGCATTTGACCCGATCGAACCGAATCGCGGCGAAAGGTGCGCCGACATTTGCGCCGTGGTTGGTTGACAGCGGGGAATGCGGGTATGGTCCCGGACGCCCCCGATCGACGCGTTTCGGACGGGGGCGCCAATCCTCAGCAGGCGCAGGCGACGCCCGACACCGGAGCGGTGAGGGCGTCGACCGGGCGGCGGGTGATCCCCTCGGCCGTCTCCACTGGGAAGCCCTCCCGCGCCCAGTACTCGAAGCCGCCCAGCATCTCCTTGACCTGGTAGCCGAGCTTGGCGAACTCCAGGGCCGCGCGCGTCGCGCCGTTGCAGCCCGGACCCCAGCAGTAGGTCACGACGGTCACGTCCCGGGGGATCAGCGCGGTCGCGCGGGCCGCGATCTCCGTCGTCGGTAGGTGGAGCGCGCCCGCGATGTGGCCCTGGTCCCAGCTCTCCCTGCTGCGGGAGTCGACGACGGCGAGAGCGGGCTCGGCGGCGTCCAGGTCGGCGGCCACGTCCGAGACGTCGGTCTCGAAGGCCAGGCGGGCGGCGAAGTGGGCGAGGGCGGCGGCGCTGTCGGCGGCGGGGACGCCGGTGACTGCGGACATGTGTTCTCCTGCCTCGGACGGGTGGTTCGACAGGGCCGATCGTGGCATTTCGCCTGGCAGGCGGACAGTGGCGGGAAAGCCCATTAGCGATAAGATTCCGCCACACAGCGAGGTCCGAACCCGGCGGGCGGAATGTCGGTGCCGACCAGTATTGTCACCAGCCATGGGACCGAACACTGCTGACCGCCAGACCTCCCTCGCGGTCTGGGGCGCCCTCGCCATCGTCTACGTGGTGTGGGGATCGACGTATCTCGGCATCGGGATCGCCGTCGAGTCGATACCGCCCATGCTCAGCGGGTCCATGCGGTTCATCACCGCCTCGGCGCTGCTCGCCCTGATCCTGCTGCTGCGGTCGGGGCCCTCGGCGTTCAGGATGTCGCGCCGGGAGTTCTGCGGCGCCGCGGTCGCCGGCGTGCTGCTGCTGACGCTGGGCAACGGCATGCTCGCGGTCGCCGAGCAGTACATCTCCACGGGGCTGGCGGCGCTGCTGGTGGCGTCCGTGCCGCTCTGGCTGGTCGTGTTCAGGTTCGCCGTGCGCGACCGTCCGAAGGTGCTCACGCTCGCCGGGGTGCTGGTCGGGCTCACCGGGGTGGCCGCGCTGTCGCTGACCGGCGGCGAGGGCGCCAACACGGTGGGAATCGTGGTCGTGCTGCTCGGCTCGGTGTCGTGGTCGGTCGGCTCGTTCCTGTCGGGCCGGATCGCGATGCCCGCCAACCCGTTCGCCACGAGCGCCGTCGAGATGCTCGTGGGCGGCGTCGGGCTGGCGGTGCTGGGCACCGGTCTCGGCGAGCGGCTCGACCCCTCGGCGGTCGCCACGCGATCGTGGCTGGCGCTGGCCTATCTGGTGCTGGTCGGGTCCCTGATCGGGTTCACGGCGTTCTCGTGGCTGCTCGGCAACGCGCCCATCTCGCTCGTCTCGACCTACGCCTACGTCAACCCCGCCGTGGCGGTCGCGCTCGGGGCGCTCGTGCTGCACGAGCCGATCACGGTGCAGGTGATCACGGGCGGGTTGATCATCCTCATCGGGGTGGCGCTGGTGATCTCAACCGAGCGGAAGCGACGGCAGCCCGGCGACCCCGCCGAGGCCGTCTCCGTGCCGGACGCGCTCGGCACGGAGAGCGAACGGATTCCGGCCGCGCTCGGCACGGAGAGCGAACGGATTCCGGCCGCGCTCGGCACGGAGAGCGAACGGATTCCGGCCGCGCTCGGCACAGACGGCGAGCACGCCCCGGCAGCGCCCGGCACGGGCGGCGGGCAGCTCGCCCCTGCGCCGATCATCTGCGGCACGGACGGCGAACCGGCCAGATAGCAGCCAGCCGGCCAGGTCGTCACCTGCGGAAGGCGCTCGCGGCGGTCAGGAAGGCGTCGTTGGCCTCGGGCTCGCCGATCGACACGCGGGCGCCCTCACCGGCGAACGGCCGCACGGACACGCCCTCGACGGCGCACGCCTCGGCGAAGTCGAGGGTGCGGTCGCCGAGCCTGAGCCAGACGAAGTTGGCCTCGGTGGGCGGCACGACCCAGCCCTGCGCGATCAGCGCCTCGCGGACCCGGGTGCGCTCCTTGACCACGATGTCGACCCGTTCGAGCAGCTCGTCCTCGGCCTGGAGGGAGGCGACGGCGGCGACCTGCGCGAGGTGGTTCACAGCGAACGGAAGGGTCGTCTTGCGGACGGCCGCCGCCACCGGCTCGTGCCCGATCAGGTAGCCGACCCGCAGCCCCGCCAGCCCGTACGCCTTGGAGAACGTGCGTAGCACGCAGACGTTCGGCCGGTCACGGTAGAGGGTGAGGCCGTCGGGGACGTCGGCGTCGCGCACGTACTCGCGGTAGGCCTCGTCGAGCACCACCAGCACGTCGCCGGGCACCCGGTCGAGGAACGCCTCCAGCTCAGCGCGGCGGATCGAGGTGCCCGTCGGGTTGTTCGGGTTGCAGACGAGCACCATCCGGGTGCGCTCGTTGATCGCCTCGGCCATCGCGTCGAGGTCGTGGTCCTCGTCCGCCAGCGGCACCCGCACGGACGTCACCCCGGCGAGGTCGGCGAGCAGCGGGTACGCCTCGAACGAGCGCCACGCGTAGACCACCTCGGTGCCCGGCTCGCCCATCGCCTCGAAGAGCTGCTGCGCCACCGTGACGGAGCCCGGCCCGAGCGCGACGTGCGCGGCCGGGACGTCGAACCGCTCGGCGACGGCCTCGGTCAGCTTGACCGCGCCCGGGTCGGGGTAGCGGTTGATCTGCCGGGCGCCCCCGGCGATGGCCTCGACCACGGAGGGCAACGGGTCGTAGGGCGACTCGTTGGAGGAGAGCTTGTACGACCGGCCGTCGGGGCTTACAACGGCTCTGCCCGGCTTGTACGGGGGCATGGTGTCGAGGATCGCGCGGAAACGAGGCATAGCCTCACCTTACAAAACGCACCAGAACGGCCAACTTCCGACCGTGCGTCTCGCTCCTTGAGCGAGCGCAGCAGCTCGGACGGGCCGCGAACAGCCGACCTCCCGCACGCCCCTCACACCTTGAGCGAGCGCAGCATCGGCGGGTGCAGCAGCTCGGCGGGGCCGCGCCGGAAGAGCTTGGCGGGCCTGCCGCCGTCGCGGGTGGTGCTCTCGCCCGTCTCCACCAGGAAGCCCTCGGCCTTGGTGACCTTGCGGTGGAAGTTGCGCGGGTCGAGAAAGCGGCCCCAGACGATCTCGTACACCCTGCGCAGGTCGGCCACGGTGAACTCGGGCGGGCAGAACGCGGCGCCCAGCGAGGTGTACTCCAGCTTGGCCCTGGCCCGTTCGACCCCGTCGTGCATCATGCGGCGGTGGTCGAAGGCCATCACGTCCAGCGAGGCGACGGGCTGCCAGCTCATGTGCGCCTTCTCCGAGGCGGGCAGGTCGGGGGCCAGGCCGAGGTAGGCGACGCTGACGACGCGCTGGCGCGGGTCGCGGTCGGGGTAGCCGTAGGTCTGGAGCTGCTCCAGGTGGACGGGCGCGCCCGGCAGCCCGGCCCGTTCGGCGAGCAGGCGCTGCGCTGCCGCGGGCAGGTCCTCGTCGAGCTGGATGAAGCCTCCGGGCAGCGACCAGCGCCGCAGGAAGGGCGGGTTGTCGCGGCGCCACACGAGCGCGCTCAGCGCCTGGGAACGCACGGTGAGCACGACCAGGTCGACACTGACCGGGATCCTCGGGACCATGCCAGGCACGCTACACGCCGACGCGGACGTGCAACGGCTCCGTGGTCGCCTGTCCCGACGGGAGTCGCACGCCGATCTTCACCCACTCCCCCGCCGGCACCTGGGCCCAGTCGAACGGCACCCAGGCGGTCTGCATGCCCTCGGCGGGCTCCTCGATCGGGTCGTCGTCCAGCCAGCCGACGGACGAGATCACCAGCTCCTTCGAGCCGCCCGACCATTCGACGGTGACGGTGCCGTTGGCCAGGTTGTAGCCGCGGACCTCGATGCCGTCCTGGATGTCGCGGTTGCGCCTGATGGCGTCGACGGCGATCGGCCGCTGCCAGTCCTTGGCGATCTCCGTTTCCAGCGACGGCGAGCCGCAGGTCATGAAGTCGCTCCACATGTAGGAGACGATCTTCTGCACGTACCGGCCCGCCATGGTGACGGCCTGGTCGAGGCGCTTCTTGTCGGTCTTGCCGCGCGAGCCCGCGGGGGCGCACGGCTCCTTGCCCGACGGCTCGAACGCCTCCACGTTGGCCCAGAGTTCGACGTCGTAGCCGGCCTCCAGCATCTGCTCGCGGGCGGCGGCCATCTCGCGGTAGTAGTCGCGGGTGGAGCCGTGGTAGGCGGTGCCGTACGTGGTCTCGCCGACGACCGAGCGCAGCCGCTCGTCCACCTCGGAGTCGCGCTCGTCCGGCCAGAACAGGCCGACCTTGCCGGTGCCGCGGCTGTCCTGCGGCGCGATGATGCCGACCCCGGTCTTGGCCAGCGCCTTGAACGCCTCGGCCACCTGCTTGGGCGTCTGGCCGAAGCCGACCCGTTTGCGCGCGTCCAGGTAGGGGCTGATCAGGATCTTCTTGTCGGGGAGCTCCTGCTCGGCGATCCGGTGCTGGTCCGCGTAGACGTCGAGCGTCGGGTTGTTGACCAGGGAGGCGCCCATCTGCACCTCGAACGGCTGGTAGACGCCGCCCAGGGAGGCCCTGTCGGCGAAGCGCACGCCGTAGTCCTGCAGGATGCGCCTGGTCAGCGTGGTGAGCGTGCCGAGGTGCTTGGGGTTGGCCCTGGTCTCGTTCGCGGGGTCGCGCGGCGCCAGCGGCAGCGCGGGGAAGACCCGGATGCCGAACTTGTCGGCCAGGTCGAGCAGCTGGCTCAGGCTGTCGTTGGCGGCGCCCGCGACGATGATCAGGTCATACGTGTCGGACCTGGTGAAGTTGCAGGAGGCGTCGTCGGAGCCGTCGGACTGGGTGAGGATGCGGAAGTAGACGCGCTTGCCCGCCTCGATCCGGCGCTCCAGCTGGGGGCAGCGGAACAGGTTCGGGCCGAACGACTCGTCGGTGCGGTAGGCGTACGTGCGGCCGATCCGGCTCTGCGGGTTGGCCTTCCTGAGGTCCCGCTCGGCCGCGTCGTGGCAGCTGAGGCCGTCCTCCACACAGTCCTCGTAGAGCGGGTCGAGCTCGCCGCCCCTGGTCTTGATCCGGCCCTCGCCGTCGACCGTGCGGAACTGCAGCCCGTAGCCGATCCTGATGACCGTGTCGCCGCCCACGTCGTGGATCTCCTGCATCTGGTGGCGCCAGGTGCAGGGGTTCGACTTGGGCATGAGCCAGTAGCCGGTGACGGCGTAGGGGGCCTTCTCCTTGGTCTCGAACGTTCCGCACTGGTCGGCGAACTCGCTCACCTTCGGCGTGGGGTCGGTGCGGGACGGCGTCGGCTTGGCCTGGTTGACCTTCTTGGACGGTTCGTCGCCGGGCAGGACGATGACCACGGCCGCGGCAGCGGCCAGGATCGCCGCGCCCAGCAGCACAAAGAGCCAGCGCACGTTCAGGAACCTACCGCCCTAGTGATCTGCCGGATGTGAAGCGCTATCGCCGGGCCTCGGCCCACGACTCGAGCTGCGACACGAACCGCCGGGCCGAGTTCGGCCAGTGGTGGTTGGCGCGCGCCGCCGCGTACCCGCGCGCGCCCTGTGCCCGCCGCTCGCGCACGTCGTCCCGGAGGGTCAGGACGGCCTGCGCCACGGCCTTGGGGTCCTCCCACGGCACCACGACGCCGCTCTCGTACCGCTCGACCAGCTCGACCGCGCGGGGCGAGGGCGTGGTGATGACGGGGATGCCGTGCGCCATGTACTCCACGATCTTCGTGGGCATCGAGTGGCGGTAGTTGGGCTCGTCGTGCAGCAGCGACAGGCCCGCCAGCGCGCCGTCGAGCCGCTTGAGCGCCTCGTCGTTCGGCATGAAGTCGCGCCATTCGATCAGGCCCTCGGCGACGGCCTCGTTGAGCATCGAACGGCTCTGCAGGTCGGCGTACCCGATCAGCTCCACCGCCACCCGGTACGGCTGGAGCAGCCTGGCCACCTCGACGGCCTCCGTCACGCCCCGCGCCCGCGACAGCCAGCCGAGGTACACCACCCGGTCGTCGCCGGGCGGGGTGACCGCGTCGGGCACCCACGTCTCGTTCGGGACGATGAGGTGGGCGTGCTTGAACCGGCCCGCGTAGGCCGTCTCGGCAAGCAGCAGGTGCAGGTGCCGCTCCGCGGTGCCCTCCAGCATCCTGGCGAGGAAGCGGACGGGCGGGCGCAGCGGCGGCGGCAGCCACGGCTTGAGCGAGAGCGTCGCCGGGGTGTCCTCGTGGACGTCCCACACGACGGGCGGCCTGTTGCGCACCCCCCACACCGCGAACAGCAGCTCGGGGTCGTGGATGAGCACCAGGTCGACCTTGCCGCGCATCTTCTTGAACAGCTTGCGGGCGGCCAGCACGGCGGAGACCCGCTTGCGCTGCATGGCCCTCGGCAGGTCCACGCCGGTCACCCACGGCCGGGGCACCACGCCGTGCGCGGTGAAGGACGCGGCGTACGTGACCTCATGACCGGCATCCACGAGAGCGCGGATCTGCCGATGCAGGATCCGCGCGTCTTCGGGGTTATGCACCACCGTCATGACGAGCACGTGCACTGCGCGCAGCCCTCCGTCGCTACAGCCGCTCGACGCGTTCACCCTCGGTGAGCACACCGCGGGTGTCGAGCACGAGCCTGGCCTTCGCCTCGACCATGTCGAGGTCGAACGCGGCGTGCTGCTGCAGCAGCAGCGTCACGTCGGCGTCGACCACGGCCTCGGCCAGATCCTCCTGACGCGGCACCGGCGTGCCGTCGACCGACCACTCCTTGACGTGCGGGTCCGCGTACGAGAGCTCGGCGCCCAGTTCCAGCAGCGCACGCGCCACGGGCAGGGCAGGAGTCTCACGTTCGTCGGCGATGTCTGGTTTGTAGGTGACGCCGAGCATAACGACCTTGGCGCCGTTCACGGCCTTCTTGTGCCGGTTCAGCAGCCGCTGGACGCGGGCCACCACGTAGGACGGCATCCGCTCGTTGATCTCCTGCGCCAGCTCGACGAACCGGAACGGGTAGCCGAGCTTGCGCACCGTGTACGACAGGTACGACGGGTCAACGGGGATGCAGTGCCCGCCGACGCCGGGGCCCGGCAGGAACTTCTGGAAGCCGAACGGCTTGGTGGACGCGGCCTCGATCGACTCCCACAGGTCGATCCCCAGCTCGTCACAGAAGATCGCCATCTCGTTGACGAGGGCGATGTTGACGTGCCGGTAGGTGTTCTCGAGCAGCTTGGCCATCTCCGCCTCGCGGGTGCCGCTGACCGGGACGACCTGCTCGATGAACTGGCCGTAGAACGCGGTGGCGCGGTCGCGGCAGGTCATGGTGTAGCCGCCGACGACCTTGGGCGTGTTCCGCAGGCCGAACTTGGGGTTGCCCGGGTCGATCCGCTCGGGCGAGAAGGCCAGGTAGAAGTCCTCGCCTGCGACCAGGCCGGAGTTCTCGAGCAGCGGGCGGGCCACCTCGTCGGTGGTGCCGGGCCACGTGGTGGACTCCAGCACGACGAGCGTGCCCTTGCTGAGGTTGCGGGCGACGGACTTGGTCGCGCCCTCCACGGCCGACAGGTCGGGACGGTGGTCCTCGTCGAGCGGGGTGGGCACGCAGATGACGATCGTGTTGCTCTTGGCCAGCACGGACTCGTCGAGCGTGGCGCTGAACCCGTTGGCCAGCATGTGCTCGAGGTCGGCGTCGCTCAGGTCATCGATGTAGGACTGCCCGGCGTTGAGCGCGTCGACCTTGCGGGGGTCGACGTCCACGCCGATGACCCGCAGCCCGGCGGCAACCGCTTCCTTGGCGAGCGGCATGCCGACGTAGCCCAGGCCGATGACAGCCAAGTCGATTTCTGTCACAGCAGTGCCTTAGAGAGCCGGAAACAACACTTCATGGTCGCAAAGGTTATCTCAACTCCACCTAGCTCACGCCTAATGCGACCGAACCCGTCACAACAGACAGCCAATCCGAAGGTCATCATTTGCCCAGAGATCGGTATAGAGCTCGATAAGTCTCGGCAACGCGGCCCCACGTGCGCTTGGCCGCGACTTCCGCACGTCCGGCCTCGCCCATCTCCGCACGCCTGGCCGGGTCCTCGCGCAGCGCGGCGATCGCCTTGGCGAGTTCCTCCGGGTCGCCGGGCGGGACCAGCAGCCCCGCGCCGTCGGAGCCGACGAGCTCCGACAGTGCAGGCAGATCGCTGAGTACGACGGGCTTCCCCAGGGCCATCGCCTCGACAGGTTTCAATGGCGTAACGAGTCGGCATACGCGCAGGTCCTCGCGCGGGCAGGAGAAGATGTCGATGGCCGCCTGGGCCTGGAGCGCCTCCTCCGGCCCGACCCGTCCGGGGAGGATGGCGGTGTCTAGCGACAGCTCCTCCACCAGCTCCAGCAGGTTGTTGCGCTCGGTGCCGTCGCCCACGATGAGCACCCGCACCGGGCTGCCCGCGTCGCGCAGCAGCGCGCCGGCCCGCAACAGGGTGGCGAAGCCCTCGTAGGCGACGATGCTCGACACCGAGCCGACCACGATCTCGTTGTCGGCGATGCCCATGGACCTGCGGAACGCCGCGCCGTCGTAGTCGGCGGTGAGCAGCGAGTCGTCGACCGCGTTGGGCGCCAGGAAGATGCGCTCCCTCGGGACGCCCCGCTCGACGATCTCGGCGGCCATCGTCTCGGCCAGCGTGACGACCGCGTCGGCCTCGCGCATCAGGAACGCCTCGCGCTCGCGTTGCAGCACGTGACGCTCGCTGCCGACGCGGATCGGGTCACGCGAGGCCCAGGTCTCCTCCAGGAAGCCGCGCACCTCGTACACGAACGGGGTGCCGGTCCTGTCGCGCACGGCGTGCGCGACAGAGCCGTTGCGGTGGTCGGTGGCGGCGTGCAGCACCTGCGGCTTCAGCTCGGCGACGAGCTGGGTGACCGAGTCGGCGCCCTTGACCATCCGGCCGCGCATCTCGAACGGCATCTCGCCGTGCCCCTCGGGCAGCAGCCGGTGGTACGGGATGCCGTCGATCTCCTCGAACGGGGTCGCGTCGGCGTGCCCCTGGAACATCGGCCAGCCCCAGCTCGTCACCACGTGCGGGTCGAGGCCCTTGGCCTTCTGCGCGGTGACGATGCGGTGCGTCCTGACCGTGTAGCCGGCCTGCGTGAACGGCAGCGCGTTGGTGACCAGGTGCATCACCCGGCCGGTCACCCGCTCGCCGACGGCCACCTTGGGGCCCGGCGGGATCGGGTCGGGGCTGATCGCGGCCAGCTCGCCGCGGTAGTACTGGGCCCTGCGCTTCACGAACGGGTACTTGGTGTGCTCTTCGAGCACCCCGGCGGCCTGGCTGACCCGGCCGGCGTTCCAGTGCTCTTTGGCCTCGTTCCACGGCGCCCTGAGGACGCGCATGCCGAACTTGCGCACCATGCGCCTGGCCCTGCGCGCAGCGGGCCAGGCCACCTTGCCGACCACCGGGCGCAGCCGAGGGGGAAGGGATTCGGCCGCGGCCTGCGCGACGCGGACGGGGTCGGACTTCACCTTCGTGACGACCACGCGGGAGACGATGATCGGGTGCTGGACGAAGCCCCTGATGAGTCCCCCGACGCCGGCACGGGCGGACTTCGCGGAAACCTTTGGGGAGTCTTGACGACTGGCGTCGGATGCCACGTGGGGACCGTACCATAGGCAGCGTTTTTTCCCTTCCGCTATGAAAGGCGAGGTCAATGAGGGAGAACCCCCTGGTCCTGCACGTTCTTGGCGCTCGTCCCAATTTCGTGAAAGCGGCCCCGGTGGTGCGGGCACTCGGTGAACTCGGCGTGCGGCAGGGCATCATCCACACCGGCCAGCACTACGACGCGCTGATGTCGGACGTCTTCTTCGCGGACCTCGGACTGCCGGAACCGCTGGCGAACCTGGGGGTCGGCTCGGGCACGCACGCCAAGCAGACCGCGACGCTGCTCGTCGGCCTGGAGGAGGTCTTCCTCGCCCAGGACCCGGAACTGGTGGTCGTCTACGGCGACGTCAACTCGACGCTCGCCGCGATCCTGGTCAGCGCGAAGCTGGGCATCCGCACCGCGCACGTCGAGGCGGGGCTGCGCTCGTTCGACAGGTCGATGCCGGAAGAGGTGAACAGGATCGTCACCGACTCCCTCTCGGACCTGCTCTTCGCCACCTCCGCCGACGCGCTCTCGCACCTGGCGGCCGAGGGCGTGCCCGCGTCCAAGGTGCATCTGGTGGGCAACCCGATGATCGACAGCCTCTTCTCGGCGCTGCCCTCCCTCGACCCCGGGCCCGTGGTGGAGCGGCTGGCCATCCCGACCCGGTACGCCGTGGCGACGCTGCACAGGCCCGCGAACGTCGACACCCCTGAGGCCGCCCGCGAGCTGGTCTCGGCCGTGCTGGAGGTCTCGCGGCAGATCCCGGTCGTGGTGCCGATCCACCCGCGCGGGCGCACCCGGCTGGCGGAGGCCGGGCTGGTCGACGGGCCGACGGTCAAGGTCGTGGACCCGCTGGGGTACGTGGACTTCCTCTCGCTGGTGCGGGGGGCCGCGCTGGTCGTCACCGACTCGGGCGGCGTCCAGGAGGAGACGACCATGCTGGGCGTGCCCTGCCTGACCGTCCGGCCCAACACCGAGCGGCCCGTCACGATCACGCACGGGACGAACCGGCTGGTCACGCCCGCCCTGCTGCCCGCCGCGGCGGAGAAGGCGCTGGCCGACGGCGCCTCGACGCCGTCGGGTGAGCTGCCCCCGCTGTGGGACGGCGCCGCCGGGCCGCGCATCGCCCGGGTGATCTCGGCCTGGCTGGAGGGGGACAACCTGTCGCCCGCGGCCCAGGGCACGCGTTCCGAATAACCCCCATGGCGTACGGCAAAGCGCCGTAGCATGACATTCCTCCGCGATGTGATAGGCGAGTAACCCTCATGGCCGAAACTCCCGAAGAGCCCACGTACCAGCGGCTCGGTCCCGTCAACTGGCTGCCCGAGGAACGCAAGGTCGTCGAGCGATTCGAGGCGGAGGTCAGAGAGCTGCGGCGGCGGCTGGAGATCGCCGAGGCCAAGGCCGCCTACGCCACCTGGAAGCTGGAGGCGACGCAGGCCAAGCGGACCTTCAAGCTGGGCGAGGCGCTGGGTTCGAAGAGCCCCGGCAAGGTCATCGAGGCGGTGCGGTCGAAGGAGCGGGCGCCCAAGCCGCCCGTCCCGGTCACCGAGGCGATCGCGACCGCCGAGCACCGGCCGCCGCTGGTCGAGGTGCCCGCGGTGAAGTGGCCCCGCGGTCCGGTGAACCGGCCCGACCTGAGGGTCGCGGTGATCCTCGACGACTTCTCCAGGATGGCGTTCCGCTACGAGTGGGACCAGATCGAGTTCGGGCTCAAGGACTGGCCGGAGATCTTCGCGGAGAAGCGTCCCGACCTGCTGTTCTGCGAGTCGGCGTGGCACGGGAACCAGGGCCGCTGGCGCTACCAGATGACCGGCACGAACGCGCCCAAGGAGCCGCTGCGCGACCTGCTGGCGTGGTGCCGCATGGAGGGCATCCCGACGGTCTTCTGGAACAAGGAGGACCCGCCGAACTTCGACTTCTTCATCGACACGGCCAAGCTGTTCGACTACGTGTTCACCTGCGACGGTGACATGGTGCCGAAATATCGGGAAATTTTGGGACACGATCGGGTTGATGTGCTGCAGTTCGCCGCCCAGCCCCGCGTCCACAACCCGATCCAGCAACGGCAGGGACGCCTGCACGACGTCGTCTTCGCCGGGATGTACTTCCGCAACAAGCACCCCGAGCGGCGCGAGCAGATGGAGACCGTCCTGGACCCGGTGCGCGAGCTGGGCCTGCACATCTTCGCCCGCAACGGCGAGGTGGACGAGAAGTACGCCTGGCCGGAGAAGTACCAGCCGCACATCGTCGGCGAGCTGCCCTACGACCAGATGCTCGCCGCGTACCGCATGTACAAGGTCTTCCTCAACGTCAACTCGGTGCTCGACTCGCCCACGATGTGCGCCCGCCGCGTCTTCGAGCTGTCGGCCTGCGCCACCCCGGTCGTCTCCGGCTGGTCGAGGGCGATCGAGGAGACGTTCGGCGAGCTGGTGCCGATCGCCCGCGAGCCGGTCGAGTCCTACAACCAGGTCCTGCACCTGATCAACAGCCCCGAGCTGCGGGCCCGCATGGGCCACCTGGCCATGCGCGAGGTCTTCGACAAGCACCTGTTCTCCCACCGGGTGGACCAGATCCTCCAGCTGCTCGGCCGGCCCGTCCCCCAGCGGTCGCGGTCGATCTCCGTGGTGCTGCCGACCAACCGCGCCTCCCAGCTGGAGCACGCGATCTCGTCGGTGGCCAAGCAGATCCACCGCCCGCTCCAGCTCGTGATGGTCCTGCACGGCCTCGACATCGACCCCGTGGTGGTGGCCGACAAGGCTCGCATGGCGGGCATCTCCGACGTCGTGGTGCTCCCCGCGTCCTCGGAGCTGTCGCTCGGCGCCTGCATGAACCTGGGCATCGCCGCCGCCGAGGGCGAGCTCATCGCCAAGATGGACGACGACAACCTGTACGGCGAGCACTACCTGTCGGACCTGGCCAGGGCCTTCGACTACTCCGAGGCCGAACTGGTCGGCAAGGGCGCCCACTACTCCTACTTCGAGGGCAGCAACACCACCATGCTCCGCCTGCCAGGCCTGGAGCACCGGTACTCGTTCCTCGTCCAGGGCGGGTCGTTCCTCGGCAAGGCCGACATGTTCCGCTCGTACAACTTCCCCGACCTCACCCGCGGCGAGGACACACACCTCGTCCGCAGGCTGAAGGAGGACGGCGTCAAGATCTACTCGGCCGACCGGTTCAACTTCGTCTACTGGCGCAGCGCCGACGCGAGCATGCACACCTGGCAGGCGGACCACATCAAGCTGACCCGCAACGCCCAGTTCTCCTTCGTCGGCCGACCTGACGCGCACGTGCTGATCTAGCGATCTCCAGGGCGGGGGCGCTAGCTGGTGATGCGGGCCAGCTTCTGGTCGGCGAGGCGGCCGAGTTCGTACAGCCCGTCACGCTTCACCCGCCGTCCGACGACGACCATGCTCAGGACCACGGTGCCGCGCCTGATCACCATGGAGCCGATCTGCGCGTCGCTGTCGCCGCCCGAGGCGGTGGTCAGGTAGGCGCGCGACTCGTCGCCGCGCCTGGGCATGGCCAGTTCCGAGGTACGGTAGGCGACCCTGGTGCCGCTCACGGTCGCCTTGTAGCTGGCGCACTGCTCGGGCAGCGCGTCGGGGAAGCCGGGCGACGGCAGCGACACCAGCGCCTCGGTGATCGACCCCCTGTTCGCGGAGTACGCGACCACCGCGGCGGGGGCGTCGGCGATCTCCGGCTTGGCCGGGTCGAGCTGGGCGGCGCCGGCGCACTCCGGCCGGTCGATCTTGGTCTCGCGGGCGGCTTCGAGACCGAGCCGGGTGGACTTGAGCGTGCCGAAGGCGCCGATCTCCGGCCCGTATGCGACGCGCATGCCCTTCGGCACGGGCAGCAGCGCGGCGCGCAACCTGCCCGCGTCGACAGCGGACGGTGACGGTGAAGGCTGCACGGGCCGTTCAGCGGCCTGCCCGGACGAACAACCAGTAACGACCATCATGCTGAGACATATCCTGGAAAGGGCCTTTAGCATGCGTTCCCCCATTTCCTCTGGCGGCACCCCGGGAAACGCTAGAGGAAACGGAGAGTAACGAGCCGAGTAACGGCGCTATCCGCGGGATTCAGGGGCTTTGCGAGTGATTTCAGGCTCGACGGCATTCGGGGATGCGCCGTTGAGCAGCGCCCTGGCCAGCCCCAGCCCGCTGCCGCCCAGTGTGAGCGCCTTGGCCAGCAGCTCCTCGATGCCCTGGGCGCCGTTGAGCACGACCATGTGGTCCACGTTGCCGAACGCCTTCGCGCCCGCCTCGACGATCTCCGGCCAGCGCTCGGCCAGCTGCTGGGCGATGACCGCCTCCTGGTTCTCGGCGAGCGCCTCCGACCTGGCCCTGATCGCCGTCGCCTCCGCCAGGCCCTTGGCCTGCTCGGCCTCGGCCTGCGCGAGCCCGAGCGCCTTGGCCGCCTCCGCCTGCGCGAGACCGCGGGCCTTCGCCGCCTGGGCCTCGGCCTCGCCCGCGACCTTGGTGGCCGCACCCGCCGCCTCACCGCGCAGCCGCACCGCCTCCGCCTCGGCGGCGGCGGCCTGCTTGACCTGGGACGCCTGCGCGACGGCCCGCAGCTCGGTCTCCCTGGCCTCCGCCTCCGCCTGGGCGATGCGGGCGTCCCGCTCGGCCTGCGACAGCGTGACGGTCTCGTACGCCTTCGCGTCGGCGGGCTTGCGGACCTGCGACTGCAGACGCTGCTCGGAAAGCTGCGCCTCCAGCTCGGCGGCCCTGGTCTCCTGGACGACCACCTCCTGGCGCGCGGTCGCCTCCGACAGCGGCCCGGCCTGCCTGGCTTTGGCCGCGGCCTGGTCCACCTCGGCCTGGTAGCCGGCCTGCTGGATCTTCGACTCGCGGACGGCCGCCGCCTTGCGGGCCGCGGCGGCCTGCTCGGCCTCGGTGGCCTCCTGGTCGCGCTGGGCCTCGGCGATGCGGGCCACGGAGGCCACCTTGGCGGCGTGCGGCTTGCCCAGGTTGACGATGTAGCCGGTCTCGTCGTCGATCTCCTGGATCTGCAGCGAGTCGACGATCAGGCCGAGCTTGCTCATCTCGTCGGCGGCCGACGCCCTGGTCTCGCTGGTCAGGCGCTCCCTGTTGAGTATCAGGTCCTCGACGGTCAGGTTGCCGATGATCGAGCGCAGGTGGCCGGTGAACAGCTCGTGGATCGCGCCGGTCATGAAGTCCTGCTGGTCGAGGAAGCGGCGGGCGGCGTTGGCGATGGACGCGAAGTCGTCGCCGACCTTGTAGATGACCACGCCCCTGATGTGCACCGGGATGCCCTGCTGGGTGACGCAGGAGACCTGGAGGTTGGCGGCTCTGGTGTCGAGGCGCAGCCGCCTGGCGGTCTGGAATCCGGGGAGCACCGCCGTGCCCTTGCCTGTGATGATCTTGAAGCCGAGACTGTCGAGGCCCTCGCCGCGCCTGCGCGCGGCGAGCCCCGAGATGATCAGGGCCTCGTTGGGCTCCGCGACCCGCCAGAAGGCCTTGAACAGCAGGATCAGGACGACGACCGCGACGAGGACGCCGCCGCCGAAGACGTAGAGCTCGGGGGACATCGGGGGGCCTCCCTAGACGAGTGCTCTGGCCACGTAGACCGTCCGCGGCGCGAAGTACTCCACGACGATCACGATCGAACCGACGGAGATCTCCTCGTCAGGCACGCTCGGGTGGGCGTAGAAGGCCTCGACGCCGCCCCTGATCGGAACCATGACCTCGCCGACGAGGCCAGGGCCGATCTTCCCGGTGACCCTGCCCTGCTTGCCGACCACTGAGCTCCCCCCGTCGTGATATTCCGGACGGTACTCCAAACAGGCATTCGCGGTAACAGTCCACGCAAAATGTTTCCCGGACCGCTGCGCGGCTCAGCGCCGCGTTCACCGCCGCTCATGATGATCGCCGAATGAGCGACATCAGCGCGCGTCGTGCGCGCGAACTCGGGATGGACCGGCCCATTTCGCGCCGTGACTTCTTCGACGGCGTCGCCATGGTCGCGAGCGCCGCCCTGCTCGCCGGACGCCGCTCCGGCTCCGGCGGCGCTCCCTCGTCCGCCGCGACACCGCAGGCCGCCGGGGCGCCCGCGGGGCTGACCGGGCTGCAGGGCAGCACCCCGGCCGCGCTCGGCGTCCCGCACGCGCTGCGCGACGGGCGCTTCTGGCAGTACGCGGGCACCCCGGAACCGACCGGCGAGAGCTACGACCTGGTGGTGGTCGGCGGCGGCATCAGCGGGGTGAGCGCGGCGTTCGAGTGGCTGCGGCGGGAACCGGGAGCCCGCGTCCTGATCCTGGACAACCACGACGAGATCGGCGGGCACGCGCGGCGCAACGAGTTCCACCCCGAGGGGCGCGGCGGCCCCCTGATCGGCTACGGCGGCTCGCAGTCGATCGAGGCGCCCTCGGTGTGGACGCCGGAGGGCAAGGCCGTCCTCGAACGGCTCGGCGTCGACCTCGCGCGGTTCGACGGCTACTTCGACCGCGACCTCTACGCCCGGCACGGCTGCCACGACAGCGTGATGTGCGACAGGGAGACCTTCTCCGCGGACCGGCTGATCCGCTACCCGCCCGGCGTCACGGCCGAGGAGTGGGTCGGCAGGCTCCCGATCGCGGAGCAGGCCAGGAGGGACCTGCTGAGGCTGTACACGAACCCGCCCGACTGGTTCCCCGGCCTGTCGCGGGAGCGGAAGGAGGAGCGGCTCGTCGGGCTGACGTACTCGGCGTTCCTGCTGGACGTCTGCAGGGCGCACCCGGACGTGGAGCGCTTCTGCCGGACGATGTCCAGCGACGAGTGGGCCTACGGCACCCAGGCGTTCGGCGCGATCGACGCCTGGGGCAGCGCCTCCGGCTGGGACTACCCCGGCTTCCAGGGCCTGGGGCTCGACCCCGGCAGGCCGTCGCGGTTCAACTCCCCGTCGCTGAAGAAGGCGTGGGGAGCCCGTGACCTGGACGTCCACCACTTCCCCGAGGGCAACCAGGCGCTGGTGCGGATGATGGTGGGCCGGATGATCCCCGGCTTCGCCGGCTCCACCACCATGGACGGCGTCACCACCGCCGCATTCGACTACGGCAGGCTGGACCGGCCGGGCAACCGGGTCCGCTTCCGGCTGTCGAGCCCGGTGGTCTCGGTGCGCAACGACGGACGTCCCGACACCGCCACGACCGCGACCGTGGGCTACTTCGACGGGCACGCCGTCAGGACCGTGCGCGCCGGGGCGGTGATCATGGCCTGCTGGAACGCGGTCATCCCATATCTGGTCCCGGAGTTGCCCGCCGAGCAGAAGCAGGCGCTGAGCCGGGCGGTCAAGATGCCGCTGCTGTACGCGACGGTGCAGCTGCGCGACTGGCGGGCCTGGCAGCGGGCGGGCGTCCACAGGGCCCGCTGGACGGGCGCGTACTGGTGCGTGACGGAGCTGGACCACCCGGTCAGCGTGCCCGGCTACGCCTGCCCGCGGGAGCCGGGCCGGCCGGTCCTCGCGCACCTGGTCGCCGCGCCCTGCCGGTCGGAGCTCGGCCCTGCCGAGGGAGCCGTCGCCGGGCGGCGGGCGCTGCTCGGGACGCCCTACAGCCACATGGAGTACACCATCCGCGACCAGCTCGCCCGGCTGCTCGGGTCGGACGGCTTCGACCCGGGCAGGGACATCGAGGCGATCACGGTCAACCGCTGGGGACACGGGTACGCGCCCGAGTACTGCAGGCCGTGGAACCGGTTCTACCCCGACGGGCCGTTCCCGGCCGAGACCGCCCGCCGGCGTTTCGGCAGGATCGCCGTCGCCAACTCCGACTCGGTTCCCGCCGCGTACGCCGACGCCGCCATCACGGCCGCCCACCGCGCCGTCGACGACCTGTCAGCGTCCGCCTGAGGGCCGACGCCGACCTGTCGGGGTCCGCTGAGGGCCGCGATCCCGGCGGGCAGGCGGCTCCGGCTGAGGCGTCAGCCGCCCACCGCGCTGCGGCTGGCCTCCCAGAGCCGTTCGGCCAGCGCGGCGTCCGACATCCCGGACGAGGCCCGCTCCTCCCTCCCCTCGGCGAAGTAGCGCCCGGAACGCTCCAGGCCGTCCGGATGCGTGGCGAGGTGCACCAGCGTGCGGGCGCCGTGCTCGGGCGGCTTGGCGTACCCGGGCAGCGCCAGGAACAGCCGCATCAGCAGGGTCTCGCCCGCGAACCCGGTGCGGATCACCCCGGGGTGGAAGCAGGTGGCCGCAACCCCGCGCCCGGCCAGCGCGACCGTGAAGAGGGCGTTCGCCTGCTTGGTGTCGCCGTACTGGAGCCAGCCGTTCCACCGGCGCCGCTCGCGCGACAGGTCGCCCGGGTCGAGCTTTCCGGTCCTGCCCGCCCGGGACGTCGTGGTCACGACTCTGTCCACACAGTCCGTCAACAAATGGGTCAACAGGAATGGAGCGAGGTGGTTGACCTGAACCATCAGCTCGTGTCCGTCTCTGGTCGTCCGCCTGCTGGTGCTCATCACACCGGCGTTGTTCGCGAGCACGGCGATCCGCCCGTATCGCCCGCGAAGCTGGGACGCCAGCTTTCTCACCTCGTCAAGCGAGGTGTAATCGCAGGTCAGGACGTCGGGTTCGGGCCCGGTCAGCCCGTTGGCGACGGCCTTGAGCCGTGTCTCGTCCCTGCCCACCAGGACCACCTTGTGGCCCAGACGGGAAAGCCCGGCAGCGGCGGCAGCACCGATCCCGGCACTTGCCCCAGTAATCACGCTAATCATCACGTTCCTCCCACTGCGCCGGAACCTTAATCGGTGCTAGTCTCCTGTGCGATCTTCCGGAGGTGGATTTACACAAGCTGTGGAAATGCCCCTCGACTTCGAGGTTGGGACATGGGCTCGCAAAACCGGTCAATTCGGTTCAAGATCTTCTTATTGCTGCTGCTACCCCTCCTGTCTCTCAGCGTGCTCTGGGGCTTCGTGCTCAATCTCACCGTGGGCGACGGTCAGGCCCTCCTGAGAGCCAACACGCTGTACCAGACGATCGGCGTCTCCTCCACAGAGCTGGGGCTTCAGCTCCAGGCCGAGCGGTCGCGCACCGCCGTGGCCGTCACCAACCGTGAACTCACCGAAGATCTGAGCGCGCAGCGCGCCCGCACCGACAAGGCCATCACGACCTTCGAGAAGTCCGTCGAGGAGGCCGGCGGCGCCGTCTCCGGCGGGGTGCGCGGCCCCCTTGGCACCTTGACAGCCGAGCTGGGCCGGCTCGACTCCGTCCGCGCGTCCATCGACGGCGGCATCAACTCCCGCCTCGCCAGCCTGAACGCGTACAACCGCGTGCTCGACCTGCTCTTCCGGGTCTACGACCAGCTTGTCTCCGTGCCCGACCTGTCGATCTCCCAGCAGGCCGCGGCGATGCAGGCCATGGGCAACGCCCGCGAGATCATCGCCAGGGAGCACGCGCTGATCAGCGGTGCGCTCATCGACCACCGGCTGACCGAGCCCGAGGTCGGCGCCTTCACCGAGTACGTCGCCAGCCGCAAGTTCCTGTACACACGCGGCATGGCCGAGCTCGACGTCACGCTGCGGCAGCCGTACGAGGGCATCTTCAAGAGCGAGCCGTTCCAGAGCCTCACCGCGATGGAGACGCAGATCGTCGAGACCGGCTCACCGCCGCCCGACACGGCGTGGAACGGCGCTCTCGCCAAGGTCTCCAGCCAGCTCGACAAGATCGGTTTCTCCTCCTCGGAGGCGCTGGCGGACCGCTCGATCGGAGCCGCCACGTCGATCCTGGTGCGGATCGGGGTGGCGGGCGGCCTCGGGTTGATCGCGGTGCTCGCCTCCATCATCATTTCGGTGCGCTTCGGCCGCCGCCTCGCCGGCGAGCTGGCCGGGCTGCGGGCCTCGGCGCTGGAACTGGCCGAGACCCGGCTGCCGGGCGTCGTCGAGCGGCTGCGCGCGGGCGAGGAGGTGAACGTCAAGAAGGAGGCGAGGCCGATGAAGGTCAGCGGTTCCGCCGAGATCGTCGACGTCGCCAGGGCCTTCGGCTCCGTCCAGCGCACGGCCGTCCAGGCGGCCGTCGGGCAGGCCGCCATGCGGCGCGGCGTCGGCCAGGTCTTCCTCAACCTCGCCAGGCGCAAGCAGGGCCTGCTGCACCGCCAGCTCGCCCTCCTCGACGGCATGCAGCGCCGCACCCACGACCCCGACAGGCTGGAGGAGCTCTTCCGCCTTGACCATCTGACCACCCGCATGCGGCGGCACGCCGAGAGCCTGATCATCCTGTCGGGCTCCGCGCCGGGCAGGGTGTGGCGCAAGCCGGTGCCCGTCATCGACATCGTCAGGGCCGCCGTCGCGGAGGTCGAGGACTACACCAGGGTCACCGTCGAGACCATGCCCGAGACCGCGTTCGACGGCACCGCCGCCGCCGACCTGACGCACCTCGTGGCCGAACTGGTCGAGAACGCCACCATCTACTCGCCGCCCGACACCGGCGTGCGGATCCGCGGCGACATCGTGAGCAACGGCTACGCCATCGAGGTGGATGACAGGGGTCTGGGCCTGTCCACGGACGAGTATGCGGCCTTCAACAAGCTGCTGTCCTCGCCGCCCGAGTTCGACCTGGCCGACAGCGACAGGCTCGGCCTGTTCGTGGTGGCCAGGCTGGCGGAGCGGCACGGCGTCGACGTGATGCTGCGCCGCTCCCCCTTCGGCGGGAGCACGGCCATCGTGCTCGTGCCACGCACGCTGATCGCCGAGCAGACGGCGCTGCCGTCCGGCGACCAGGCGCCCGCGCTGCCCAGCCGTACCAAGAAGAAGGCGCTCGCCGTGGTGAGCGACGGCACCCACGCCGGCCTTCCTCGACGCGTACGGCAGGCGAACCTGGCGCCCGCGCTCAGGGCGGACCCACCTGAGCAGGATGGGAAGACAGAACGCTCTCCCGACGAGGTACGCGACCTGTTCTCCGCGTTCCAGCGGGGAACCCAACGCGCCCGAGAACTAGGCAATGAGGAGGGGGAGGCATGAGTGTGCCGACGACCAACACTGGCGAGCTGAACTGGCTGCTCGACGACCTGACGAACAGGGTCGCCTCGGTACGGCAGGCCGTGATCCTGTCGACCGACGGCCTGGCGGTCGGACGCTCCAAAGGGCTGACCCGCGAGGACGCCGAGCACCTGTCGGCCGTCGCCGCCGGGTTCCAGAGCTTGGCCCGGGGCACCGGACGGCACTTCGGCGGCGGCGACGTCCGGCAGACCATCGTGGAGATGGAGACGGCGTTCCTGTTCGTGACGGCGGCCGGGCAGGGCACCTGCCTGGCCGTGATCGCCGACGCCAACGTGGACGTCGGCCACATCGCCTACGAGATGGCGATGCTGGTCAAGCGTGTCGGTCAGCACATCACGACCAACCCGCGGACGTCATGAGCGACGCCCCCCAGTGGCTGGACGAGGACGCGGGGCCGTTCGTCAGGCCCTACGCCCTCATCCGCGGTCGCACGAGGCCGTCTGGGGAGACCCTCGACCTCATCGCGACCGTCCGGACCGTGGGCGAACCGCCGTCGGACCTCGGTCCGGAACAACGGCACATCCTGCGGGCGGCGCGTGCCCCGATCTCGGTGGCCGACGTGGCCGTCGAACTCGACCTGCCCGTCGGCGTCGTCCGGGTGCTGCTGGGCGACCTGCGTGACAACGGCCTCATCTCGGTCACGTCCCCCTTCGCGAAGGGGCCCCGTACGAGTGAGCGCACTCTCAAGGAAGTGATCAATGGACTCCGTGCTCTCTGAGGACCCGGTCGCGCTGAAGATTCTCATCGCCGGGGGCTTCGGGGTGGGCAAGACCACCCTCGTCGGGGCGATCAGCGAGATCAAACCGCTGCGCACCGAGGAGGTGCTCTCCGACCGCGGCATCGGCGTCGACGACCTCGACGGCGTCGAGAGCAAGACCACCACGACCGTGGCGATGGACTTCGGCCGCATCACGATCCGCGACGGCCTGGTCGTGTACCTGTTCGGCACCCCCGGACAGGAGCGGTTCTGGTTCATGTGGGACGAGCTGTCGTACGGTGCGCTCGGCGCGGTCGTGATCGCCGACACCCGGCGGCTCACCGACTGCTTCCCCTCGATCGACTACTTCGAGCAGCGCGGCACGCCCTTCGTGGTGGCCGTCAACTGCTTCGACGGCGCCGACCGGCACGGCGTGGACGACGTCAGGATCGCCCTCGACCTGGACGACGACGTCCCCATCCTGCTGTGCGACGTGCGCCGGCGCTCCTCGGCCAAGGAAGTCATGATCACCCTGGTCGAGCACTCGCTGCGGACGCTGACCGCGGCCGGCTAGAGCGCCCTGAGCCCGTTGATCACCTCTCTGAGCAGGCTCTCCGTCGGAGACGCGCCCTTGCCCACGGGCATGCGCACCTGCACCAGGCCGTAGTCGAGAAGGTCGCCGAGGAGCACCCTGACCACCCCCACAGGCAGGTTCAGCTCCGCGGCGACCTCGGCCACCGCCCTGCTCCGGCCGGCCACGTAGGTCAGCAGCCGCCGGTGCTGGACGCTCAGCTCGGCCTTGCCGGGCACGGGCAGCCCCGTCGGGGCGACCGTCGCCAGCAGGTCGATCGAGGGCGACGACGATCTCGTCCGCCCGCGTGCCACCGCGTACGGCCGCACGACGGGCCCCGCCTCCTCGTCCACCCATTCCTGCTCGCGGCTCACTATCGGCTTCCCCCATCCTGGTCGCTGTCCTGCCGCCCGCGCTGCCAGCCCGACTGGAGCGAGGCGAGCAGCGCCCTGGTCTGCTCAGGCGAGCGTTCCTCCGCAGGCGGCTCGGTGGGGGGCACCTGCTTGAGCTGCTCCGGCAGGTTGGTCTGCCGGACGCGGCGAGGCAGACCCGAGTCCTGCGAGAGCGCGGCGGCTCCCCGCTTGGCTGTGCGGACGCGGCGCGGGAGCTCTCCCGGCCCCGTGTCGGTGCTGACCACCGACACCGACACCGACTCGAACTCCGGCAGGTCCATCGGCGGCGTCGGCAGCGGCTGGACGAGCGCCGAGGGCACCAGCACGATCGCGGTCGTCCCCCCGTACGGTGACGGTTTGAGCGTCACCGCCACCCCGTGCTTGGCCGCCAGCATGCCGACCACCGCGAAGCCCAGCCGCTCGGTCTGCGCCGGGTCGAACTCGCGCGGGTTCGCCAGCCGCTCGTTGATCGCCTGCCGCTCCCCGGGGCTGATGCCCAGCCCGCGGTCCTCGATCTCCACCGCGAAGCCCCTGCCGACCAGCTCGCCGCGCACCGACACCTCGTTGCCGGGCGAGGAGAACGACGTGGCGTTCTCGATCAGCTCCGCGAACAGGTGCATGAGGTCGGCCACGGCCTCGCCCGACACGCCCGACTCCGGCATCGGGTAGACGCGGACCCGGGTGTACTCCTCGACCTGGGCGGCGGCGCCGTTCAGCACGTCCTCGACCGGGATGACGCCGCGCCACCTGCGGCCGGCCGAGCCGCCCGACAGCAGCACCAGGCCCTCGGCGTGGCGGCGCATGCGGGTGGTCAGGTGGTCGAGCTTGAACAGCCGCTCCAGGGCCTCGGGCTCCTCGGTCTGGCGTTGCATGTCGTCCAGCATCTTGAGCTGGCGTTGCAGCAGCGACTGGCTGCGCCTGGCGAGGTTGCGCAGCGCCTCCGACACGCCCTCGCGCAGCTTCGCCTGCCCGACGGCGGCGTCCACGGCGGTGTGCTGGACGCTGTCGAACGCGGCGGCGAGGTCGGCGACCTCGCTCGTGGCCTGGTCGCCCACCTTGATGGGCAGCACCTCGGTGGCCATGTCCACCTTGTCGCCCTTGCGGAGCTTCGCCACCACGTCGGGCAGCCTGACCTCCGCCAGGTCGAGCGCGGAGAGGCGGAGCGAGGCCAGCTCACGGGTGATCCGCCGGCCCACCCGGATCGAGATGACGATGGAGAACACGACCGCGATGAGCCCCAGCGCGCCCGCCACACCGGCCCGGATGAGGATGGACATGCCCGCCGGCTGCAGCCGGGCGAGCAGCCTGTCGCCGGCGTGCCAGACGCCCTGCGTGTACTCCTTCAGCACCGGGTCGGCCAGGCCGCGCCACATCTGCATGTCGACCGGCTTGCCCATGAGGTACGAGTCCAGGGCCCGTTCCATGGTCGCGTACCGGGACGAGGTGGCGAGCTTGTCGAACGGGGCCCGCAGCTCGGCGTCCATGTTGGCCATGGCCTTCGGGAACAGGTACGTCCTGGTGCCGTCGATCCTGGCCAGCAGGTGCATGTCCGCCATGGTCGGCTTGCCGTTGGCGGCGACGATCAGCGCGTGCTCTCTGGTCAGCAGCTCACGCACCTGGTCGGCGGCGATCAGGCCCTGCGACTGCCTGGCCAGCTCGACGTCGGTGCTCGCGGTGAAGGTGGAGTAGAGCACGTGGATGGAGTCGGAGATGGCGTCGTACTCGCCCAGCAGCCGCGAGGGGGTCAGCTGGCCGGCGTCCACCTTTCGCCTGATGTCGGGCAGCCGGTCGATCGCGGCGAACGCCTCCTTGAGCCTGGTGCTCATCTCGAAGGTCAGTGCCGACTGGACGCTGCCCGACTGCGCCTCGTCGCGAAGCTTCTGGTTGATCTTGTCGGTCTTGCCGCGGGCGGCGGTCAGCTCCGCGGGATCGGTGGCGGTTCCGGCGAGCCGCTCGGCGGACGCCAGCCGCTCCTCCTGGAGCCGGGAGACCAGGCCGTCGGTGTTGTTGATGACGCCGGTCCAGAGCGTGTCCGCCTTGAGCAGGTTCAACGCGTCGCCGAAGGTGCTGCTGGCGGCGAAGCCCCAGAGCGCGATCAAAGAGATCAGTGGGACGACGAGCAGCGTCGAGATCTTGAATCTGATAGATCTGCCCGATGCCATGACACCCGCTCCCGGATAGAAGATCGCGGGAGAGAATAGCATCGAAACGGGTGTGATTAAGATCAACTAGCGATAAATCTGTGATATGTCGGGAAATTGACAGCTTTGGTCCAGGTGAGGCGCACCAGCCAGGCCGCCAGCACGGCCAGCACCGCGACCTCCGCGCCCAGCAGCAACCGCTCCACCAGACCGATCAGCACCCGCTCTCCGGGCAGCGCCACATAGGTGATCGCCAGCAGCCCGAACCCACAGGCCAGAGCCGTCCACTCCATCACCCGGGCCACCGGCTTCCAGGCCGCGTCCGCGGCGAGGCGCGGCACCAGCAGCGTGGCCGCCGCCGGGAGGCTGACGAACGCCGCCACGCTGACGTAACGGTGGATCTGCGCCGTCAGCGTCAGGTCCGCGCCGATGGGCGTGGTCGGGACCACCGCGGCGACGACCAGCGCCCCCGACCACACCATCAGCAACCTCTCCGGCAGCCCCCGAACAGGCGCCCCCGCCGCGCGCAGCCCCCCGAGCAGCGCCAGCGACCCCACGCCCAGAACCGCCATCGCGACCTCCGTGACGCCCCCGCGGTCGGACACGGCGTACTCGCTGATGGTCACGTTCATCGGGTCGAGGTAGGGGTCGGGGACGAACTGCCCGACCACGATCGCGACGACCGAGAAGACGATCGACACGCACGCGATCAGCGGGTAGAACCTCTTGACTGCGGCCATGCCCACACCCTCCCGCGCCGCCGCACCCCCTCACATCAGGCCTCACCCCTGACCCGACCCTGACCCACCCCCGACTCCCTCTCGCCCCCGATCACCAACCCCTGGACGCCCGAAGCCACCCCGCCAAGCCCCACTTCCCCGTCATCTCAGGGGAGCCCTGCCGCCCTCCAGGAGGAGGGGGCCGGCGCGGCTGGCCCGGTTGCGCGAATCCGGCGCCCCTGAGAACGGCGTGGCCGCACGGAGCCCTGACGCACCAGCGACGGTGGTACGGCACGCCAAACCCGCCGGTGATGCGGCATGACGGGCGCTGCACCCCGATGGGCGCTCCCTCGGCGGGGCCTCCCCCTGGCGCTACGGCGGCGGCGTCACGCCTCGCTGGGGTGGGTGGCCTGGGCGTAGCGGTGGCGGATTTCCGGGGCCGGGGGCGCCTCGTAGGTCTCCGGGTCCTCCAACGTCCACGCCGGCGGCTCCTCGGCTCCGGTGAGGAGCCAGGCGGCCTGGCGGGCGGCGCCGTCCGCGACGTACTCGCCCGTCGGCGGGACCGTCACCGGACGCCCGAACACGGTGGGCGCGATACGGCGGACGGCGACGGAACGGGCCCCGCCGCCGATGAGCAGCACCCGCTCCGGCGGAAGGCCCAGCGCGTCGAGCGCGTCGGCCAGCCCGCACAGCATGCCCTCGACCGCGGCCCGCGCCAGGTGGGCCGGGGTGGCGGTGGCCAGGCGCAGGCCGTGCAGGGAGCCGGTGGCGTCGGGCAGGTTGGGCGTGCGCTCCCCTTCGAGGTACGGGACGAGCGTCAGCCCGTCGGCCCCCGGCGGCGCCTGGAGGGCCAGTTCCCCGAGCCGGTCGAGGTCGGTGCCGGTGAGAGCCGCGGCGGCGTCGAGCACCCTGGCCGCGTTGAGCGTGCACACCAGCGGCAGGAACCGGCCGGTGGCGTCGGCGAACCCGGCGACGGCGCCGCTCGGGTCGGCGCTCGGCCGCTCGGCCACCGCGAACACGGTGCCGGACGTCCCGATCGACACCGCCACGTCGCCGGGCCGCGCGCCCACGCCCAGCGCGGCGGCCATGTTGTCGCCGGTGCCCGGCGCGATCCGGACGCCCGCCGGAGCGGCCACCTCGTCGACCGGACCCAGCACCCTGGGCAGCAGCGGGACCGCGCCGAAGGCGGCCTCCAGGAGGTCGGTGCGGTAGGCGCTGGTGAAGGGCGACCAGTAGCCGGTGCCGGAGGCGTCGCCCCGGTCGGTGGTGAGGCGGTCGAGGGCGGGCGGCGGGGCGTCACGCCAGGCGGCCGGGTCGAAGGGCCCCAGGGCGAGGGCTCCGGCGAGCCGCCAGGTGAGCCAGTCGTGCGGCAGGCAGACGGCGGCCGTGCGGCGGGCCGACTCGGGTTCGTGCTCAGCCAGCCAGCGCAGCTTGGACACCGTGAACGACGCGACGGGGACGGACCCCACCGCGTCGGCCCACGACTGCGGCCCGCCCAGTGCGGCCACGAGGTCGGCGGCGGCCTGGGCCGAGCGCGTGTCGTTCCACAGCAACGCGTCGCGCACGACGTTTCCGGACTCGTCGAGGCACACCATCCCGTGCTGCTGGCCCGCCACGCTGATCGCGGCGACGCCGTCGAGCCCTCCGGCCTGCGTCAGGGCCTCGATCAGCGCCTGCCACCAGTGCGACGGATGGACCTCTGTGCCGCCGGGATGCGCCGCCCGCCCCTGGCGTACCAGCTTCCCGGTGACGGCGTCGCGGATGACGACCTTGCAGCTCTGCGTGGACGAGTCGACACCGGCGACCAGGGCCCCTAACCCGGGCATGTCATCGCGCATAGCCCCGATGCTCCCCCGAGCCGTCGGACCTTCACAAGCCCGAGGGATCGCGCCCCACGCTGATCTCCTCGGCGATCTTGCGGATCTCGGACACCTCGAGGCCGGGCGCCTTGGGCAGCTGGCGCAGCAACGCGTCCATGACCACGGGCACGGGCTGGCCCGCCATCCGGCCGGCGATCCCGTGAACCGTCATGAACAGGGCCTCTTCAGTGTCGCGCATCCGTGTCTCCTCGTTCGATTACCGGGAGAACGCTACGACGTGTCGCCGACAGTTTTCGCGCTAACGCTCCAGCGTGTTCCGCACGGCCGTGCAGATCTCGTCCAGAGAGCGCACCTGCTCGGGTGTGAGCACGTCGAACAGGCTCCGCCGCACCTCCTCCACGTGCCCGGGAGCGGCGGCGGCGAGCGCGGCGAAGCCGTCCTCGGTCAGGACGGCGATGTTGCCGCGCCGGTCGTCGGAGCAGCGCGCCCGGCGCACCCAGCCGCGCTCCTCCAGGCGGGCGACCGCGTGCGAGAGCCTGCTCTGCGAGCTCTGCGCCCTGGAGGCCAGCTCGCTCATCCGCATCGAGCGCTCCGGCGCCTCCGAGAGCGCGACGAGGATCATGTAGTACGTGTGCGGCATGCCCGCGTCGCGCTGCAGCTGGCGGTCGAGCGCCTCGTTCACGAGCTGCGTGGCCGACAGGAAGGCCCGCCAGGCGCGCTGCTCGTCGTCGTCCAGCCATCGGGTCATGGCTTCATTTTAGTTGAACTCTCATATACTTTGGAGTAGAGCGAACAGAGAGGAGCTCGCCATGCCGGTCCAGCGGCTCAACCACGCGGTCCTGTACGTACGCGACGTCGAACGCAGCGTCGCCTTCTACCGCGAGGCCCTCGGCTTCGAGGTCGTCATGGGCATGCCGGGGGCGGCCTTCCTCCAGGCCGAGGGCTCCAGCAACGACCACGACCTCGGCCTGTTCGAGATCGGCGCCCAGGCGGGCCCGTCGCCCGCAGGGCGTTCCACCGTCGGCCTCTACCACCTGGCATGGGAGGTCGACACGCTCGACGAGCTGGAGCGCGTCGCGTCCAAGCTGCGCGAGCTGGGCGCGCTCGTCGGCGCGTCGGACCACAGCACCACCAAGGCCCTGTACGCGCAGGACCCCGACGGCCTGGAGTTCGAGGTGTCCTGGCTGCTGCCGGCCTCGCTGATCACCGAGGAGGTGCTCGCTGCGCGCAGCACCGTCCGCCCCCTCGACCTCGCGGCCGACAAGGAGCGGTACGGCGGCCAGACACGCGGCGGCGTGGGCGTCTCGATCCCGGCCTAGCGCGCGCCGTCCTCGGCGAGATGGCGGGCGAAGAAGGCCTCGGCCAGCTCGAACGGCGGCACCGCCGAGTGGCGGCCGGGGTTGGCGTGCAGGGTCTTCTCCCCGGACGCGAGAGCGTCGAACAGCGCCAGCCCCGACTCCCGCGGCACCAGCTCGTCGTCCCACTGGAGGACGAACTGCACCGGGACGGTGACCTTGGCCGCCGTTTCGGCGAGAGCGCCGTCACCCGAGAGGAGCCCGGCGAGCCCGAGGACAGCCGCGGCGATCCTCGGTTCCGCCGCGACCAGGGGCAGCCCGATCGCGCTGCCCATCGACAGGCCCCAGTAGCCGACCGGGCCTTCGCCCACGAAGTCCAGGGTCTGGAGCGCGTCCAGGGTGGCCCGCCACTCCGGGACGGCCTGCACCGCGCGCCGGGCCATCTCGCGGGCCACCAGCGCGCCGACGCTGCCGCCTTCCGTGATCCGCTGCCTGATCTCGGTGGCGAACCGCGCGGCCTGCGCGGACGTCGGCCTGTCGCCCTGGCTCGGCGCGTCGATGGCCGCCGCGGCGAACCCGAGTGACGTCACGTACTTCCGGGCGCGGGCCACCAGACCGGGGGCCTTCTTGTGCTGGGAGCCACCATGGCCCATCAACACCAGGGGACGGCTCCCGGCAGCGCCGGCGGGAGACCAGAGCACGCCGGGAACAAGCTCTCCGGCGACAGTCAATTCGAACGATCGTTCAGAAACACCATGGGACGTCGTTTCCGAGATGAAGCGCATCCGCCTCGCCTTTCGCGATGCTGACGGGTGCTCCCTCGATCACCTACGCCGGGCAGACCGCACTGCCACGCGAGGAGAGCACCCAGGCTGATACAGCGGTAATGGGTCTCACCTCCTCGGTCGGTCTGTTTACAGCGACGGGCCAAGGGTAGCAGGAGGCGTGCGTTCCGGTTGGGGCCTGCCGGGCTCCCGTGAGGGGCTATATGCGGGTTACCGTGGGATTATCCGACTCCCGCGCTTGGAGAACGGTCATGCCGAGCGATCCTGACCACGTGCTCGACGCCATCGACGGCGTCGTCGACGAATGGGAGACGTTGAGCGCCGACGCGATGCGCTGGGCGCCTCCGGAGAAGAAGGGCGACGACCTCCTCACCGAGGTGGGCGAGATCTTCGGCCCCCTTGCGAACGCGCTCACCCAGGCGTTCCGCCCGCTGGGCGACGCCGTGACGCGCGTCCTCGCCCGCCTGGTGGACGGCGACGACGATCCTTAGGTCGTACGCCGGCGCCACGACCGGCAGCGTAGCTCAGGCCGCCGCCAGGCGCATGGGACGCAGCGCGCCGGTCAGCTTGGACAGCTCGGCGAGGAGCGCGTCGGCGGCCCCGACCGTGACCTCGTTGGGCTGGAACGTGCCGTCGTCGCCGACGAACTGGGTGTAGAAGGGGACGTTCACCGCCTCGACGACCGGGATCATCTTCAGCGAGCTGGTCACCTGGCGCAGGCTGTTGACCGCGCGGGTGCCGCCGGAGATGCCGCCGTAGCTCACGAACCCGGCGGCCTTGTGCTGCCACTCGTGGTGCAGGTAGTCGAGGGCGTTCTTGAGCACGGCGGTGAAGCTGTGGTTGTACTCGGGCGTCACGAAGACGAAGGCGTCGCCGCGCTCGATGGTGGCGCTCCACTCCTTGGTGTGCGCGTTCACGTACTGCTTGAGCCTCGGGTGGTTGGGCTCGTCCAGGAACGGCAGCCCGACCTCGGCGAGGTCGACCAGCTCCACCTCGAAGTCGCCCTGGCCGACGGCGTGCTCGCGGAACCACTCGCCGATGGCCCGGCCCGCGCGGCCTGGACGGGTGCTGGCGACGATGACCTGGAGGACGGGCTTGTCCATGGTTGCTCCTCAGGGTGACGGAAAGGTCTTGCTCGCTCAACATTATTGAGTAGCTACATATTTCTTAGCAACCCGGGGGCGTGGTCGGCTAGAATTTGCCGGGTGAGCGTCCATTCCGTCTGCGTCCGCTTCCACACCGCCCTCGAACTGATCGGCGCGCGGTGGTCGGGAGCCGTGCTGCACATGATCTTCAAGGGCGCGCATCGCTACGCCGAGATCAAGGCGGCCATCCCCGGCGTCAACGACACGATGCTGGCGCGGCGGCTGCGCGAGCTGGAGAACGCCGGGCTCATCGAGCGGCGCGTGCTGGACAGCTCGCCGGTGCGGGTCGAGTACCACCTGACCGAGATGGGGCGCGAACTGCACCCGACCTTCGAGGAGCTCGTCGCCTGGTCGCACAAGTGGATCCCACTCCCTGCGGAGAAGGCCTCCTGACCTTCCGTCCGCGGAGAACGCGGGCCGGTCGGTTCGTTCAGGGGCGGCTCGCGAACCGGTCCGTGGCGGCCAGCAGGGCGTCCGCCATGCCCGGCTCCCGGGCGGAGTGCCCCGCCCCCTCCACCACCACCAGCTCGCAGCCCGGCCACCTGGCGGCCAGTTCCCAGGCGGTCTCGAGCGGGCTGCTGACGTCGATCCGGCCGTGCACCAGCACGCCCGGGACGTCCCCCAGCCCCTCCACGCCGCGCAGCAGCTCGCCGTCCTCCAGCCAGGCGGCGTGGCGCCAGTAGTGGGTGACGAGGCGGGCGAACATCAGCCGGAAGCGGGGGTCGTCGTAGCGGGGGTCGGAACGGCGGCCGGCGTGCACCGCGACGTGCGCGTCCTCCCATGTGCACCAGTCGCGGGCGGCCTGCTCACGGACGTCCGGGCCGGGGCCTTCCAGGAGCCTGCTGTAGGCCGCGACGAGGCTGCCGTCACGGTCGGCCTCCGGGACGCCGTCGCGGAACCGCGCCCACTCTTCCGGAAATATCCGGCCCACGCCGCGGGTGATCCAGTCAACCTCGCGCCTGGTCGTCGTCGCGATCCCGCTCATGATCACTTCTGAGACGCGCTCCGGGTGCCGGACGGCGTAGGCCAGGCCCAGCGTCGTCCCCCAGGAGCCGCCGAAGAGCTGCCAGCGTTCGACGCCGAGGTGCTCGCGGAGCAGCTCCATGTCCGCGACCAGGTGGTGGGTGGTGTTGACGCCGAGGTCCGTGGCCGGGTCCGCGGCGTGCGGGGTGCTCCGGCCGCATCCGCGCTGGTCGAACTGGACGATCCGGTAGGCGTCCCGATCGAAGAACCTCCGCGCACCGGGCGAGGCGCCCGAGCCCGGCCCGCCGTGCACCACGACGGCCGGTTTGCCGCGCGGGTTGCCGCTCACCTCCCAGTACACGCGGTTGCCGTCACCCACGTCCAGAACGCCCTGGTCGTACGGCTCGCCCACTGGGTACATGCGCATCTCCCGTCAATCTAACAGCACTGTTATATTTCACCCTATGCCTGGATATGCGGGACTGGGAACCTTGCTGCGGCACGTCCACGAGCTCATGGACGGCGCCATCACCGGGATCTACGCCGACTGGGGGCTGCCCGAGTACCGGCCCCGGTTCTCCCCCGTGGTGCGGGCGCTGCTGACCGAGGGGCCGCTGGCCATCCGCGACCTGGCGTCCGCGGTCGGCGTGACGCACTCCGCGGCCAGCCAGACCGTCGAACAGATGCGGCGCGCCGGGTTCGTCACCCTGTCGAAGGGCGCGGACGCCCGCCGGCGCATCGTCCACCTGACCGACAAGGCCCGCACGGCCCTGCCCGCCATCGAGGCGGAGTGGGAGGCGGCCGAGCGGGCCGTCCAGGCGCTCGACGCCGAGCTGCCGATGTCGCTGGAAGAGGTGCTCCGGGCCGCCGTCGAGGCGCTGGAGCGTCAGGGGTTCCGCGACCGCGTCGAGGCCGCCATACCGGACGAACGTCGCCCTAGGTAAACCGCGCTCATCTGCCGCCGGGAGTCGCCCGATATCTGCCGAACGGTAGATGTGCGGGGGCTCGCGGGCGCCCGATCCTGTTGGAGCGCGTCAACCGGCGCGTCTCGGATCGATTCCGACGACCATCCCAGTGGCAGAAGGGACGCGGAAGTGACCTACTCGTCGAGGCGGTCGAAGTGATGGCGGTGTCGCGCCCCGCGACCGGCATGCCCGTGACGGCGATGATCGGCGCGGCCGTCTGGCTGGCGGGGAACGCGCAGTTCTTGCTCGCCCAGGTGATCGTGGGTTCCGCCTGGCCCTCGGGCTACAGCTGGGCGGCGAACAACATCAGCGACCTCGGCAATGTCCATTGCCAGATGTGGGATGACAGCCGTCCCCGATACGTCTGCTCACCCCTGCACGCTCTCATGAACACGTCCTTCGTCGTCCAGGGGCTGCTCCTCCTGGCCGGTCTGCTGTTGACGGGCGGCGCCTGCTGGGGCAAGGGGTGGCTTCAGGGAATCGCCAGAACCCTGCTCGCGATCGACGCCGGCGGCTACGTCCTGGTGGGATTGGTCCCGGCGGACCTCGACGAGAACCTGCACCTGCTGGGCGCGCTGCTCATCATGGGCGCCGGCAACATCGGGCTTCTCCTCGCCGCGTTCGTGCCGAGGCCCGGTCTGTTCCGCGACCTCCGGACGGCGACACTGGCGATCGGTCTGGTCGCCGTGGCCGGTGCCGCGCTGTTCTTCACCCAGCACGATCCCGGCATCGGGCTGGGCGGCACGGAACGAGTGGCGGTCTTCACGCTCGAGGCGTGGACGCTGGTCATGGCCGTCGCCGTCCTGCGCGCGCGCCGCCGCCCACGTCCCGGGACGGGCGCGCCCCTGACGTCCGCACCGGCTACGCGGCCCAGATAAGCGGGGCATCGCCGCATCTACGCTGGGACATCGGCGGGCGAGCACATCGCCCGGCACATGGGGGGGCTTGGTTCGATGCCACGGCGGGATGAGCGATCATGACGATCAGGGTGCTGATCGCCGACGACCAGGAGATGGTGCGCGGGGCCCTGAGACGAATCCTGGGCAACCAACCGGACATCGAGGTGGTCGGCGAGGCCGGGGACGGTGTGGCGGCGCTGGAAGCCGCGCGCTCCCTGCATCCGGACGTGGCCGTCGTGGACATCCGGATGCCGCGCATGGACGGCCTGGAGCTGACAAGGCGGCTGGCCGGAGGCTCGGAGACGGCGGGCGTAAGGGTGGTCGTGGTGACGACCTTCGATCTCGACGAGTACGTCTACCCCGCGCTGCGCTATGGCGCCTCCGGCTTCCTGCTCAAACGTTCGGGGCCCGCCCTGCTGGTCGAGGCCGTGCGGGCCGCCATGGCGGGCGACAGCCTGATCAGCCCGCAGATCACGGTGCGGTTGCTGAAGCACATCACCGGAGGACCTCGGCCGGCTCCGGCGCCGCCCCTGGACACGCTGACCGAACGGGAGGTCGAGATCGCCACGGAGGTGGGCGCGGGCAAGACCAACGCCGACATCGCCCGGGAGCTCTTCATCTCGCCGGGCACGGTGAAGACCCACATCGCCAGCATCCAGCGAAAGCTTGGCGTGCGGAACCGGGTGGGCATCGCTGTCCACGCCTGGGAGATGGGCTACACGACCCACTATCGGCCCGTATGAACGCCGCCACGCGACGGCTCTCGCCGCGACTGGTGTGGAGCGTGATCGTCGCGCTACTGGTGGTGGCCCCGGCGGCGTGGCGGCTGCCGTCGGGCCTGGTCGCGGTCCCCGCCGCGGTGGCGGTGCTGGCCGCGATGGCGCGCTGGCCGTGGCCGCGGGTCACGATCGCGTCGGCGGCGGGCGTGACGTTCGCGCTTTCCCTCGTGGCAGACGCCGGTTTCCACGTGCCGAAAGCGTATGTCACCTTCTGGGCCCTGGCCGAGTACCCTGCCCTGCTCCTGCTGGCCGCACGGGTGATCCGGCGGGCGCCCGACCGGCAGGCGGCGCTGCTCGGGCCGGCGGCGGTGGCGGCGATCGTGCTGCTGCCGGCCCGGTTCCTTTTCGCCGCCCCTACTGCGGACTGGAAGGCGGTGGCGGTGGCCTGCTCGCTGTCGATCTTCCCCTGCGCGGGCGCGGTGGGCGTCGGGCTGTACCAGCGGATGCTGGACGACCGGCGGGCCAGGGCCGTGCGGCAGGCGCTGCGCGAACAGCGCCTGCGGGTGGCCGCCGACCTGCACGACTACGTGGCGCACGAGCTGACCGGCATCGTGCTGGAGACACAGGCCGTACGCCTCGACGACGATTCGCTGCCCGAGCCCTTGAGGCAGTACCTGGAGCGGATGGAGGCGTCCGGGCTGCGTGCCCTGGAGTCGATGGACCATACCGTTCAGTCGTTGCGGGTCTCCGATGAGCATGGGGCGGGCGGTCCGGCCTCGGCCGCCCGCATGCACGGGCTCGCGGATCTGCCCGAGACTGTGCGACGTTTCACCGCGGCGAGCGGAGCCGCCCGTTGCGAGCTGGACATGCCGCCCGGCCTGGCCGCCACGGTGCCGCACGTCGTCCAGGACGCCGTCCACCGCGTGGTCGTGGAGGCGCTGACGAACGTGCGGCGGCACGCCGCCGGGGCGACATGGGCGTCGGTGTCGGTGGTGCCCGTCGCGGGCGGGGGAGTGACCGTGACGGTCACCAACGGCGGCGGCACGGCGGGAACGCTGACCGCCTCCCGGGCCGGCGGGGGCTCCGGCCTCGCCGGGCTACGGACACGGATCGAGGCGCTCGGCGGGACGCTGGGGTGGGGGCCGTACGGGACGGGCTGGCAGGTGCGCGCCCTGGTGGCAGGCAGTTCGTCGACCGATATCCGCCGAACGGCCGATGTGCCCCGGTGTGAGCGTGGCCGATCATGAGCGTGCGCATCAACCGATGCCGTTACGCATGGGAGGACGTTCATGCCCCAGCCGCGAAGCCGGCCACGCCTGCGGATCGCCTGCGCCGCCGTCATCATGGCCGGCGGGCTCGTTGGCTGCTCGGTCTCGGCGAAGAGCGCCGCCCCGGAGGAGAAAGCCTTCCCCTTCAGCGGGCAGACGCTGAATGTGAAGTCGCACGATATCCCGACCGACCTGGTCGCCGCGGATCGCCATGACATCAAGGTCACCCGGTGGTTCGACCACAAACCCGGCAGTTCCACCACCCTGCGCTGGGAACTGCGGGACGAGACCCTCGATCTGGAGGCGGGCTGCACCGGTCTGGCGTTCTGCGACGCCCGCTTTCGCGTGGAGGTGCCGCGCGGTGTCAAGGTCCTTCGAGACGGCCGCGCGACCGATCTGCGAGGGTCCTAGGCTAGTGCGGGATGCCCAGATGCTCCGCGATCGCGGCGGTGTGCGGGGTGGCGGTGGGGAGCGGCGGCTGGGCGAAATATCCCGGCTTGTGGGTACGAAGCAGCAGCTCGCCGCTGCGCTCCCACAGGAAGCCCTTCCTGTTCAGCAGGCCCGCGAACACCGCGCCCGCCTTCTCCGGATCGCGCTCGGCCAGCCGCCGGATCGGCACCGGAGACACCGCGTCACCCCGCAGGTAGGCGCTGACCAGATCGCGGTAGCGCCCTCTCGCGATCAGCCGCGGATCGTCGAACACCTCCTGCAGCAGCCCGAAGTCGACGTAGTAACCCAGCCCGGCGTCCTCGTCGAAGATCAGCCCCACCGTCTCGGCCGCCGTCACGTGCTCGGGCGGTTCGAGACCTTCCGGCGGCGGCCCGCCCAGCCTGCCCGACTGGTAGGCGAGCAGCCCCCGGATCCGTTCCTTCACGTCCCGGCCTTCCAGCACGACCAGGTCCGACCCGAAGTAGGCGACGAAGCAGAGCCGCTGCGCCCGCTGCGCCTCCCTGGCCTGGGCCAGCAGTTGCGGGTTGCGGAACGCCCAGGCGGGGTTGCGCAACGTCAGGTGGGCCGCGACGGGCACCAGGGTGTCGCGGGCGTCGGCCGGGTGGACGGCGGGCGTGCCGCTGATCAGCCAGTCGGCCCCGAGCGGGACCAGCCGCCCGACCACGAACATGCCCTGACACAGCGGCTCGAACGCCCGCTCCCCCAGGTTTGAGAACACCCGGTAGACCAGTTCGTCCACGAGGTTGAACAGCAGCGCGGCGTCACGGTCGACGACCCGCACCTCGAACACGCCCTCGACGACGTCCTTCCAGCTCCGCAGGAGCTCGACGTCGAGGCGGTCGAGCCCGGACCGCTCGGCCAGGAACCGGTCGATGACCGTGCCGCCGCCCGCCAGCCGATGCTGGTGGGTGAAGTAGTCGACGGGCAGGAAGGCGGCGGCCTCGTCGGCCGGGGGCAGGTCGCCGTGGAACCGGTCGAGCACCTCGCCCAGCTCGCGCGCGAACCGTCCGGAGGTGGCGTAGTGGACCAGCTCGGCCTTCAGCTCGACGGCCCGTGCCAGCTTGCTCATCATCACTCCTAGTGTTCGGAGTGACACTAACCGTCCCAACCCGGCTCACGCCGGCACTTCCCGCAACTGGCCGTCGCGCTCAGCGGACGGCCAGGAGGGCGGCGGCGAGGGCTGCCTCGACGATCAGGTAGAAGACCGTGGGATAGAACCGCGACGGACGCTCGACGACCATCGAGACGATCCGGCCGGCGGCCATGCCTGCCAGCGCGAGCGCCACCGCGACCAGCACGCCGTCACGCAGCCGCCCGATGTCGAGCGCGGCCAGGGTGAGCGCCAGGGCCGTCGCCAGCCCGAACCCTCCGTACACGGCCCTGATCTCGTTGCGGCTGTCGGCGGAGGGCGCCGTGCCGCCGAAGGGGGCCACCAGGGACGCCGGTGCGACGAGGCCGTAGATGCCCATCCCGGCGAACAGCACCGCCACCGCGCCGATGATCACCTGGTCCACGGGCGCTCCGTTCGGGGTTCCACGTCAGGGATCGTCGCCGATCAACCATCCGTCGTCGATTACCCGGCAGGTAATCATGACGGCCCCGTGCCCGTGGCGGCGGCCGGTGCAGGGTCAGACCGGCCGCCGCCCGGAGGTCAGCGCGCGGCTGTCCCCGGCGGGCAGTTCTCGCACCTATCGGCGGTGCACTTCGGGCAGGACGGTGCGGGATCGACGCAGACCTTGACCCCGTCGGTGTTGTTGGCCGGGTCGAGATCCAGCTCGTTCCCACCGACCGTGGCGGTGTTGATCTTCTCCCCGGTCGTCGTGGCCTTGGCGTGGATGGTCAGCGTGGCCGTGCCGCCGCTGGCGAGCGCGCCCACCTTCCACGTCCCGCCGTCCGCGTCGTAGACGCCGACGGACGGTGTCGCCGAGACGAAGACGAGACCAGGCGGCAGCAGGTCCTTGACGGCGACGCCGGTGGCGTCGTTGGGCCCGGCGTTGCGGACGGCCAGACGGTAGGTGACGGTCTGGCCGACGGTGGTCCTGGTCTGGTCGGCGGACTTGACCACGCTCAGGTCGACCGCCGGGTTGACCTTGGTGACGGCGTCACCGGACGTCGAGGTCAGCGGCTCAGGGGTCGGGCCGAGCTGGTTCTCGTAGCTGACCGAGCCCTGGTTGCTGAGCTGCTTGCCCGCGACGTCCCGGCCGACCTTCACCCGGAACTCCACCGTGGTGCCGTCCGGCAGGTTCGTGGAGTTGGGCAGCCGGCCTCCCGCCGTGGCGGTCGCGCCGTTCCCGAGCGTGAAGGACACCTTGCCGGTCGCGGGGTCGAAACCGCCCTGGTCGTCGCCGGGCTGGTCGGTCTTGACGCCGGTGTTGGGGCCGTCCAGGACGCGGAGCGAGCCGGGCACGTAGGTGGACCCCGCCGGAATGGCGTCGGTGAGCCGCACGTTCTCCGCGACGCCTCCGCCCTTGTTGACGGCGGTCAGCCGGTAGGTGACGACGTCCCCGACGTCGACCGGTCCCTGGGGGATCGCGGCCTTGGTGACGATGACGCAGGGCGCGGTGCCGAAGAAGACGTCGTCCAGGAAGTTGCCGATGCTCCTGCTCCCACCGGCCGCCGCGAGCGAACGGAAGGCGAACCTGGTGGTCGTCTGGTTCGCCGGGACGGTGTAGCTGCCGGTGTAGGTGCCCCAGCTCCCGGTGCCGTCAGACATGATCGCCTGCCGCACGGGCGACGCGGGTGCGCCGATGTCCAGGGTCATCGTGTCGGTGCCCAGGCGGCCACGGTGTGACAGCCGCCAGTAGAGCTTGGCACCCGGGGTGGTCGGGTGGTCCTGGTAGAGGGTCGAGACCTGGTTCGCGTTCAGCTCGGCGAACTGCTTGCCGCTCACGGGCGGGGTGCCGGTGGGGTTGGGCGGGCCGTTCCAGAGCTCGATCATGTGGTCGGTCGCGGTCGTCCGCCAGCCCTGTACGGCGTTCGGGCTGTTCTGCGAGGCGTCGGGGAAGAAGTTCACCGAGCCACCGGTGACGCCCGGCTGTTCGAAGCCGCCGTTGACCAGCGCCACCTGCTCCGGGCAGGTCGCCGGGTTCGGCTCGGCCCGTACGGCCGTCCGGACAGGTTCCGCCTGCGCGGCGTCGGCCCTGGTGGCGCCGAACAGCGTCAGCGGGACGGCCACCATCGCCAGTGCGGTGGCCGGGTAACACATCCGGGGGATGTGCCTCATGGGCATGGTTCCTCTCGTCTGGCAGCGAACTGCCTCCATCCACCAGGCCGTGAAGATCGGCTGGTGCTGAACGGCAGATTTGCCTGACGGATCGGATGACAGCGTGCGACACGAGCCGCCGTTCCAAGACTTGGCACGACATTGCTCCGCATGGACGCTCCGGAGGGGAGATCAAGATCTAATCGACGGCCCAGGCGGTGGGCCGCCGGCAGGGCTCCGCGATCGACCGCGCGTGGCGGGAGGGCTGCACCGGTTCAGCTGATCGACGCGCGGTTGCGGTAGGCGCGGGTCTTCATCCGGTTGCCGCAGCCCGCGGTGGAGCACCAGCGACCGTTGCGCGGCTTGGCATGGTCGTAGAAGATCCAGCGGCAGTCGGGTGCCGCGCACTCCTTCATCCGCGCCCAGGACCCGTCAGCCGAGGCGACGACGACGCCGGCCAGCAGGTTCGCGAGCGTGCCCGCGACCCCGTCGTCAACCGCGCCGAGGCCGAGCGTGCCGTCGCCGCCCGAGCGCGCCCGTAGCGGTAGCGCCGCGCCCACCTGATCGAGCTCCGCGGCGACGTCCGGGTCGAGCTCGCCCGTCCGGTTGGCACGGGCCATGGCCCGGAGCGTTCGGCGCAGCGCGACGGCCAGTTCGTACTGTGCCGGCTCGCACACGCCGAGCCACCGCGCGAGCTCGTCATCAGGCTCGCGCCCGCCGAAGGTCCGCAGGTCGCAGGTGTTGAGGAACTCGAACACCGTGACCAGCCCGGCCGGCACGCGGTGATGCTCCGCGGCCGGCTTCTCCCTGTCCCACCCCATGTCGACACCACCTAACGGGTTAAGTATAGTCCGACACCGGCAAAGACGTTTACTACGGTACATGGGGAGCGATGGCCATCCATACGAAACCAACTCCTGGCCTGCCGGCGTTGGGGGGCGTCCTCGGCTTCGGCGCGTTCCTCGCTCTGCTCAACAGCACGGTCGTGGTCGTGGGGATCGATCGGCTCTCCGGTGAGCTGGCGGCGCCGCTCGGCCAGATCCAGTGGGTCAGCACCGCCTACCTGCTGGCTCTCGCGGTGGCCATCCCGGTGGCCGGCTGGGGCGCCGACCGCTTCGGCGGCAGGACGCTCTGGCTGGCCGCGCTGGGCGTCTACCTGGCGGGCAGCGTGCTGGCCACCGTCGCCGACTCCGTCACGCTGCTCGTGGCGGCCCGGGTGGTGCAGGGATTCGGCGCCGGCATGCTCGAACCGATCATGCTGGCGATGCTCACCACGGCGGCCGGCCCGCACCGGGTGACCAGGGTGCTCAGCCTGATCCAGATCCCGATCACGCTCGCGCCGGCGCTCGGCCCGCTGGTCGGCGGGCTGATCGTCGACCAGCTCTCCTGGCACTGGCTGTTCGGGATGAACCTGCCGCTGGGACTGCTGGCGCTGGGCCTGTCGCTGTGGATACTGCCCCGCGACCGCCCCGACGCCACCCTGGCGCGCCTGGACGTCCTCGGCCTGCTGCTGCTCTCGCCCGGCCTCGCGGTGCTGCTCTACGGTCTCACCCGCGCCGGTGAGGGCTCCGCCGCCGGCCCGGTCGCGATCATCGTGCCGGTGCTGGCCGGCGTGGCGCTCCTGGCCGGCTACACGACACACGCGCTCAGGCGCGGCCCTGGCGCGCTGATCGACATCCGGCTGTTCGCGGGCGCGAGGTTCACGGCGTCCGGGCTCATCGCGGGCCTGTTCGGCGCGTCCGTGTACGGGATGATGTTCCTGCTCCCGCTCTTCGTCCAGCAGGCGAACGGCGCCGCTGCCTGGGCGGCCGGTCTGCAGCTCGCCCCGCAGGGCGTCGGGACGATCCTGGTGCTGCCGTTCGTCGCCGCGCTGAGCGCGCGTTTCGGCACCAGAGCCACGGTGGCGGCCGGGATGTCGCTGGCCGCGCTCGGCACGCTGCCCTTCGCGCTCGACGGCGCGTCCACCGGACTGCTCGCCGTGTCGTTGCTGGTCCGCGGGGCCGGGCTCGGCATCGTGCTCGGGCCCGCGCTGGCCGCCGCCTTCGGCTCCATCAGGCCGGACGCCACCGCCAGGGCCAGCAGCGCCCTGGTGGCACTGATCCAGCTCGGCGGTGCGGCCGGCACCGCGCTCCTCGCGGTCGTGCTGCAACGGCAGCCCGCCGGCGCCGGTGCGGCCGCGTTCGGAAACACGTTCTGGTGGGCTCTGGCGATCTGCGTGCTCGGCGCGCTGCTCGCCCTTCGCCTGCCCGGAAAGATCAACGACAGGAAGGAAACACATGTCTGAGAACGCCAAGGTCGCGGTGGTCACCGGTGCCAGCAAGGGCATCGGGCTGGCCGTGGTGCGGGCGCTGGCCGAAGACGGCTACCGGGTGGCCGCTGGGGCGCGCACGGTCAGCGCGGAACTGAAGGAGCACGCGGCACTCGCCGTCGAGGTCGATCTGGCCACGCCCGACGGCCCCGGATGGTTCGTCAACGCGGTGCTCGGCGAGTTCGCCGGGATCGACCTGCTGGTGAACAACGTCGGCGGGGCCGGGCCACGGCCCGGCGGGTTCCTGTCGGCCACCGACGAGGACTGGCAGCAGACCTTCGATCTGACCCTGTGGAGCGCCGTGCGGGCCACCAGGGCCGCGCTGCCGAGCATCGTGGCGCGGCGCGGCCAGGTGGTGAACATCGGCTCGGTCAACTCACGCCTGGCGCTGCCGTTCCTGGTGGACTACTCGGCCGCCAAGGCGGCGCTGGCCAACCTCGGCAAGGCGCTCGCCGAGGAGTTCGGGCCGCAGGGGGTGCGGGTCAACACGATCGCCCCCGGCCCGGTGCGCACCTCGGTCTGGACGGAACCCGGCGGCACCGGAGACGCGCTGGCAGGCCAGGCAGGCATGCCGCTCGAGGACTTCGTCTCGAACGTCCCGGCCGCGACCAACCTGTCGACCGGGCAGATGACCGAGCCGGACGAGGTCGCCGCGCTGGTGGCGTTCCTCGCCTCCGGGAAGGCGCCGAACATCAGCGGCTCGGAGCTGGTCATCGACGGCGGCATGCTGAAGCAGGTCTAGCCGGTTCCGGTGTCGCCTTCCCCGGAAGGCGACACCGCGTCCGCCGGATGCCCTGTCACGCGACCTTGGAGGAGGGCGCCGTCCTCACGGCGCTGCTGACGGGCCAGGGGCAGCTCGCAGGGCGGTACCGCGGGTGAAATAACCGCAGCTCCGCCGCTGTTGCCAGGCAATGACCCGACAACCAGGTCGGTCCCCTGCTCGTTGCCCGCAACGAAAGGCTGTTCCCCATGACTTTCCCTCTCTCCATCCTTGACCTGGCGCACATCGGCGACGGAGAGACGGCGGGCGACAGCCTGAGCCACAGCCTGGTCATGGCCCAGCGCGCTGAGGAACTCGGCTACCAGCGCATCTGGTACGCCGAACACCACAACATGGCCGGCATCGCGTCCTCGGCGACGAGTGTCCTCATCGCCCACGTGGCCGCGCACACCCGGACGATCCGCCTCGGATCCGGCGGCGTCATGCTCCCCAACCACTCCCCGCTGACCATCGCGGAGCAGTTCGGAACCCTGGAAACGCTGCACCCGGGGCGTATCGACCTCGGCCTCGGCCGGGCGCCGGGCAGCGACCAGCAGACCATGCGGGCGCTGCGCCGCACCCCGGCGTCCGCCGACAGCTTCCCGCAGGACGTCCTGGAACTGCAGGGGTACCTGACGGGCGAGTCGCGGATCCCGGGCGTCGACGCGACACCGGGGAAGGGCACCGACGTGCCGCTGTACATCCTCGGCTCCTCGCTGTTCGGCGCCCAGCTCGCCGCCGCGCTCGGGCTCCCGTACGCCTTCGCCTCCCACTTCGCCCCGGACGCCCTGGAAGAGGCCGTCGCCGTCTACCGGCGCGAGTTCAAGCCGTCCGCGCAGCTGGAGCGCCCGTACGTCATCGCGGGCGTCAACGTCATCGCCGCCGACACCGCGGACGAGGCCCAGGAGCAGTTCCTGGCGGCGAAGCGCACCCGGGTGGCCCGCTTCCTCGCCCGCGACAGGAAGCTCACCCAGGAGGAGGCCGACCTCATCCTCGCCTCCCCGGCCGGCCAGCAGGTCCTGCACATGATGAAGTACTCGGCCGTCGGCACCCCCGACGAGGTGGCGGAGTACCTCGACCGGTTCGCCGGGCACGCCCAGGCCGACGAGCTGATCGTCGCCTCCGCGGCCCCCGACAGGAAGGCCTGGCTCCGCTCCCTCGAACTTCTGGCAGCCGCCCACGGCCTGACCCCCGCCTGACGTCGCCGTCCCCGTGAGCTCGGCGGGCGGCCCCGACCAACACGCGGTAAACCGTCGATGAACTCTCATGATCACTTGCGGAGATCGTCGGCGCCTCCTCACTAGGCTCTCGACAGCGCCATCGACGACCCTGTCGTGCTGAGAGCGGGAGGCCGCCGCGGATGAAGGACCAGCCCTCGGAACAGCCGGACTTCCTGGACCGGTTCGCCGCCGTGCGGGAGACCGGCACGGCCGCGGACGGCCTGGTCAAGGTAGAGGTCGACGGCACCAGCGACCTCGTCGGGCTGGTGATCGACCCGCGGGCGATGCGCCTGTCGTCGGACGAGCTGGCCGCCGCGATCAGGGCGGCCTTCGGCCAGGCCAGGTTCGCGGCCCAGGAGCGGGCGACGGACGCCATCCCCGCCGCCCTGCAGCAGGACTCGCCCGAGCTGGACGCCATGCTCCGAGAGATCAGAGCCGACGCCCAGACCAGCATGAACGAGATCCTCGTCGTCGCGAACGAGTTGTCCATGAGGCTGGACCGGCTGATGCGTCCGTCCTCGTGACTGTGGGAGTGGAAGACGTGCATGACGACCTGCGGGTTGTCTTCGGCAGCCGGCTCGCCTCGGCGGGCGCGCTGTCGGAGACCGCCGACCGGCTCGAACGCGCCATGCAGGGGTCGCTCGGCGGCGCCGGGCGGGCGGCGGCCACCGGCAGCCCCGACCGGCCGGGCGCGGAGTTCGACGCCGAGTTCGCGGGACTGACCGACCTGATGCAGGGCGCGTTCGGCGCCACCGCCGAGCGCCTGCGTGACATCGCGGCGCGCACGGCGCGGTCGGAGACGACCTTCGCCCAGGCCGAGCAGGCCAACGAGGAGGCCGTGAACCGGCTGCGTGCCGTCGGCGAGGCGCCATGAGCTGGGAACTGCCGTCCGAGCTGCGCGTGGTGCACAACCTCGTCGCCGGCGACGCCCCGTGGCCGCGCTCGGACGAGCTGCCACGCCTGCAAGGGGCCGGCTCGTGGATGGAGCTCGCCTCCGCCGCCCAGGAGGGCCGGGCCCAGGCGGCCCCCGCCGCCGAGCACGTGCGGGCGGCCGGCAACCACAGCGACGACCTCTACCTGTTCGAAAGCTCGCTCGGCGACGAGCAGAAGCGGATGGACGACGGTTTCCTGGCCAGCGCCCTGGTCGGCACCGGAACGACCACGATGGTGGTGATCAGGACGGCGTGGAAGTACTTCGTCTTCGTCACCCTCCTGTTGCTGCTGGTCGAGCTCGTCGCGGCGTTCCGAAGCGGCCCGGGGCTCGGAGCCCTGATCGCCAGGTTGCGGATCCTGCGGAGACGCAAGGCGCTCGGCTCGGCCCTCGGCCAGGTGGAGCGCGGCATCGCCACCCGCTCGGTAGCTGCCCTCCGGCGGGCGAAGCGCATCCTGGCCCTCGCCGCGATCGCCACCGCCGCGCCCACGGCCCTGGTAGCGATCAAGGCCGTGTCGCTCAAACCCTGGGACGACAACTCGCAGGCGCGGGAGGACGCCGAGGCGATCCTGAAGCAGACCCCCGAAGGACGGGCGGCGCTCGCCTACGCCAAGGAGCACGGCATCACCACGCTCTACCAGAGCCGCTACAACATGAGCTGGTCCGACTACGACCGGAACCTCAACGTGATCCGCGTCCAGGGGTCCGACACCGCCACCCCCGAAGCGCTCGCCGGGGAGTTCGTCCGTCAGGTGCACATGGCCAGGACCCGTTGGGGCCCGAGCCCGGTCACCAAGGACTTCGCCGAATACAGCGAGGCGAGGGACGACGAGGAGAAAGCGGCCGACCAGGCGGCCTATCGCATGGGCAGCCAGCTCGGCCACGAGCAGGCCGCCCGTGAGACCTACCTCGAGGACGACGGAGGCAGCTACCACCGGCACCGGCAGGAGTACGACAAGGGGCAGCGGGAGTCGATGCTGGAGGTTCCGTTCAGGCTCTTCAACGACGGCCCGCTCGACCTCGCTTGAGCGCAGGTGGTGCAGGTTTAGAGCCTTGCAATTCCCCGCAAGGCGGTTGAAAGCGACCCGTCGGACAGTGCGGTCAACTCACCAGAAGGGACCGCCCCGATGACGATCACCCGCACCCTGACCGGTCTGGCCATCACCGCCGCCCTCGTCTCGATCGCGCCCGCCGCCGCCCAGGCCGCGACGACCAACTCCGGCGCCGGCCAGACGGCGGCCGGGCCGTGGGGCCCGTACTACGCCCCCGGAAACAAGGCCAAGGCGGCGGGCACCCTGACGGCCACCGGCGAGGACCACGCGGACATCCCGGCCGCCGACACCGTGAAGATCTCCGGCAAGGCGTACGACTACACCCGCGCCACCTCCACCTGCGGCTGGGCGGTCTTCCGCATCACCTACCGCGACTCCACGAACAACCTGCCCTTCAAGCACCACAGTGTCCGCGCCTGCTCGTACCGCGTGGCCAAGCCGTTCTCGTTCACGTACCACGACGTGTACCAGGTCGAGCTGAAGGTCTGCGCCGAGGGCAAGGCCGCCAAGCCGTCGGTCAACTGCCTGTACGAGGGCACCTGGAAGACCCTCTACCTGTCGAAGTAGTCCAGTCCGCGACCAGGCGACCGCCCGGTGGACCTCCGGGACGTACTCCGTGCCGTGCGCCTGCCGGAGCGGGACGCCGGGCGAGCTGTCGGTGGAGCTCGTCAGCGAGCAACCAACCGTTTGGCGAATCAGTTGATCCATCGGCAGCTGACGAAACGCGGTCGACTTCCGCCGCTCTCCTCGGAACACTCGTATCCCGGCCTGCCCGCCGGCAGGCGAGCCGTCGCGCCGGCAACGAAGGGCACGCGGATTCGATCTGCTGGCGGTTCAGGCGCACGCCTTCTCCTGGCACGTCCCGCCTCTGATCGAAGCGGCGAACGCGCTCCCTCTGGACACGTCACACGAGGACCTGCGGTGGTCCGCCGCACACGCGCTCGCCACGATCTGCGACGACGAGCGCGTGCTCGTCCCGCTGCCGCGTTTCGCCGCTGATCCGGACTCCGACGTCCGCTGGCAGGTGGCGCGCGGCATTCCGATCGTCGTCGACCCGCTGCCCGACGACCCGGTGCGGGTGCTGCCGGTGTTGGAGCGCGTGCTCGCCGATCCGGACGTGGGCGACCTCTACGTCGAGGCTGCGGCGGCGTCGGGCGACCCGCGGCTCCTGCCGCTCCTGCGGAAACTCAAGGCCGACGGCTGGCAGGACGACGAACCGTGGCCCGAGCTCCTCGACCAGGCCCTGAAGTCCTGCACACCGCCGGCTTGATCGTCCTGTTCGCGGGCGAGGGCCTTTCAGGTCGCCGTGGGCGTGCGGTGGTGGATTTCGCCGTAGCGTTCGCGGGAGATCCGGAGAGATCGCTTTGCCCGGAGGTTGCCCCTCGGGGCGGGCCGGATGACCTGCGTCGGGCCCCATCACACAGCGCGACGAACCGTCACCGGAAAAGGTTCGGCCCGACCGTGAGGACCGTCAAACGTCCGGCAAGTTCTCCGGGGGCATCGGAAATCATGGGCGCGGAGCCCTAAAAATAGGGCCACGCGCGACGCCGCCACCGACACCGTTTTCCGGTTCAGGACCGGTGCTTTCCGTTGGCGTCGAGGCCCTGTGGCCCGCCTTGACACGCAGTTGAGGCGGGGGTTGTCTGATAAACGACACCGAAGACGGTGGGCTTTACCTCTGGCGGAGAAACCTATGGCGACCTACGAGTATCGCTGCCCCGAGTGCGGGCGGTTCGAGGTGCACCTGCCGATAGGAACCGCCACGGCGGTTCATGACTGCCCCCGGTGCCACTACGCGGCCCATCGCGTCTTCTCCCCTCCCTACCTCAGCCAGGTGCCCTCGGCGGTCTCCGCCGCGCTCGTCCGGGAGGAGCAGAGCCAGGAGGCGCCCGACGTCGTCACGGGCGTGCCCGCCCAGCGCCGCCCGCAGCCGCCGCACCCGGCGCTGCCTCACCTGCCCCGGCCCTGATCAGCACCCCTGATCAACAGAACAACGCGTCCACGTGCGAGGAGAGCTCCACGCTGTCCGGATGCGGGGCCTCCTGTCGCGGGCCGACCCGGCGTTGGACGATGCCGCCAACCGGAAGCAGGAGGAGGTGCGTCGCTGATGGGAGCCGTCGGACTGCTCTACGTCGGCGCAGTCCTCTTCCTGAACGGGATGATGCTCCTGAAGAAGGTTGAGCCGCGCGCGGCGGGCGTCTTCAACCTCTTCGTCGGAGGCATGCAGGTGGTCACGCCCACCGTGCTGATCATCGCCAACCTCAGCAGGCCGGCCGAGATCCTCGGCGCGTCGGGGATCTACCTCTTCGGTTTCACCTACCTCTACGTCGGAGTCAACCTGCTGGGCGGGTTCGACTCCACCGGGGTGGGCTACTTCTCCCTGTTCGTGGCCATCATGGCGCTCGGATATTCGTACGCGAACTTCCGCCTCCTCGGCGACCCCGCGTTCGGCGTCATCTGGCTCTACTGGTCCTTCCTGTGGTTCCTCTTCTTCGTGGTGCTGGGTCTGAAACGGACGCAGATCAGCAGATACACCGGCTGGGTCACGGCGATCCAGGGGTGGGTGACGGGGGCGATCCCCGCCTTCCTGATCCTCACCGGCTACTGGCGAAACCCGAGCCTCTACGCGATCATCCTCGCCGTGTTCGGCGTGGTCGTCTTCGCCGGGCTCTGGCCGCTCACACGCGAACGCGAACCCGCGGCGGCGACGCCGAGCGAGGAGATGGGCGGCCGTGACCGTACGCATCGCCCCCGGTGGACGTGAGGGGAGGTGATGCGACACGTCAACGCCTGAGGGGACCACGATCAGAGAAGGGCATTCATCATGCCGCATGTGGTATTCAGCATCGACCAATCGATGTCCATGCGCGACCAGAAAATACCGGGTCACAACCGGTGGCACCCGGACATTCCGGTAGCCGACATGGTGCGTCCCGGAGACGAGTTCCGCATCGAGTGCAGGGACTGGACCGACGCCCAGATCGGCAACAACGACTCCGCGAACGACGTACGGGACGTCGACCTGACCGTCCCGCACGTACTGAGCGGGCCCATCGGGGTGGAAGGGGCCGAACCAGGCGACCTCCTGGTCGTCGACGTCCTCGACCTCGGCCCGGTTCCACAGCAGGTCGGGCAGGTGTCAGGACAGGGTTGGGGCTACACCGGCGTGTTCGCCAAGGCGAACGGCGGCGGTTTCCTGACGGACTACTTCCCTGACGCCTACAAGGCGATCTGGGACTTCCACGGGATGGCCGCCACGTCCCGCCACCTGCCAGGTGTGCGGTACACCAGCATCACCCACCCTGGGCTCTTCGGCACCGCGCCGTCGGCCGACCTGCTCGCCGCCTGGAACCGGCGGGAGCGGGCTCTCATCGACACCGACCCGCAACGGGTCCCGCCGCTCGGCCTGCCGCCGGTGGCCGACAACGTCATGGCCGGCACCGCGAGCGCCGAGGTGATGCAGCGGGTCGCCGCCGAGGGCGCCCGCACCGTTCCGGCACGGGAGAACGGCGGAAACCAGGACATCAAGAACTTCACCCGCGGATCCAGGGTCTTCTTCCCTGTTCTCGTGAAGGACGCCAAGCTTTCCGGAGGTGACCTGCACTTCAGCCAGGGTGACGGCGAGATCACCTTCTGTGGCGCGATCGAGATGGGCGGTTTCATCGACCTCCACGTCGACCTCATCAAGGGCGGCATGGAGAAGTACGGCATCACCACCAACCCGGTCTTCATGCCGGGGAACGTCGAGCCCCGGTACTCCGAGTTCCTCTCGTTCATCGGGATCTCGGTCGACCACGACACCGACACCAACTACTACCTCGACGCGACGGTGGCCTACCGCAGGGCCTGCCTCAACGCCGTCGAGTACCTCAAGAGGTGGGGCTACAGCGGAGAGCAGGCGTACCTGCTGCTCGGCTCGGCCCCGATCGAGGGGCGAGTCAGCGGGATCGTCGACATTCCCAACGCATGCTGCTCGCTCTACCTGCCCACAGCGATCTTCGACTTCGACGTACGTCCCAACCCGGAGGGACCGGTCAGGAAGGAGCGTGGACGGTGCGCCGTGTCGAGCTGACCGCCGCGACGTGACGGACCAGCCGGCGCGAGAAGCCCTGCCCGGGGCCAACCGGGCAGGGTCTTAATATTTCGACAAAAACTCCCCCACGCTTCTTCGCTCACGCCGAAAAGCGCACCGATCGCCCAGAAATTCCGGCCCGAGCGGCGTTCCGCTCCGCAGGCAGCTTTTTACCGGCGCACCGCCTGTCACTGCGTTAACGGTCAACGGACGAAGAACGCGCAAAAGCACAGTTATCCTCGCATGTAGCCCCACAAACCCCGACGTCCAGCGAACCGTGGCGCCCGCAGAGCATGGGGGGCGCTTCAGTTCGAAAGGTTGATCTATGAACAACGACGCCGTGTGGGTCCGAGGCGTGACAGGCATCCAGCTGCACCACACCACAGACCTCCAGGACGCCAGCCGATTCCTGGGCAACGCGGTGATGGCGCTGCGTGCCGCGCACGTCCGAACCGGCGACGACCGCTACTCCGACCTCGCCGCCCAGCTCAGGGCCATGGCGGCGGAGACGCGGACGCTGGAGTCCCAGGCCCGGGCGCGCATGCACGGGCTGCACTCGGCCGATCCCGAGCAGTTCGTCCGCTGCCGCGAAGGCGAAGAGCCCTGGCCCGACGAGATCCAGGCGGGGTTCGTCCCGCGTCACACCTGCAAGGACCAGTGCCTCTACCACGACCACGACGTCCTCGACGCCATCATGCAGTGCACCTGCGGGCAGCCCCCGTGCCGCGCGTGCGTCATCGGCGGCGCGCCGTAAGACACACCGCAGGCCCGGTCCGTGAGGGAACCGGGCCTGGGTGGGCGTGACGTGGTCGCCGATCAGCCGACGGCGTAGGCGCGAGTGATCGTCTGGGTCACCCCGCCGCCCGCCGCGTCGGTCACCACCGCGCGCAGCGAGACGAATCCAGCCGTACGCGGGTTCGTCAGGACAGCGGTCCACTCCGAGCCGGTATGGACGACCGGGATCTGGCGCCACTTCGCGCCGTCGTCGGTGGACATCTCCAGCCGCACCGACTTCACCTCCGCCTGCGCGGACCCGGGATTGCGCTCGATCCGCAGAGGCAGACGGGTCACACTGCCCGGCTTGGCGCGGTTCGACTCGTCCAGACCCGCGGGGCTGTAGCGGACCGCCATCAGAGGCAGCGGCTGCTCCTTGGCCGCGGTCGCGGACGGGAACGTCCACACCGACTCCACCCCGGTGGAAAGCGCCGAGTGCGGAACCTGCCTGCGCATCGACGCGGTCAGCGTGTACACGCCGGACCCGGCGGGCAGGTCGGCGCGGAGCTCGCACTTCTCCTTGTCGTAGACGTCACAGTTGGCGAGGTCGGCCCTGGCCAGCACCTGCCCGTCCTTGGCGAGAGTGGCGGCGCCGGTGGCGGCGGTGTCCGAGCCCGTCCTCCCCTGGCCGCCGTCGGCGAACAGCCCCATTCCCGAGAAGGTCAGCTTGTCGCCGGTACGGCTACCCCCCGGCAACTGGAACGACGGCCCGGTGACCGCGGCGTTCCAGACCTCGCTGGTCTCACCGCGCTTGGCGACCTTGCCGCCGTCGAACATCAGCGAGCTGCCGACCTGGAGCCCGCTGTTGTAGGTCAGCCCCGGGGTCCGGTAGTGGATGAGCGTGCCCGGCAGGGGGACGTCGCCGACCGGCCCGTCCAGGGAGTCACCAGGCAAGTCACTTGTGCGAAATCCGGCCATCGGCGTGCCCGTGGCCGCCACTCCTGAAGCTCGGTAGGTCGTGGTGACCTTCGCCAGCTCCTTCTGCCTGGCGTTGTAGGTGGGATCGTCAGGAATGCCGTCGGTGCGACGGTCGACAAGGTCGTAGACGTACGGGCTGGGAGACACGTCCTTGCTCAGCCACGTGGTCTCCAGGGCGTAGGTCAGACCGGGCCGACGGCTTGGAACGACGAAGAATTCGGTATTGACGTCCCAGCCACCGCCAAATGCCCAGAAATTCCACGCGCCATGGGTCAGCCCGTGGGAGATACCGGGCCGGAGCTTGGCGCTCGGATCGTCGAGCGTGATCTTGACCGCCTTGCCCTGACGCGCGTCCACGGTCAGCCGCTGGCCGCCGCCCTCGACCTTCAGCGCGGAGTCGGCCATCGTCAAGAAGTGCTTCCCGTCGATCTTATCGACGATCTCGGTGAAAACGTTCTGTTCGCCCTTGGGCAGCCGGATCTTCGCGGTCCCGTTCTGGAAGAGCGGTTCGCGGGTGGCGCCGGTCTTCGTGTCGTAGAACTCGATCACCCACGGATCGACCGGCTGGCCCTGCTTGCCGACGACGTTGACGGTCACGTCGTAGGACTCCGGCTCGACGTACGCGCCGGCCACGGTGCGGATCACGGTCTCGCCCGATGTGGCGGTGACGGTTCCCGGGTAGTCGCCGGGGTTCTTGCCGGTGGCGTCGATGCTGAGCGTGACCGACGCCTGCCCCTTGGCGGGCACGTCGAGACGCTGGGTGGAGAGTTTCAGCACCTCGCCCTCGGCGGCCAGGTCGAGGGTGACCGGGGCGTCGCCGGTGTTGGTGTAGGTGATGGTCCCGGTCTGCTTGCGGCCGTCCGGGCCGTCCCAGAGAAAGGCGGCCCAGGCGTCCTTCGTCTCGACCATGACCTGCTGCTTCAGGGCACGGACCAGGTCCACTCGTCCGGTGCCCTGCTGGAAGGGCGTGGCGCCGGGCGAAGGCGCGGCGCTGCCGACCAGCGCGGCCTTGAGCTGCTGGCCGGTCCAGTCGGGGTGGCGCTGGGCGAGGATCGCGGCGGCCCCTGCCACGTGCGGCGCGGCCATGGAGGTGCCGGACTTCTCGACGTGGGCACCATCGGCGGTGCCCTCGGCCGCCGCCGCGACGATCTCAACCCCCGGCGCGGTGATGTCGGGCTTGATGGCGTGGTCGCCCTCGCGGGGGCCTCGGCTGGAGAAGTCCGCCACCTGGTCCTGCCTGTCAACGGCACCGACCGCGAGGGCGGCGTCGGCGGTGGCCGGGCTGGATACCGGCTTGCTGCTGCCGCCGTTGCCCGCGGCGACGACGAACAGCGTGCCCGTCCGGGCCGACAGGGTGTTCACCGCTTCTTCCACAGGGTCGATCGTGGGATCGCCTGGGCCGCCCAGGCTCATGTTGACGATCTTGGCCTTGACATCGAGAGCGGCCCACTCCATGCCCGCCAGGAGGGCGGAGTCGCTGTAGCTGAAACTGCCCAGCTTGCCGATGGCCAGCCGCGCACCGGGGGCCACGCCCCGGTACTTCGCGTCGTTACTGGCGATGATCGAGGCGACATGAGTGCCGTGACCGTCGTGGTCACGGATGTCGGGTTCATCGCTGAAGTTGCGCTCCTGGGTTACCACGCCCTTCAGGTCCGGATGGTTGGGGTCGTAGCCGCTGTCGAGGACGGCGACCGTGACCCCCTCGCCGGTCATCCCCTGCTTCCACGCCTCGGTGGCGCCGATCTGCTTGGTGCTCCGGTCGAGGCTGGGGGACCGGAGGCCGTCCAGCCAGATCTTCGTCGCGCCTCCGGCCAGAGTGCGGGCGCCGTCCGCCAGCTCCTTCCACGTCTGCGCCGCGCCGCTCTTGGGCAGGCGCAGCGTGGTCATGCCGAGGCCGGCGAGCTGCCGGGTGCCCTGCGCGCCCCTGAGCGCAGGGGCCGCCCCCTTGGCCGACTGCGTGATCAACGGGATGTCGCCCTTGTCGGCGTCGCCGTACCTCCAGGCCAGCAACTGGGTGACGTCGAACAGCCGCCGGTCGAGCACACCCTGCGTGACCAGCGGGCGCGCGTCGGACGGGATCACGTACAGGTGACCGTCCAGCACCTGCTTGGTGAACGCCACCTCCCTGCCGGGGCCGGGTTCCACCCGGGACGCCGTGCCGATGACCGTGACCTTGTCACCGGTGATCAGGGTCACGCTGTCGGCCCTGCCCGCGCCGGGCTGTTCGGCGGCGGCTCCAGGGGCTGATACGGGGGTGATGCCGACCGTCGCCGCCAGAAGGGCCGGGACGAGTCCCCTGCTTAAATACACGGGACGCCCCCACCTTCCTCTTGATCAAAAAGAGTCATGTAAGGGTAGATGTCCGGCTACGTCTACGTGTTACTCCCCCGCGCACATGTCATCGGCGGCAGCGCCGGGTGGATGGACGTGACGCACGCCCTCCCAGTCAGCGCCTCAGGCGCGGAACAACCAATAGATCGTGAACAGCAGCGTGACGTAGCCGAGAACCAGACCGACCGTCGCGATCTTGTTGCCGCTGTAGACCCCGGTCTTGATCTCCTTCCTTGCCATGTGTCCCGTGACGACGGCCGCGACGCTGAACAGTCCGTAGGAAGTCAATGGTCTGAAGACGCTGACCACACAGCACAGGACTACGGCCACTATCCCGAACGCCAAGCTGGCCTTGGCGAGCCCGGAGGGCACTGGAGGACGAGGAACCGGCTGCGGCGGAGCCTGCTCATAAGGGAATCCGTACGGCACGGTCTCTGGATCCTCGGGCTGAGAAGGGGGGTGGGTCACCCGAACAGCTATAGGCCAGGAAACGTGCGCGATCAAGTCCCTTTCATGGGCGAAGGCCGAGACCGCGATTCACCTACAGCAGTTCGAGGGCCTTGGCCACGCCCGGGTCGCGCCCGGCGGCCAGGTCGAGGGCGGTCATGGGGGCGTAGTGGTCGACCGGCACGCCGATCGTGTCGATGATCTCGCGGGCGGGGCCGAGGTGCCGGACCTGGGGCAGCAGCAGGACGCTGCCGTCGTCCAGCAGGTACCCCCGGTACGGGCCGGAGACGGCTCCGGCGGTGCGGGTCCCGACGAGAGTGCCCAGGCCGTTGTCCTTGACGGCGGCGCTGAAGTCCTCGCAGGCCGACGCGCACGCACGGCCGGTGAGGACGACCAGCGGGAGGCCGAGCAGCGGCACGCTGTCGTCGGTCCGGTTGGACACGCAGTCGCCCTTGAGCGGGCAGAAGTAGCTGGTGACCTTGCCGTGCGCGAACGCGCCGAGCAGCCGCGTCACCTCGCGAGGCGACCCGCCGCCGTTGCCGCGCAGGTCGAGGACGACCGCCTTCGGCTTGTCCTGGAGCTTGGCGATGACCTGGTCGGCGGCTCCGTCGAAGAACCCGGGCAGCCGGACGTACGCGACGCCGCTGGGGAGCGTCTTCGACGTCACCGCCGGGGGCGGCAGCGTGAGGGGGCCCGCCTTGAGCTCGACGCTGCGGGTCCGTCCCGTCGTGGGACGCTTGAGCGTGAGCTTCACCGTGTCGGAGGCCAGGGCGTCGATGGCCCCCTGGTTCACGGTGTCGCCCGTGAACACCGGCACGCCGTCGACCTTGACGACGATGTCGCCGGGCCTGACGTCGGCCTTGGCGGCGGGGCTGCCGGGCAGCACGTGCGTGACGAACAGCGGCGCCCGGGCCGCCGGGTCCAGCTGCGGGCCCTGCAGCGCCGACAGGCCCATGATGCCCGTCCCGGTCGGTCCGCCTTGCTGCGGCGGAGCCGGCCTGAACCAGCGGGCGTGGTTGTCGTGCAGTCCGGCGACCATTGCGGTGATCGCGGCGCGCAGCGCGGACACGTCCCCCGCGCCGACGAGGCCGAGGCGGGCACGGAGCAGGCCGCCACCAGAACGGCGGCGCAAAGGGCTCTGATCATGCTTGCCACCGTCGCCGGAAACCGGTTGATCGGCGGTTAGCGGCGCCGTTAACCCCACCGTCACCCCCTTCCGGCTATGAATGCGCGACGTTGCGAGGGTGTGCGGCGCCCCTGCATGATGGGCGGCACATCAGACAAAGGCGGCACGGTGCACTTCTCAGTCAGCTATCAACCCACTCCCGACGAAGTGGCACGAGCGCTTCAACAGGGTTTGAAGCGCCAACTGAAGGTCTCCTATCTGGTGCTACCGGTGGTCCTGGTGGTGTCGGGTCTCGTCTGCATCCTGGTGGACTCCATCGGCCTGGGTGTCGGCATGTTCGCCGGCGCGGTCGTGTTCCCGCTCGCACTCACCTGGTCGATCGGCCGGGTCGCCAGGCGGCAGCTCACCTACCTCTGCGTGCCCACCACGATCCGGGTGACCGGCGACGGGTACGAGTGCCGAACCGAGCAGTCCACCATGACGATGCGGTGGTCCCTGTTCGGACGTATCGTGATCGGCCCCGAGTTCTGGCTGTTCTACGTGAACAAGCAGTGCGCGGCCTTCCTCCCCAGGCGCGCCTTCGACGGTGAGCAGCAGGCCGAACTCGACGCCTTCCTCAGGTCCCGCCAGAAGGCCGAGGTCGCTTGATCGTCACAGGTCGGTGGCTATGATCTTTTCGATGTTCCGTTCGGCGAGCGCCGTGATGGTGACGAACGGGTTGACGCTGGTGTTGCCGGGGATCAGCGCGCCGTCGATGACGTACAGGCCGGGGTAGCCGGCGAGGCGGCCGTAGTTGTCGGTGGCCTTGTTCAGGACGGCGCCGCCGAGCGGGTGGTACGTGAGGTGGTCGCCCCAGATCTTGTAGATGCCGAAGAGGTCGGTCCGGTAGATCGTCCCCTCCTTCGCGTTGATCTTGTCGAAGATCGTCTTGGCCATGTCGATCGACGCCTGCTTCCAGGACGTCTGCCAGCTCAGCTCGACCGCACTCGTCGCGGCGTTCCAGGAGAACTGGGCACGGTTCGGGTTCTTGGTGATCGACAGGTAGAACGAGGCGAAGGTCTCGATCCCGGTGGGCAGCGGCGCGATCTCGGCGAAAGCGCCCCCGGCGGCCCAGTTGTCGATGCCGGAGCAGGGGATGGCCGACTGGAGGCTGCCGGTCGGGTCCCACAGATGGTTGGCGCGGCCGCACATGACGTTGCCGTTGTCGCCCCACCCCTTGCCGACCTCGTCGTTCAGGTTGGGGAGCGCGCCGGTGGCCTTCAGCCTGACCAGCAGCTTGCTGGTGCCGACGCTGCCTGCGGCGAAGAACACCCTGTCCGCGGTCACGGTCTTGGTGACCGTGGTGTCGCCGTTGGTGTTGATCTGGTCGATGACGACCGTGTAGCCGCCACCGGACGCCGGAGCGACCGAGGTGACCTTGTGCAGCGGCGAGATGGCGACCTTGCCGGTGGCCCTGGCCTGGGCGAGATACGTCTTCTGCAGGGACTTCTTGCCGTAGTTGTTGCCGTAGAGGATCTCTCCGGCCAGCGCCGACTTGGTGACGGTGCCGGCTTCCTCCTGCTTCATGTAGTTCCAGTCGTACACGTCGGGCACGAAGACGAACGGGAAGCCGGAACGCTGGGCGTGCTTGCGGCCGACCCGGGCGTACTGGTAGCAGGCGGTGGTGTCGAACCAGGCCGGGTCGACGATGCCGACTCCGAGCCCGGCGTTGGCGCGCGGGTAGTAGACGTTGTACATCTCGTCGGCGTTCACCGACGGGAGGATGGCGCCGAAGTTCTCGCGCTTGGGGGTGACGGCCATGCCGCCGTTGACCAGCGAACCGCCGCCGACACCGCGGCCCTGGTAGACCGTGATGCCGCTGAACTCCTCGGCGTCCAGGATGCCGGTGTAGCGGGGGATGTCCCTGTCGATCGGGAAGCCGAGGAAGTAGTTGAGCGGCGCCTTGGTCCTGGTGCGCAGCCAGTAGGAGCGGTAGTCCGGCTCGCGGGTGTTGCAGAAGATCTTGCCGTCGGAGCCGGGCGTGTCCCAGGCCATGCCCATCTCGATCATGTGCACGTCGACGCCCGCCTGGGCGAGACGTAACGCGGTGACGGAGCCGCCGTATCCGGTGCCGATCACCAGGGCGGGCACGTGGGCCCCCGTGGCGATCGGAGCGGCCGTGGGGACGGCCCGCGCCTGGGCCGCCGTGGCGCGACCGCCGAGGGCCGCGACTCCGAGGAGAGAACCGGTTCCGGTGATGAATCCACGGCGTGAAACGCCTTTGCTGCCAGTACCGCCCGAGATGCTCATGGGGGTTTCCTCGCTCTCGACGACATGAGACTCAGAGACATGAGACTTGGCGATATGAGATTTAGCGTCATGAGAACTGGCGATATGAGAAGCGTGCTCGCGCGATGAGGTGCCCTACGCGTCCGTCCGCCTGGTGGAGGGGGTTGGGCCGCTGGACAGCACGCACACGGTGTCGAGGCCCAGTACGTGGTTGAGCCGGCCGAACGCCAGCCAGGAGCCGATGCTCATGCTCAGCTCCACGATCTCGAGCTGGCTGTAGTGCGCGGTCATCCGGGTCCAGAACTCGTCGTCGAGGCCGTGGTGGTCCAGGACGTACCGCTCGGCGTACTCGGCGGCCAACCGGGTGCGGTCGTCGAAGGCGTCGGTGGTGCGCCAGTCGGTGACCGCGTCGGCGAACCCGTCCTCGACCTTCTGCCCGTCCCGTTCGGTCCGCCAGTCGAGGCAGAAGGCGCACCCGTTGATCTGCGCGACGCGCAGCCGCGCCGCCTCGAACTCGCGGAGCCCGAGGGTCGTGTGGGCATACACCGACAGCGAGAACGTCGAGGCGGCGACCCCGATGCCGGGGACCATCTCGCCCCACACGTACTCGATCGCGTCCCTGCCCTCGGGGATGTCGATCTTCATGGTCGTTTCCTTCCGAGTTTGCCGACTGCGGGCCGCAGGGGGACGTCCAGGGCGTCGTACAGCCCGGGTTCGGCGTCCACGAGCCAGTCGACGGCGCCCACCAGCCGCCCGACCGCGGTGGCGTTCCCGCCCGCGGACCGGTTGCCGTCCTCGTCGGTGGCCTCGACGGTGACCTCGATGCGCGGACGTCCCTCGATGATCACCCGATGCGCCCCCTCGCCGTTGGGCGACACCGGCCAGTCAGGCGCGCAGGACGGGTGGACGCGCGTGACGTGCTCGACGACGATGCGGGGCTCGCCCTCGACGACGCCCTGCACCTCGAACCGCACCGCGCCCTGGGTGCCGGCCTCGAACTCGCCCATCGTCCGCGTGCTCACGGTGGAGTCGAGCGGGCGCCGGTCCACGGTCTCGCGGATCTCGTCCAGTTCGACGCCGAGGGCTCTGGCCATCAGCCGCACCTGCCCGCCCCACACCATGGACGGGACCGTCGGCGCGATCATCGGCGGCTCGTAGTCCATCGGCTGGCCCATGCCGACCAGGTACCGGACCGAGTCGGCCTGGTCGTAGGTGGAGTAGTCGAAGATCTCCTGGCAGCGGATCACGTCCACGGTGGCGCCGAGTCCGCTGATCAGCAGCGGCAGGACGTCGTTGCCCCAGCCGGGGTCCACGCCGGAGACGAACAGCGAGCCGCCGCCGTCCGCGATGGCGGCCAGCACCGGTTCGCGCAGCTCAGGCGGGGCGTTGCGGTGGTCGTAGAGCGCGTACAGCGACGGGGTGACGACCACGGCTCCGGCGCGGATCGCCCTGACGATGTCGGCGAGCGCCTCGTCGGGACGGATGTCGCCGGACGCCGCGTACACCACGGCCCGCGGCCCGGCGGCCAGCACCGCCTCGACGTCGCCGGTCGCCGCGACTCCCAGCTCGTGGCCGAGGCCGCCGAGATCGCCCGCGTCTCGTCCCACCTTGTCGGGGTTGTGGACGAGCACGGCCGCGAGTTCCAGCACCGGGTGGGCCTCGACCGCGCGGATGGCCGCGCGGCCGATGTTGCCGGTACCCCAGACCACGGTGGACACCATGACCGGAGCGTAGCAAGCGCTTGGTCAGCTGCATAGCTCCATTTCAGCGCGATCATTCGCGCTTGGCGGGCAGCGACGGCTTGGCGTCCGTCCAGCCCATCTCCTGGTAGGCGGTGAAGGAGGTGACCTTCGCGCTACGACCGCTGGCGAGCTCGACCGTGGTCGTCGTCCACTGCGCGAGCGGCAGACCCGTCTCCGGGTCGATCACGTGCGTGACGTCGTAGGAGTTCTGCCGTGCGCGGCCGGCCATCTGGTAGCCGAGCGCCTCGCCCGTACGGCCCAGCGGATCCTTCACCCTGCCCAGGGACTTCATCCCGGGCAGGCCGGCCAGGATGCGATAGGCGGACGCGCGGACGGCCGGCGAGACGGGCAGGCCGAAGACGATCTCCATGCAGCTCCCCTGCAGGGCCCCCTCCCGCCACTGGGGATCGCCCTCCCGGCCGCCCTTGGCCTGGGCGGTGATGCGCTGTTCGAGGTAGGCGCGCAGCTCCTGCTCACCGCTCGGGATGCGGGAGATCTCGTCCCAGCCGACGAGTTCCTTCGTCAGCGACCCTCCCGAGTTCTTCCATTTGCCGCGCAGCCGCGAGCCCACCTTCTCCTCCGCGGCGGCCCGCACCACCTCCCCCGAGTTGACCCCTTCGTACCCGGTCATGTCGATCGGGTACTTCCATTGGGTGGGCGAGCCCGCCTTCCGCCAGGCGGCCTCGTCCTCGTCCGTGAGCGGCTTCGCGCCGAGGTACTGCGTCACCCACCAGCTCTGCGCCCCCGGCCGGCGCGCCAGCCACTCCTCCTTGGAGAAGCGCCGCCTGATGACGTAGCCGCGATCAGGCGAGATCGCGTCCATGCCGTAGATCTTGGACGTCCGCCAGTACGCGCCCGACGTGGGCGCCTTCATCACGGCGGACGCGGCGGTGAGCAGGATCCGCTGCGCCGACGGCTCCGCTGTCGGCGCAGCCAAGGTCGACGTCGGGTTCGGGACCTGCCCGTCCGGTGCCGTCACCGTCATGACCACCAGCGCGGCGGCGGCCAGGCTAGCCGCCGACGCCAGCCACGGCACCGGTCCGCGCAACCTCCTCGCCCACCGCCTGCCGCTCCGCCCCGGCGGCTCGGACATGATCGACTCCAGCAGCATCCGGGCCCCCGCTCCGGACGCCTGCCCAGCGGGGTCGCCCCCCAGGTCGTCGTCGTGCACTCTCGCTAGATCGGTCAGATTCACAGCGCGGTCCTCTCGAGGAGCGGAATGTCGATGCCGGCGTCGGACAGGGCACGCGCGAACCGCCTGCGCGCCCGGTGCAGCCGGACGCGTACGGCGTTGCGCGTGATGCCGAGCGTGCGTGCCACCTGCTTGGTGTCGAGCCGCTCCCACGCGACCAGCGACAGCAGCTCCCTGTCGTCGTCAGACAGACTCCTGAAGGCCCGGCCGAACTGCGTGTACTCGGCTGCGGGCGGACCGGCCAGCTCGGGGGAGGCGTTCAGCTGCTCGCGCAGCGCGGCGGTGCGCTGCTCGTGCCGTCGCTCGCCGCGGCGGTGGTTGGCGAGGGCCCTGCGTGCCACGCCGTACAGCCAGAGCCTGGCCTCGTCGCCCGGAGGGACCTCGTCGATGCGCCGCCACGCGGTGGCGAACGTCTCGGCGACCACGTCGGCCGCGTCATCGGGGTCCTCACAGCGACGCAGGACGTACCCGAGGATGGGACGGTAAGCGTGTTCGTATATCTGCACGAACCGGCCGTGGGGGTCTGAACCCATGCGGCCTCCTCACTTGGATCATCAGTCACCAATCCCATGTCCGGAATTTCGGCAGCATTACCGACCGCAGCTCAGCCACCCGGACCACTGCCGTTTCCTGCACCATGGAGAGGTGACTGCCCCCACCTGCCCCAATTGCGCCGGCGAGGTCCTGCCCGTCCTCTTCGGCCTGCCCACCGAAGCCGCCCACCAGGCAGCCGCCGCGGGGAAGATCGTGCTCGCGGGTTGCGTCGTCTGGGACGACGACCTCGAAGAGAGCTGGGAATGCCGCAACTGCCACCACCACTTCGCCACCCCGGACCGCACCGCCTGGCTCACCGCCGTGGAGACCGCGATCTCACAACACGGCCGGTAGCCGTACTCACAAGGCCCTTCGGAATCTCCCTGGAGAGCCGCTGAGCTGCTGCGCGACCGAGCAGGTTCGAACCAGCCTTCCGGTCCGTACCGCGATGTCGGTGGCGGCTGCCACACTGCACGCCATGAGCGATGTGCTGGCAGGACTCGACAAGATCCATTGGGCAGACCTGAAGCACGCCTACGGACCTGCGGATGACGTTCCCGAGCAGCTGCGCGCGTTACGCTCGGAGTCGCCCGACGAGCGCGAACGCGCCCTGTACGAGCTGTACGGCAACATCTTTCACCAGGGCAGCAGGTACCCGGCGACCGCACCGGCGGTCCCGTTCCTGGCCCGGCTGGCCCTCGATCCGAGCACCCTAAAGCGGGATGAAATCGTGCAACTGCTCGCCGCGGTGGCGATCGGATACGACGAGGGCTACCTGCCGGGCGGTGTCGACATCACGGGCTGGCGGGCGGAGATCAACCGGATGCGTTCCGCGGATCCGGCCGAAGAGCGCCGCAAACTCGACCTATGGGTCGAGGCAGCCCAGGACGCCGGTGAACGCCGCGTCAGGAGCATCAATCGTGACACGTACGACCACGCCGAGGCGCTGCGATACGCGCAAGCCGAACTGGGCGCCTACGACGCCGTACGGGCCGAGGTTCCCGCCTTGCGTCGGCTGCTGGACGATGACGACCCACTGATCCGGGCCGCCACCGCCTATCTCCTGGGCTGGTTCCCGGAGGAGGCAGTGGGTTCCGTCGCCGCGCTCCAGGCTCTCCTCGTACGCGAAACCGCCACCGGCGTCACGGCCAACGCGATCATCTCCGCCGGGCTGCTCACGGCCACCGGCCTGGTTCCGCAGTTCCACGACTACCTCAACGGTCCCGAGCCGCTGCTACGCCTGTCCGCTGCCATAGCCCTCACACGGCTCGGCGTCGTCGAGCCCGAAGTGATCGGCGCCTTGGCGGAGGCGAGCATGATCCCGCCGGAGACAGACGCGGAACCCGCGGTCAGCTTCCTGGACGGTGATCTGCGCGGCTACGCGTCACAGACGCTGGCCACGCTCGACCACCAGTTGCCGGCCGAAACCGTGGAGGCGGTGGTGAAGGGCCTGTCGCGGACCTCGGAGGTCGCGACGTTCTCGATGACCGCGGCGGCGCTGAGACTGACATTCCCGCACGGCGCACCCCGTCCCCTGCCACCGTTCGAGGAACTGACCGCCCCTCAGCGGCGGGTCGTGCAGGTCCTGGCCGAGCTTGGGCCGGAGACGTGGCGCTGGGTCAACTTCATGTCCATCTTGCGGTCCTGGAATCTGCCGAGCACACACGCGGAGTGCCGTGCCTACGCGGGCCTCGACACGCCGGAGTAGCCCCGCCTCGGGCTCTGCCATCGATCGGCAGCGGTCGCGGAGCACCAGGGCGTCCGGCAACAGACGGGCCGCGTCGTGAGCAGTCACGCTTCAAGGTTCCGGTGAACCCGACGCTTCAGCATCGGTCCGCTGTCAGCGAATCGGGTCCGCTATCGGTGAACCCGCCTTGGGTGCCCGGGTCCGCGGTGCTTGGGTGGCGGGATGGAGCTCTTGATTCTGGGCGGGACGGCATGGGTGGGCCGGGAGCTGTCGAGGCAGGCGATCGAGCGCGGCCACCAGGTGACATGCCTGGCTCGCGGCGAAAGCGGACACGTCGCGGACGGAGCGAGGCTGGTGGCCGCCGACCGGCGCGATCCTTTGGCGTACCAACCGTTGCTCGACCGCGAATGGGATGCGGTCATCGAGGTGTCCTGGCAACCTGGCTTCGTCCGCGGGGCGCTCGACGCACTGGGCGGCAGGGCCACGCACTGGGCCTATGTGTCCTCCGGCAACGCCTACGCCTCCCATGCCACGCCGGACGCGGACGAGTCCGCGGCCCTGCTTGCTCCGACCGACCGCAGTGAGGTCGACCGCGCGTTGTACGGCGAGGCGAAGGTGGCCTGCGAGCAGGCGTCGACGGCGGTGGTGGGCGACCGCCTGCTCATCGCGCGCGCTGGTCTCATCGGCGGTCCTGGCGACCACAGCGGACGCTCCGGCTACTGGGTGGCACGTGCCGCACGCGATCCGCACGGGCCGATGCTGGTTCCCGATACACCGGCCAACCCGACACAGGCGGTCGACGTGCGGGACCTCGCCGCCTGGCTGCTCGACGCCGCCGAGACGGGGAGCATCGGCACATTCAACGCTGTCGGTCCGGTCGTTCCGTTCGGAGAGTGGATCGAGTTGTCCCGTGCTATCGGCGGGCACGTCGGCCCGGTGGTCGCCGCCGAGTCGGCGTGGCTGCTGGCGAACGGTGTGGCCGAGTACATGGGGGCCGAGTCGCTGCCGATGTGGCTGGTCGAGCCCGGCTGGGAGGGTTTCTCGGCCCGGAACGGGTCTGCGGCGCGCGCTGCGGGGCTCCGTCATCGGCCCCGGGCCGAACTGCTGGCAGACACACTGGTCTGGGAACGCGAGCAGGGCCTGGACCGGTCACGACGTGCCGGCCTCAGCGCCCAGCGCGAACGCGAGTTGCTGGACGCTCTCGGCTGACCCCTTGCCCCCAGCGCCCGCCGAGCGCCGCACGGCTCACGGACGGGTGGCGCTCACCACCCAGACGGCGCCGGAGATGCGCACCCCCTCCGAGGTCTCGTACGCCACGAGCCCCGCCCGCAGCTCCTCCCGCGCCCGTTCGACGACGGCCCGGTCGACCCCTTCCAGGTTGAAGCGAACCGGCCCCTGACCGAGGATGAACTCGGCCGCGTCGGCGGCGTCGCGACCGTAGTCCATCGGCGCTTCGACCGGGACGACGCCCACGTCGGCGAACCCGGCCTCGCCGAGCACCTCGTGGATCCGGGCCGGATCGACCAGGGAGCCCATCCCCCGCGCAGCGGGCGACGGCCCGCGCATCAGCGGCTTCAGCGCCCCAGTGGCACGGGCGTACTCACTGTCGGGGCTGCCGCCCTGCGGGCCCATGAACACGAGCCGCCCACCTGGCCGCAGCCCTCGCCGGACGTTGGCGAACGCGGCCACCAGGTCGTCGAAGAACATCACCCCACCACGGCTGATCGCGACGTCGAAGCCACCGTCGGGAAAGTGATGAACCTGGGCGTCCCCCTGCTCGAACCTGACGTTCGTGATGCCCTGCTCCGCCGCGTCGGCACGGGCGCGTTCCAGCATCGGCGCCGAGATGTCGACGCCGACGACCTGCCCTCGGGACGCCTGGCGTGCGGCCAGCAGCGTGATGTGGCCGGTGCCGCAGCCGATGTCGAGGACGCGGTCGCCCTCGTCGATCGCGGCGGCACGGAAGAGGTCGTCGTTGAACGCGGCGACTGTCGCGTCGTATCGGGCCCGGTTCTGCGCCCAGTGGACGCCTTCCCAGCCGTTCCACGCTTCCGCTTGCTGGGTGTTGGCAATGGCCTGCATGGGGTTCCTCCTGTGATCGGCGCCCAGACTTAACTAGAGTTGAACTCTAGAGATAAGCTACAGCCATGAGCCAAGTCAAGAGCGACTCCCCATTCGCAGGGCTACGTACTGCTCCCGGGAGGACGGCCGCCCATCAAGGAGTACGTCGACCTCTTCCGGCGAAGGCGACGGCGCTGGGGATACGGCGTGGGGCAAGAGAGCTCACACAGCAGACGCCGTAAGGCGGTTGCTGAAGCGGGCGAGCATGGTGGTCTGGGACGTTTCGGGAAACAGTCGGCCAATCACCGGCGGGATGCGCCAGTTGGCGGGACTGCGCCTGGCCAGCCGGGAAACCAGGGATATGTGCGGATAGCGGGCCTTCTCGTAGGCGCGCAGTCGTACCACCGGATCGTCGCCGCCCTTGGCGAGCTCGCGTCCGAGCACCCACACGTCCTCGAGGGTCTGGTTGGCGCCCTGCCCCAGCGTGGGCGGCATGGTGTGGGCGGCGTCGCCGACCAGGGTGATGCGGCCCTCCCCCCACACCTGGCGGACCTTGTTCCAGTGGTGCCCGAAGAAGCCGAGGTCGTCCTCGGACGCGCCGGCGAGCACCTCGGGGACGGGCGACGCCCAGTGCCCGAACCGGCGCCTCAGCTCGGCCAGCGGTGCGGCGGGCCGCGGATCGGCGGGTGACCAGCGCACGTCGAACCACCACTGCAGCAGGCCGTCCCCGGCGGACATCAGCCCGCACGCGCCCTCTCGCCCGGTGATCATGAGGTGCAGGCTCGAGCCGGTGAGATCGATGTCGATCGGGCTGAGGCCCTGCCAGGTGCCGAAGGTCGCCGGCTGGACGACACCCTCGCCCCACAGGCAGCGCCGTACCACCGAGTGGTGGCCGTCAGCTCCGACGAGCAGGTCTCCCGTGGCCGTCGACCCGTCGCTGAAGGCCGCCGTGACCTGGCCACGGTCCTGAGTCACGCTCTGGCAGCTCACCCCGTAGCGGACGAGGTCGTCGGGCAGCCCGTCCGCCAGGCGTCCCAGCAGGTCGCGGCGGGAGATCGCCTTGGTCTCGAAGCCGAAACGGTCGGCCGCGTGGGCCAGGTTCATGCTGGTGCGCAGCCGACCGTCGGAGGTGAGCGCGTCGATCCGGTCGATGCGCCCGCCGACGCCGTCCAGGCTGACGCCGAGATCACTCAGTACGGCGGCGCCGTTGCTGAAGATGGTCACCGCCGCACCGCCCGTCCGCCGGGCCGGAGCCTGCTCGAAAACCCGCACCCGGTGACCGGCGGCCAGCAGGCTGCGCGCGACAGCCAGACCGCCCACCCCGGCGCCAATGACAAGGATCTCCATATCTCCTCCACTTCGGAGTATCTCCGATTTGAAGATACATCGTAGTGAAGTAGGTTGGGAAAGTGGCCAGCAAACAGCACCCGGAAGCGGACGTCTACCGCGAGTTCCTGATCGCGGTCCTTCTGCACAACGAGGCGGTCGCCGACCGGCTAGGCCTGCAACCCGTCGACGTCGCCGCCGCCATCCTGCTGGAGATGCGCGGACCACTCGCCGTAGGAGCGATCTCCGAGGAGCTCGGGCTGCCCTCTGCCTCGACAACCCGGCTGATCGACAGGCTGGAGAAGGCGGGCTACGCGCGACGGGTGCGCGGCGAACGTGATCGGCGCACGGTCACCGTGGAGCTGGTCGAAGGCGGCATGGACGATTACTACGCCGCCTGCGAGGCGTCCAGGCGGCACTTGGACGCGATCAGCGCGCACTACACGCCAGAACAGGTACCGGTGCTGCTGGGCCTGTTCACCCGCGTCGGCGAGGCCTACCGATCGGCCACCAAGGAACTACGGGAGAACCCGTCCTGAACCATCACCACCGCCTGCCCGCCAAGCCTTGCGGGCCGCTGGTGGGTGACTCGATGTAGCGGCAGATGACGTCCACGACGTACGCCCGTTTCCCCTTGGGGATGTCGTGCCTGCGTTGCAGGCAGCAGCAGTTCCTGGCCGCCTTCAACAAGAGGGCCTGGGCGGAGCCGTCAACCGTCGCCCGCAGGTTCCGGGAGGCGGCGCGGAGGCTCACGGGTTCCGTCCTGGGCGGGGTCCGTACGACTTCTGGGCACGTGTGGATTGACCGAAGCGGCAGCCGCCTGCCGGTGGCATCTCCCTCCAGGGCATCCCGACGGCGGCTTCGGCACCTGACCACACGGAGGGCTGGGCCTATCGCACGTCATGTCAAAGCGGGCACGGTGCCCATACCGGTGGATGTACTCTGATCAACTGTCGTGCGGGCAAGGCGGGCGGGGTGGCCATGACATCGACGGGGACCGGTCACGTGGTGGGCGGACGGTATCGGCTGGTCGCCGAACTGGGGTCCGGCGGCTTCGGACGGGTCTGGCAGGCCCGTGACGAGACCCTGGACGTCGACGTGGCCATCAAGGAACTGCGGCTCCTGCCGGGGATGTCACAGGCCGAGCAGGCCGAGCGGCTGACGCGCGCCACGCGTGAGGCCCGCAACGCCGCCCGGCTGCGTAAGCACGAGAACATCGTCGCGATCCACGACGTCGTCGTCGAGAACGGCCTCCCCTGGATCGTCATGGAGCTGATCGACGGCTGCTCGCTGGACGAGCACATCAAGGCGTACGGACCGCTGCCGGTGGACACGGCCGCGAACGTCGCCGTGGCACTGCTGGCGGCGGTCGGCGCGGCGCACCAGGAAGGAATCGTGCACCGCGACATCAAGCCGGCCAACGTCATGCTCGCCAAGAACGGGAAGGTCCTGCTCACCGATTTCGGGATCGCGGTCCACAACACCGATACCACTCTGACCGCCACCGGGATGTTCGTCGGCTCGCCCGAGTACATGGCCCCCGAACGGTTGCACGGCACCGACGGACTCCCGACCAGCGACCTGTTCTCCGTCGGCGCGACCCTCTACCAGGCCGTCGAGGGCGTCTCGCCGTTCCGCCGCGACACCCAGCCCGCGACGCTGACCGCGGTTCTGCTGGAGGAGGCCCCGGCGCCGCAACGATCTGGGCGGCTCACGCAGCTCATCACCCGGCTCCTGGACAAGGACCCGGACAACAGGCCGACGGCCGCAGAGGCGCTGACCATGACCGGTGAGCAGCCGCCCACTCACGTCCGCACGCAGCGTGGCACCAAGCTCCTCGCACCGCGGGAAACCACGACGAAGTGGCAGCAAAAGGGCGTCGCGGTGATGATGGCGATCATCGCCACACTCGCCGTCGCCGGCCTCACGCACGTCGGCGTCGCCTCGGACCGCCTCTTGGGGTATGTGGAGCGAGGCGGCCTCAAGGGGGTCGCCGTGTTGGTCGTCATCGTCGTTGACGTCTGTTTCGTCGGCTTACTGTGCGCCGGAATCGCGCGCTTCGTACCGCCGGTCGCCGGTCAGACCGTCACCGTCGTCGTCGGTGTCGTCGGACTCCTCTTCGGTGGCGGCGCCGCCGGTTTCGCCCTTGATGGCGTCGCCCAGATTCTCCTGCACTCGGTGATGCCTCAGGACCGAAAGTACGCCGCGCTGGTCTCGTTGATCGTGATCACCATCATCGTTCTCATCTCGGTTGGCTGGGCCTGGGAGTCCAGGAAGTCGCGACGTCCGAATCTCAACTCGACACAAGCCCGGCAATAGACACGCAGCCCCTACAACGGCCTGCCGCCCATCACATTCGAACGTCACATGATCGACAACAGGACAGCCTCATCGACCCTGCTGAGGACCGCCGTGGCACAGGACCGTCTCGTTCGGCTCAGCCCGTGATCGTCCGTTCGCGTGGCTCCCGAGATGGCTCCCACTGGGCCTCGGGACGCCTGACGCCTGCACTTGCATGATTGGTACGTTGATCTACATGGGCGACGGGAAAAGAACACTCAACCTGACGGATATAACTACGGCATTAGACATGGCGCTCGTTGCACTCAAAGCTGCGGACACCGACATGGCGTATCGCGTGTGTGGCACAGGCGCCGCACTCCTGCAAGGCGTCCCACTCCCTGTTGGGGACATCGACATCTTGCTCGCCAGTCGAGAGGACGTGGATACGTTCGCCGCAGCACTCTCATCGTTCCCCTGCCTATATACCGCCTCATGGCTCCCCGAGTCTTCGCAATACTTCACCAGGTTCGATGTGAACGGGGTCGACCTGGAGCTCAGCACCGTCGAGAGGCAAGTCGATTCGGACGCGATGGAATGTGTAGGCAGCGGGCCATGGCAGCATTACGTCCTGATCACCTGCGGCTCTCACCATGTGCCGGTAGTTCGGCTGGAACTCCGGTTGGTTTCGGAGCTCCTGCGAGACCGGGCTGATCGATATGGCCCGCTCCTCGACTACATGGGCACGCACGGGTTCGATTCTGATCTGTTGCAACGGGCCATGAATGCCCACCGCATTCCTGCTCACCGCCAGCGGCTGGTTCAAGACCGCCTCGAGCGGCCCTCCCTCGGTACCCCTTCCCCTGCGTGATCTTCCCGTCTGCCTCGTCCACCCGGTTCGGCATCGCGATCACCAAGAACGTCTACGGTCATCTCAAGCAGGGCGACGGAGGCCATGACGGGCGCTCTCCTGAGGAACGAATCCACGGAGCTCCTGGCAACTGGTGAAACTCGGTCGAGGGTGCCGTGAAACCGACACCGCCGAGAGTGAAGCCATGAGCATCACAGAACTCGGACATACCGGGCCCGGCCCGGCCCTCAACGGGGGCGCCGATCTGGCCGTACGTGCGGAAGGGCTGGTGAAGACGTTCGGCGAGCACCGCGCCGTTGACAGGATCGACCTGGACGTACGCCCCGGTGAGATCTTCGGCGTCCTCGGCCCGAACGGCGCCGGCAAGACCACCACGCTTCGAATGCTGGCCACCCTGTTGAATATCGACGCGGGCCGTGCCGAGATCTTCGGGGTCGACGTGGCCGGCAACCCACACGTGATCCGCCAGCTGGTCGGCGTCACCGGACAGTACGCGTCGGTCGACGAGAACCTGACTGCCCGCGAGAACCTCTGGCTCTTCAGCCGCCTGCAGGGCATCGCCAGGCCGCGTGCCCGGCGCATCGCCGGCGAGCTGCTGGGCCAATTCGGCCTGGAGGAGGCCGCCGACAGACCGATCGCGCAGTTCTCCGGCGGCATGCGCCGACGCCTCGACCTGGCGGCCAGCCTGATCACCAGGCCACCGCTGATCTTCCTCGACGAGCCGACCACCGGTCTGGATCCGCGCACGCGCGGCCAGATGTGGGACACCATCCGCAGTCTGGTCGCCGACGGCTGCACGGTGCTGCTGACCACGCAATATCTGGACGAGGCCGACCAGCTCGCCGATCGCATCGCCGTCATCGACCACGGCCGCAAAGTCGCCGAGGGCACTCCCGACGAGTTGAAGACCGCGGTCGGCAACTCCACCCTCCAGTTGCTGCTCACCGAGCCGGGCGAGGTGCCCGCCGCCGTGGAGGTCGTGCGGCGGGTCCTCGGCTCCGACCCGGTCCTCAGCCCGGAGCAGGGCCGCCTCAACGTCGCCCTCGACCAGGCCGACCTGGCCGCGGACGTACTGATCGCGCTGCGCAAGGCCGGGGTGTCGATCTCCTCGGTGAGCGTGGCCAAGCCCAGCCTGGACGAGGTGTTCCTCGCCCTCACCGGCCACGAGACGGACGGGGACGACGAAACCGGCACGGAGGAGAACCGATGAGCACCATGATCGCACCTGCCCGCGAGGCGGTCCGGGCCGCCGACCGCGTGGCGGCCGCCAGACGGCGCGTCTCCATGGGGGAGACGCTCGGGCAGACCCTGACGATGGCGTGGCGGGCGCTCAAGAAGATGCGCCGCAACCCGGAGCAGTTCTTCGACGTGGCACTGCAGCCCATCCTGTTCACCGCGATGTTCGCCTTCATCTTCGGCGGCGCCATCGCCGGCGACGTGGAGAGCTACCTCCCCCTGATGATCCCCGGCATCCTCGCCCAGACCGTGTTGACGACGTGCATGGCCACGGGCACGCAACTCCGCGAGGACATGGAGAAGGGCGTCTTCGACCGGTTCAAGTCGCTGCCGATCGCCCGGATCGCGCCGCTCGCCGGCCCGATGGTGGCCGACCTGCTGCGCTACACGATCGCGGCCACTCTGACCTTCGGCATGGGCCTGGTGATGGGCTACCGCCCGGGCGGCGGAGCAGGCGGCCTGCTCGCCGCGATCCTGCTGGCGATCTTCACGGGCTGGTCGATGGCGTGGGTCTTCACCTGGGTCGGCACGATCGCCCGGAGTGCCCAGGCCGTGCAGGGCATCTCCATGATGATCTTGTTCCCGCTGACGTTCCTGTCGAACGCGTTCGTCCCCGTCGAGACCCTGCCCGGCTGGCTGGCCGCGTTCGTACGGATCAACCCGGTCTCACACCTGGTCACGGCCGCCCGCGACCTCGCCAACAGCGCCCTCGTCAGCGGAGAGGTGGCCTGGACGCTCCTGGCCTGCCTGATCGTCATCGCGATCTTCGCCCCGCTGTCGGTACGCAGCTACAAGCGGCACATGTGACCTCCGCCGTCACGGCCGGAGACCTGCTTGAGGAGACTCCGCGCCTCGTCCAGCAGGTCGGGGCCGCGTCGATCGCCGTGCTCGGCCCGCACGGCGGCGATCATGCCTGGCGCGGCCCGCTCCGCGTACGGCTCGATCCGCTCGAAGGCCGTGCTGGGCATGCTGCTGTGGTACGCGAACCGCTCGGCCAGCACCAGCAACCCGATCGCGTCGCGGGCGGCCATGGCTTCCCGCAGCAGCCCCCAGGCACCGAGCGCGAAGAGCATCGAGCCGCACACCGGGTAGTCGAGGATGGGGTTCTCCGCGGCCAGCAGGTCGTAACCCCGGACGGTGGAGAACAGCTCCTTGCCGTACGGGACGTCTTCCGGCGGGGCGTCGTACGCGTACGCCGTCAGGGTGACCGACTCCGCGATGATCGTCCACGGCGTGAACTCCGCACGCAGCACCCCGGGCAGGCGCAGGTCGCGCGCCCGCTGGACAGCCAGACGGTATTCCGTGAGCGCGGCGGCCGTCTCACCGCGGGCGAGGGCGAGCTCGGCCGCGCACAACGAGACGGTCGCCACCCCGCCGAGCACGGCCTCGTTGTCGTTGATCCGGGTGATCTCGGCGAGCTCGGCCTCCGCGGTGTCCAGGTCGCCGTCGGCGAGCGCGGAGCCCAGCAGCACCGCGCGGAGCTGGGTCTCGTCGTCTGTGGCGCCGAGCCGGCTCAGCACCGGGATGGCGGTCCGCGCGTGTCCGACCGCCCGCCGGCGGTCGCCGAGCTGCATGGCCAGATGGGCCAGCACGGCGTGCATGATCGCGGCGAACCACGGCCCCTCGTCCTCGCGGAGCATCGTCAGGGTCCGCTCGGCGGCCTCGATCGCCCCGGTCACGTCTCCCGCGTTCTCCAGGACGTGGACGCTCGCCTGCGTCGCCGCCAAGGCCACGTCATGATCGGCGCTGCGGCACAACTCGGCCAGCCGGCGGCGCAGGTCGGCGCCGTCGGCCGCGTCGCACGCGAGCACCACCGTGGCCATCGCCGCCATGCGGGGATCCGTCGTGTCACTGGTGGGCAGCGTACGGAGGAGGTCGCGCAGCGGATCGCCGCTGCGGTCGGTGATGCTCATGATGTTCATGAGCGAGATCAGCAGGGCGGCCCTGGTCACCTCGACGAGGTACGGCGGCGGCACCCAGCCGCTGACCACCTGGGCGATCGCGTGCCGGTGAACGAGGATCCGAGGGTGGTCGCCGCGGATCGACCACAGCGCGCCGACGCCTGCCAGCAACTGGACCGTCGTGACGGGATCGGGCTCGCCGAGAGCCTGCCGGAGCAGATCGGCGAGGTTGCTCTCCTCGGCGCGCAACGCGTCCGCCGCCGCGAACTGCGCCGGGCTGAACAGCTGGGAGGCGTGTTCGAGGGCGTACGCCGTCGCCCAGGCCCGCTGCGCCGCCCGAGCGGACGCCTCCTCGCCCGCCTCTTTCAGCCGCATCCGCCCGAACTCCCTGACGGTCTCCAGCATCCGGTAGCGCAGGCCGTACGTCGTCTCGCGGACGCTCAGCATCGACTGCTCGGTCAGCGCGTCCACGACGTGCAGGGCGTCCGGGCCGAGTACGTGCTCGGCCGCTGCCAGTGTGAAACCGTCGCCGAACAGCGACAACCACCGCAACGCCTGCCGTTCTGGCTCATCCAGCAGATTCCACGACCAGTCGATGACCGCGAGCAGCGTCTGGTGCCGGTCGGGGGCCGTACGGTTCCCGCCGCGCAGCAGCGCGAACCGGTCCGCCAGGCGCCGCGCGATCTCCTCCACCGACATCACCCGCACCTTGGCCGCGGCCAGCTCGATCGCGAGCGGCAGCCCGTCGAGGCGGGCGACGACCTCCTCGACCACTCCCTCGTCGATCCGCACACCCGGGCGGGCGGCCGTGGCGCGCTGGCGGAACAACTCCACCGCGTCGCCTGTGGGCAGCTCGCCGAGCAGGTAGACGCGTTCGGCGGGGATCGACAAGGGGGCGCGCGAGGTGATGAGCACCCGCAGGTCGCGGGTCGTCACGGTCAGGAACGCCACCAGGTCGGCGACGGCCTCGATCACGTGCTCGCAGTTGTCCAGGATCAGCAGCGCCGGAGCCTGGTCGAGATGCTGGGCGATCCGGGCGCGAACGTCGGAGCGCTGCCCGGTGGTCAGGGCACGACGCCCGCTGACCGAGTCCCGAACTCCGAGCGCCGAGCCCACCTCGCTCACCACGCCCTCCGGGGAGGAGACTCCGACGAGCTCGACGAAGTGAGCGACGGGCTGCGCGGCGTTCCTACCGATGACATGAGCCAGCCGCGTCTTGCCCAGCCCGCCAGGGCCGACGATCGAGACCACCCGGTTGGTCTGCAACAGGGCGTGCACCGCATGGATGTCGCCGTCGCGGCCGAGCAGCGAGGAACCGTCGAACAGGATGCCTTCACGCACCGGCCGATCCGCGACGAGGAGTTCGGCGTACACGCGGGCGAGCTCAGGCCCTGGTTCGATGCCGAGCCGCGCGACCAAGCCCGCGCGATACCGCTCGTAGCGCTCCAGAGCGGCGGCGGCGCCTCGTACGGCGGCCTCGCTGCGCAGCAGGCAGGCGAGCAGCTCCTCGTCGTGCGGTCGATCGGCCGCGGCCTCCTCCAGCAGCGGCAGCGCGCCCTCGTGAGCGCCGCTCCGGCCCTGCGCGATCGCCGCCACCCGTCGCGCCTCGGCCCCCCACCCTGCTGCGACGCCCCTCAGCTCAGCGAGTGCGCCCGTGGCGCCGTCCAAGCCGCCGGCCACGAGACCCATGGCCTCTTCGGCGCGGCGATGCGCGAGCACCATGTCGTCCTCGCCCAGTGCGGCCCGTGCCTGCTCCACCAGCGCACCGAGCAGCAGCGCGTCCACCTGATCAGCGGGCAGCCCGAGCCGGTATCCACGAGGGATCCGCAGCGCGACGTCGGCGCAGGTCGCCGCCCTGGTCCGCGAGACGACCACCTGCAGCGCCTTCGTCGGGTTGGCCGGCGTCTCGTCGGGCCACAACTCCTCGACCAGGCGCTCGTCGCTGACCCCTGCCCGCCCGTGCATGGCGAGTACGGCCAGCAGGGTCTGCGCGCGATCGCCGACCACGCGCACACCCCGCCAGCGGACGCCGTCGAGCAGGACCAGTGTGGGGGACACACCCTCAGCTTACGGACGAGTCACCTGGCAGGAGCGTGACCGAGAGCATCTCGACGAGTGGATCGAGGCCCACACGCGCTACCGCATGCCCATGTTCGTCTTGGCAGGCGCGCCTGTCCCAGGGCCCCACCTGTTCTGTCAGCTTTACCACTTGCCGCCCGCCTGCTGGCGGGTTGGCGCGTTGAGGCGGTTGAAGGCGTTGGTGATGGCGATGTTGAGTACCAGTGCGGCGAGCTCCTTCTGGTCGAAGTGTTTGGCGGCCATGTCCCACACCTCGTCGGGCACCGGGTTGGGCTGGTCGGCGAGCCGGGTGATGGCCTCGGTCAGGGCCAGCGCGGCGCGTTCCGCATCGCTGAACCAGGGCGTCTCCCGCCATGCGACGACGGCGTGGGTCTGCTCGTCGGTGGCGCCGTGGTGGCGGAGCTGCTGGACGCCCCCGGCCACGCAGGGGCTGCAGCCGTTGATCTGGCTGGCTCGCAGGTGGCTCAGCGCCAGCAGTTTCGCGTCCACTCCGGCGCCCAGGATGGCCTTGTTGACGGCCATCAGCGCCTGCATCGCCTCGGGGATCAGGGTCGCCGGGTTCGGCATGCGTTCGGTCGGCATCGCTTTCTCCTTCGTCGTCGTGTTCTGACGGGAGTCATCTGACCACCGGCGCGTCGGGACCCGCTCCGTCCGTGGGACAGCGTGGGACACCCGGAATACGGCCTAGCTGCGGAAATGAGACTCTGTTCGGTGCCCGCGAGCTGGGACGGGGTACCGTGTGCGGGTGTCGAGCGGACCTGAGCCCCTGATCGCCCAGCTGACCCGGATCAAGGAGTTGAGCGGGCTCAGCGTGCGCGCCCTCGCCCGCCAGGCAGGTCTCAGCAGCTCCTCACTGTCCCGGTATCTGACCGGCCAGCTGGTGCCGCCCTGGGACGCCGTCGTGGCGCTGTGCCGGGTCGTGGCCCGCGATCCCCGTCCGCTGCGCGCGTTGTGGGCTGAGGCGTCCAAGGCTGGAGCGGCGCCCAGCCCACGCCGCAACGACCTTCCGGCCGACCTCGCCGACTTCACCGGACGCGAGAGGGAGGCGGCGCTGGTCGAGGAGCTGTTGCGGAGCGCGGGCGCGGTCGCGATCGACGGCATGGCGGGCGTCGGGAAGACCAGCCTCGCCGTGCACGTGGCGCACCGGCTCGCGCCGTCCTTTCCTGACGGTGGGCTCTATCTCGACCTGCACGGCTTCACTCCGGGCCAGGAACCGTTGGAGCCGTCGGCCGCACTCGGTCGGCTGCTGGGCGCCCTGGGTGTCACGCATCCTCCGGACGACACGGTCGAACGCGCGGCGCTCTGGCGGTCGGAACTGTCCCGGCGTCGAGCGCTCGTCGTGCTCGACAACGCGGTCGACGCGGAGCACGTGCGTCCGCTCCTTCCTGGCGCGGGTAAGTCCGCGGTGCTGGTCGCCAGTCGCCATCGGCTGGTGAGCCTGGACGGGGTGCCGCCGGTGTCCCTGGAGGCGCTCCCCCCTGCGGACGCGGAGTCGCTGTTCGGCCGGGCGGCCGGGGTAGACCTGACCGAAGGGGAGGCGGTCGCCCAGGTGCTGCGGCAGTGCGGTGGCCTTCCGCTGGCGCTGCGGATGGCGGGCGCGAGGCTACGGCACCGTCCAGGTTGGACAGTGGCGGTGCTGGCCGAGCGGCTGCGCAACAACGCCGGTCGCTTCGACTCCGTGTTCGGCATGTCGCTACAGCAGCTCGACGCGGTCCAGCGCCGCATGTTCCGGTTGCTGGGCGTGCTGCCCGGCGCCGACTTTGACGCACCAGCGGCGGGCGCGCTTGCCGACATGACGCCGGACCGCGTCAATGCGGTACTGGAAGAGCTGGTGGACGCGCATCTGGTCCAGGAGCCCTCGCCCGGACGGTACCGGCTGCACGACCTGATCCGGCAGTACGCGGCAGACATCGCCGCCGACGAGGAGCCGCGGGCGGATGCCGCCGTGCACCGTGTCTTGAACCACTATCTGGAGCAGGCGACCGCCTGCGCTCAGACGCTGCCCCTGCAGCAGCGCAAGGAGACCGTGCCGGGCGATTCGGCGAAGGCCATGGCCTGGTTCGACACCGAGTACGCCAACCTGATCGCCTGCTTCGACACCGCTGTTCGGCTCGGCGCGGACGATGTGGTGGCTGAGCTGCCGCAGGCCATGCGCGTCTGGTTCTTCCGGCATCGCGGAACCGACGACCAGGTACGCCTGCTCGAAGCGGCCGCAGCCGCCGCGGAACGTCTCGGGCGCGACCACCAGCGTGCCTCACTGCTCGTGGATCTCGGTTTCGCCCGCGCTGCCGCTGGACGTCTCGCCGAGGCGCTCGCCGCCTACGAACTGGCCGCACAGTCCGATTCGGACGATGACGAGCTGGCAGGTGCGCTGGCGCTGCGCACCGGCTTCGTCCGCCGGGATCTCGGCGATTTCGAGGCGGCAAAGGCTCAATTCCGGCTGGCGCGCATGCTGTTCGAGAAGACCGGGCATCGCCCTGGACAGTCCCAGGCGCTGGCCTTCGACGGATGGGTGACCCTCCACCTCGGACGGAACAGCGAAGCCGCCGAACTTGCCCGCGCGTCACTCGCTCTGGCCGTTGGGCCTGCCCAGATAACCGGGCTGGTCACGCTCGGTGTCGCACTGGCACCAGACAAGCCGGCAGAGTCGCTACAAGCGCTGCATGAGGCGTTGCAACTCGCCGAGGTTCAGCACAACAAGGCGTGGTGTCACAACTATCTCGGTGTCGCGCTGCGCATCATGGGTTCATTCGACCAGGCGCTCGAACACCATCGACACGCCTTTGAGCTGCTGGAACCGCTGGCCGAGACACAGCTGGAGATCGACTTCCTGCCCACGTACGCCGAGACGTGCCGCGCGGCGGGCCGGTACGACGAGGCGCTGGCGTTGCATGAGCGCACCGTCGAACTGGCGCGCAAGCTCGGGCGGCCGCACGACGAGAAGCTCGCGCGTGAGGCATACCAGGTCACCGTAGGTGGCGTCCCAGCTCGCGACCGCGGATCGGAATCTCCTTTCCGCAGCTAGGCCGCGTTCCTGGTGTCCCACCGTGTCCCACGGACGGTGCGAGGCTTGACGCGTCAATGGTCGGATAACTCCTGTCGGAACGCACCGACGAACGGGAAACGATCCTCACCATGAGGATCACCCACACGGAAGGAAACCCGCCATGAGCGCCACCAAGCAGCCCGCCAAGACCACCACCGAGGCCGACAAGAAGTACGAGGGGTTCACCGACGAGGAGCGGGCCGCGATGAAGGAGCGCTCCCGGGAGCTGAAGGCGACCGCCCGCCGCGGCTCGCGCTCGGCCAAGGCGGACGGGGAGAGCGAGGTGCTCGCGAAGCTCGCCGAGATGTCGGAGCTGGACCGCTCTACCGGCGAGCGGCTCCACGCCATCGTCAAGGCCAACGCGCCGTCGCTGTCGCCGAAGCTGTGGTACGGAATGCCGGCCTATGCCAGGGATGGCAAGATCGTCTGCTTCTTCCAGCCCGCGCAGAAGTTCAAGACGAGGTACTCGACGTTCGGCTTCAACGACGCGGCGCACCTCGACGACGGCACCGTGTGGCCGACCGCCTTCGCCCTGACGACGCTGACCGCCGAGGACGAGGCACGGATCGGCGAGCTCGTGAAGAGGGCGGCGGGCTGAGGAGCCGGTGCAGGTTTTCGGAACGTGGAGCGTTGACCTGGTGTTTCACGCTAACGCCATGCGGACGGCCCGGCGACGCGGGGCGCGGTCGTAGCCAAGCCGGGCCCGGCCGGTGTGCGGGCAGATGTCGGCGGCGAAGTCACGGGGCCTCTCCGGCCCCCTGGGACACGGCGGCGTGGCGACCATCGACAAGGACGTCAACCTGCTCATCGTGCCCGGGGCCGAGCACCACTTTCATCGACTGTCTGCACTACGCGGCCACGGGATCATGCCCGGCTGGCTGCTTCCCGCCGTATGTCAGCGGCGGCGTCAGGACGGCGACAGCCCGGTGTCAGAGCGGTCGGCGATGGTAGACGCCATGAACGGTTCAGCGATCGCGGCCTCCGGGCAGCGAACTGGGCCGACCCGACCCTCGTGCGTCGCTCATGGAAGCCCATGAGCGCCACGCCGGGACGGGTCTCGCACGATCGAAACAACGCAGCACAAGGAGCACACGATGCAGAAGTTCGACACCGCCGCCCCGATCTCCGCCGTCCTGGACATCCCCGCGGGACGCGTCCAGTTCATCGCCGCCGACCGGGCCGACACCACGGTCGAGGTCCTGCCCGCGAACGCCGCAAAGAGCCGCGACGTGAAGGCAGCGGAGCAGACCACGATCGAATACGCCGACGGCGTCCTGCGGATCGAGACCCCGGCGAAGAACCAGTACCTCGGCCAGTCCGGATCCATCGAGGTGACGGTCGAGCTGCCCGCCGGCTCCCGCATCGAGGCCAAGGCGGCCAGCGCCGAGCTCCGGACCGTCGGCCGCCTCGGCGACGTCGTCTTCGAAGGCGCGTACAGCCAGATCAAGATCGACGAGGCCGCGAGCGTCCGCCTCACCGCGGT
>NZ_JBEPDC010000023.1:0-171331 GCF_040300065.1 Nonomuraea sp. NPDC000554 | reverse complement strand
GATCGCGGCAGTTGCCTATGTCCCGAGACACACCTTGCTGGAGTTTCCTATGTCTTGCGACATGGGTTTCCTATGTCCTGAACCAGCACACTGCCACTCGGACGACGGCCCTGAAAGAAAAGGGCCGCGGGCCTCGGCCTGGCTGACGGGAATGGCGCCCCCCGGCCGGACAGAGCCCACCGCCCCGGGCGCGGCCCACGCCAGCCCAGCCCGGGGCCCACCCCTTCTCCCCGGGCGCGGCCCACGCCGGCCCGGCCCGGAGCTCGCCCCTTCTCCCCAGCCGGAACCTCTGGGGGCGAACCCCTGTGGTGGCCTGACCCGGGACCCCCCAGCCTCTCCCCAGCCGGCGGAGCCCAACCGTCCCACCCGATCGGACGGGCGCTCTCGCCCGGAACCGGCTGGGTTCCCGCTCGGCCGGGTATTCGCGCGCGGCCCGCGGTGGCGGCGTCCCCGGCGAAAACGTGGGATAATTCCCGTCGGTGCCCTCTCGGCCATAGGTGTGGAAGCTTCCACCAACCTCGGCGAGAGGGTTTTTTCATGCCCTGATGCGCCCACATCCGGATATCCCGATCGACGGATCTGGGCTGAGAGACCGTTGGCGACGAGCCCGCGCCATCCCGTCAACGTCCAAGCCGACGCCCTGCTGCCGTCGTCTCGACCACGCCTTTCCCGAGGACCCTGGAGTTTCGCATGCTTGATGAGTACGCACTCGTGCGCCACGCCGAGCTGATCGCCGAGGCGGAGGAGTTCCGCAGGACCCACCCCGCGCAGGAACGACGTCCCGTCCCTGCCCGGAGTCGCGCCGCGGGGATGCTCCGTCGCATCGCCGACCGCCTCGAACCCCCGGCGGACCAGGTGACCGCATGAAGGCGTCCTTCTCCCTCCGCGCCTGCCTGCTGCGGTCGGCGGCCGATTCTGCTACGGCGCGACCGGCTGGGGGACGGTCGCGTCCGGCCGCCCGAACGGGTCGGGGGCCGGACGGACCGTCGCACCTGCTACGGCGTCAGGACGACCTTGTTGCACTCGTCCTGCCTGTTCTTGAACAGCTCGAACCCGTGCGGAGCCTCCCGCAGCGGCATCCGGTGCGAGATGACGAAGCTGGGGTCGATGTCGCCCCTGCGGATCCGCTCCAGCAGCGGCTTCATGTACCGCTGCACGTGGCACTGGCCGGTCCTGAGCGTGAGCGAGCGGTTCATCAGCGAACCCATCGGGAACTTGTCGAGCATTCCGGCGTACTCCCCGATGACCGACACCACCCCGCCGTTCCGGCAGGACAGGATGGCCTCGCGCAGCGCGGACGGACGCTCGGTCTCCAACCGGGTGGTCTGCCTGACCCGGTCGTACGCGTACAGGGCGGGAGTCGGATGATGGCCCTCCATGCCGACGGCGTCGATGCAGGCGTCGGGCCCGTGCCCGCCGGTCATGTCGCGCAGTGCGTCGAGGACGTCCACCTCCTCGTAGTTGAGCGTCTGCGCGCCCGCGCGCTGCGCGTGGTTCAGCCGGTACGGGAACCGGTCGATGCAGATGACCCGCTCTGCGCCGAGCATGTAGGCGCTGGCCACGGCGAACTGGCCGACCGGCCCCGCACCCCACACCGCGACCGTCTGGCCCGGCTTGATGTCGCACATCTCCGCGCCCATGTAGCCGGTCGGCAGGATGTCGGACAGGAAGAGCACCTTCTCGTCGGGCAGATCGTCCTCGATCTTGATCGGCCCCACGTCGGCGAACGGCACCCGCGCGTACTCCGCCTGGCCTCCGGCGTAACCGCCCAGCATGTGCGAGTAGCCGAAGACGCCCGCAGGGGAGTGCCCCATGAACTTCTCCGCCATCCCCGCGTTGGGGTTGGAGTTCTCGCACACCGAGTACAGGCCCGCCTGGCAGGCGAAACAGGCGCCGCACGCGATCGGGAACGGCACGACCACCCGGTCGCCGACGCTCAGGTTCGACACCCCGGGGCCGACCTCCACGACCTCGCCCATGAACTCGTGGCCGAGGATGTCCCCCTTCTTCACCGTGGGGACGTGGCCGCCGACCAGGTGCAGGTCGGACCCGCAGATCGCGGTCGAGGTGACGCGGACGATCGCGTCGCGGGAGTTCAGGATGTGCGGGTCCGGGACCTCCAGCACCTCCAGGGTGTCGCGGCCCATCCAGCAGTTGGCCCTCACGACCGTCCCCCCGATCCGACGGGCTGGGCCGGACGCTGCGCGGCCAGGCGCGGCGTGTACGCGCCCTCCGGGCTGGCCTCGGAGCGGACCACCTCGCCCGTCTCCATGACCTGCTTGAACCGGCGCAGGTCATCGCGTAGCTGCTGCTCGGGGTGCTCGCCGAGCATCCTGGCGAGCACCGCGCTGAGCGCGCGGCCCGGCGTCCCGTACGTCAGATCGACCTGGACCACTGTGCCGTGCCCGCCGAGCGCGTTCGTGAAGCGCACCGAGCCGTTGGTCGTCACGTCGGCGCCGCGGATGGACCCCCAGGTGATCAGGTCGCCGACGCGGTCCTCGAAGATCTCCGCCTCCCACTGGACGCCGCCCATCGGGCCCCTCGCCCTCCACTGGGAGCGGCGCTCGCCGAGCGTCCTGACCGACTCCAGGTGCGTCATGAACTGGGGCAGCTTCTCGAAGTCGCGCCAGTAGCGGTAGACCTCCTCGCGTGGCCGGTTGATCGTGATCGTGGCGCGTACCCTCAGCGGGCCCTTGCCGCGCCTGGCCTTCGAGACGCGGATCGCGGCGTAGAGGTCGATCGCGGTGATCCCGGCGACGGCGACCGTCGCCACCATGATCCGACGCCGCCTTGCCGCCGCCGACCGCTCCCAGCTCCCGAGACGCCCCCGCCCTCCCGCGAGCCCCGCCCCGATCCGCCCCATCTCGGCACGACCTGTCCCGATACGCCCCCAGATCCCCGTGCGGCCTGTTCCGGTGCGGCTCAGGATCCCTGTGCGGCCCGCTCCGGCGCGGCTCAGGATCGCGGCGGGAGCGAGGTCGGCGAGACCCCATGTCACGCCCCGTCCGCGGCTTGGTGTGCGCTTCCAGCGTCCGAGGCGTTTGGCGCCTTCCGACTGCCTCCAGACTCCCGAGCGCATCGCCCCTCCGACGAGCGCCGAGGCGGCCGACCGTCCCGAAAGTCTCCCCGAGCCCGCTGCACGCTCTGAGCCCATGAGCATGGAGCCGAAGGGGATGGAGCGGGTGAGCCTGCCGCCGCGGGACTTGGAACGCGCGAGCCGGGAGCCCAGAGAGCCGGGGACCGAGAGGCGCGCGTCTGAGAGTCTCCAGCCGGTGAGCTTGGCGCCTGAGAGGTTCGAGCGTGAGAGCGCTGACCTCGAGGGCTTCGAGCGTGAGAGGCCGGCCATGGCCTTGCCCAGGAGCGCCAGGTCCATCGCGTCGCCGGCGACGCGGGTCCACACCCACGGCCCCGGCTTGCGGCTGCCCAGCAGCGTTGCGGCGTGCATCAGCTGGCGCGCGCCGACCAGCCGTGTGGTTTCCCGGGCCAGGCGGGAGTCGCCGACCCCGCTGAGGCGGCTGACACTCCTTGGTGCGGTCAGTTGCGCCGTGCCCAGCGCGAGGCTGACCATCCCGAGCATGCGGGCGAGCTTGTCGGTTTTGATGCTCATATGTCCTCACATGGCTGATAGCTGTTCGTCCCCCGTGGACGGCGGACGTCCAGCGACCACGCACAGCCTCACACCCACCCCGACCGAGCGGCGCGGACGCGACGCGAGCCACACGAGCACGCGGACGCACCCGAAGCCGCGCGACGCGAGCCCGGCGGCCCACAAGCCACCTGCCCAGGCCACGCACCGACCTCGGTAACCCCGAGCCCGGCAACCGGGCCACGCGCCCCAAGCCACGCGGCTCAGGCACGGTGGCGTGGGCCCCGGTGGCGTGAACCCCCGTGACTCGAAGCTCCGTGACTCGGGCCTCCGTGCCCAAGCCACGCGGCCCGCGCCACCGTGCTCGAGCCGCGTGGGCTCGGGTCGGTGGCGGGCCGTGTGACGTCAGGCCGATGATCCGAGTCGCGCGGACGTGACCCGAGCGCTCGGACACGACAGGGACAAACACGTCCCCCCGTACGTCGCTCTCCGGTCGTGATCAGCTCTTGGCGGACTTCCCCCGTGGCCTAGGCAGTACCCTCTTGGCCTGGGATGACACCATGGGTCACGCAATGGCCTCCCAGACGGCCTCGAATGCCGACTCGCTGATCTCGGTCAGCTCCCAGATCTCCAGCGGCTGGTCCGTGAGGAAGCCGTGCTCGTCCTGCAGATGACCCCACCAGTAGCGGTGGGCGACCCGCCGGCTGTCGACCTCGATCTGCCGGATCGCCCAGTGCTCCCCCTCACCCTCGACGCTCTCGAACAACCAAACCCCGCCGTCCTCGTCGTCGGCCCGCCAGCGGCGCCGTGGCTCGCCCGACTCGGCGAGCTGTCTGATCAGGGGTTGGCGAAGGTCGGGAAGCACGGTGCCCTCTCTTGCTCGGCGTGGACGGCCACCGGTCGCCCTGCCGGGAGCGTGGCCCTTCTGCCGTTCACCGGTTCGGGTCGCCGTCGGTGAACGGCACGCGCTGGTACATGCGGGAAGGTAGCAGCCGCCTCCGACAATCCCGCGGGTGCGCGTTCGCCGGCCCTTGCCGGACGATCCCGCGCGTGCGCCGTCAACAGAGGGCGCCGCTCCAGCAGGCGACGTGCGGGTGGCGATGCCGGTTGTGTTGTTCGTTTCCGAGGGCCCCGGACTCAGCGGCGCAGGGCGGTCTCCCGCTCCATATGCGACAGCTTCTCGGGATTGCGCACGGCGTAGAGCCCGGTGATGAGGCCGTCGTCGATGCGCACCGCCATGACGGCGTCGATCTCGCCGTTGAGCTGGACGATCAGCGCCGGGTAGCCATTGACCTGCGCCGGCCGCAGAGACGCCACGGCTGCGATCCTGCCCAGCAGGTCGGCCACCCTGCCGGCCCCCACGACGGGCGCCAGCGCGGCCTGCACGACTCCGCCACCGTCAGCCAGGAGGACGACATCCGGCGCGAGGATGTCGAGCAGGCGTTGCAGATCGCCCGTTTCGACCGCCCGCTGGAACGCCTCGAGCGCGTCCCGGATCTCGGCCGGAGAGACGGCCCCGCGCGGTCGGCGCGCCGCGACGTGTGCCCGCGCCCGGTGGACGATCTGGCGGACCGCAGCCGGGCTCTTGTCGACGGCCTCCGCGATCTCGTCATACTCCAGGTCGAACACCTCACGCAGCACGAACACCGCCCGCTCGGTCGGCGTGAGCGTCTCCAGCACCAGCAGCATCGCCATCGAGACGCTGTCGGCCAACTCGACGTCCTCGGCCACGTCGGGCGCGGTCAGCAGCGGCTCGGGCAACCAGGGCCCGACGTAGGACTCCTTGCGCCGGCCGAGCGTGCGCAGCCGTCCCAGCGCCTGCCGCGTGGTGATCCTGACCAGGTACGCGCGCTGGTCCAGCACCGTGTCGAGATCGACGTTCGCCCACCGCAGCCAGGTCTCCTGCAGGACGTCTTCGGCGTCGGCGGCCGAGCCGAGCATCTCGTAGGCGACGGTGAACAGCAGGTTGCGATGGGCGACGAACGCCTCGGTGGCGGAGTCCACGCGGTCGCCACGAGCGGGCGGCTCGGCTGTGTCCCTTGTTCGTCCGCTGCGCTCGCTCAAAGCTGACTCCTGCCTGTTCGCTCTCGACCGTGCCATACACAAGACACCGGTCCCAACCGCTTTGTGACACCCACGATCGGTGGCGCACGTCACACAGCCGCGCTGTCACAAGGATCGGGTCGTCGGCATCTTGTGTTCGTCCAGTGCGGCAGCACGCAACACCACGAATGAGGACGAAGTCATGGAACCCCGTATCGACCTGATGGCCAACGAACTCGGCGCCAAGATCGCCAAGCGGATCTACAACGTCAGCCTGGCGATCGAGCAGTCGCCGCTGCCCAAGGCCACCCAGGATCTGGTGATGCTGCGCGCCAGCCAGATCAACGGCTGCGGTTTCTGCGTCGACTTCCACAGCAAGGACGCCGCGGCCGCCGGTGAGAGCGCGGTCCGGCTCAACCTGGTCGCCGCCTGGCGCGAGTCCACCGTGTTCACCGAGGCCGAGCGGGCCGCGCTGGCGCTCGCCGAGGAGGGTACCCGGCTCGCCGACGCCCACCAAGGCGTGTCCGACGAGACCTGGGCCCAGGTGCGCAAGCACTACGACGACGACCAGATCGTCGCGCTGGTCTCTGTGGTCGCCATGATCAACGCGTCCAACCGGCTCGGCGTGATCGTGCGCAACCAGGGGGGTTCCTACGAGCCCGGTATGTTCACCAGCATGTCGAGCTGATAGGCAGGTGAATCGCGCCCGGCCCAGGACCACTCGATCCGGGCCGGGCGCGGCTACGGATACCCGAACGCGAACTACGTCCGCGCCGACCGGTACGTGTTGACGGCGATCTGGGTGAACGAGCGGATCAACGGGCTCTCCCGCGCGGTCGCCCAGGCGACGACGAGGGGGCTCGGGGGCATGTCGGTGAGAGGCGCGAAGGTCAGCCCGTCGGGCAGGGCGTGGGTGAGGGGCGCGATACCGACCATACCGTTCCAGAGGACGGCCTGGAGGCACTCGTTGACGGTGCGAACCACTGGGCCGGGGGGTCGTTCGCCGACAGGCGTCGCGCCATTCCAGTAGTCGCGCCAGATCGGGTCGGTACCGTCCGGCAGTTGGAACCAGGGACGGCCGGCGAGGTCGGCCAGGCGGAGGGGGCCCCGGCCGGCGAGTGGGTCGTCCGTGCGCAGAACGACCCCGACCTGGTCGGAACGCAGCATGCGCATGCTGATGCCGGTGTCGTCGAAGGGTGATCGGGTGAGTGCCACGTCGACCAGCCCGTTGCGTAGTCCGGTGGTGGGGTCGGTGAAGTCCGCCTCACGGAATCGGATCGAAACCTCGGGATGGTGGCGGCGGAACGTCGCAGCCAGGCGGGTGCCGGCCTCCTCGGCGCTGTCGGCGAGCGTGCCGACGGTGAGTGTCACGGCGCCGGCCGCCGCCGTCACTCGGGTGCGTGCCTGCTCGGCCTGTTCCAGCAGGGTGCGGGCCTCCGTGTACAGGGCGTTTCCGGCGGCAGTGAGCTCGACGCCGGTGGCCGAACGATGCAGCAGCACGACACCCAGGTCGGTTTCCAACTGCTTGATGGCCCGGCTCAGGGGTGGTTGCGTCATGTGCAGCCGGGCCGCGGCGCGCCCGAAGTGTCGTTCCTCGGCGACAGCGACGAAGTAGTGCAGCAGCCGAAACTCCATGAGCAGCGATGATACCGATACGGCATCGGGGTTGCGGGGTCGGTGTTGGACGCCGGCCGCGCGTCCGCGGGACAGTCGGATCATGTCTTCCGAAGCTGTCACCCACGAGCCGGTCGTCGAGATCAGCCAGGTCCAGGAGCTCGACCGCGACCTGGTGGTGATCCCGAACCGCGGGGTCGAGCTCGTGCCCAACATCGGCGTCATCGGCGGCGAGCACTCCGTGCTGGTCGTCGAGACCGGTATGGGGCCGCGTAACGCTGAGAAGGTCCTCGCCTTCGCCTCCGAGTACGCCAAGGGCCGCAAGCTGTACCTGACCACGACGCATTTCCACCCCGAGCACGCGTTCGGCGCGCAGGTCTTCGCGGGCGAGGCGACGTACCTTGTCAACGGCGCGCAGGCCGCGGACCTCGCCGGGAAGGGGCCAGGCTATCTGGAGATGTTCCGCGGCCTCGGCGCGCCCGTCGCGCGGCAGCTGGACGGCGTCGAGCTGGTCACGCCGGACGCGGTCTACGACGACACCTACGAGCTCGATCTGGGCGGCCGGGTCGTGCGGATGCGTGCCACGGGGCGCGCTCACAGCAAGGGTGACCAGGTGGTGACCGTCCCCGACGCCGGTGTCCTGTTCACGGGTGATCTGGTCGAGGCCGGCCAGTTCTCGATCTTCCCGTGGTTCCCGCCGTACGACGTCGACGTCTCGGGGCTGCGGTGGATCGAGGTGATGCGCCGCCTGATCGCCACCGACCCGCGTGTGGTGGTGCCCGGCCACGGCGCTGTTTCCGGCCCGCAGGTACTCGCTGATGTCCGTGACTATCTTGAGCTGTTGCGCGATGAGACCTGGGTACGGCGTGACTCGGCGATGAGCACGGAGACCATCGTCGCCGAAGTCGAGGCGCTGATGATCCGGCGGCACCCGGAGTGGGCCGGGCAGGAGTGGATCGAGAAGGGCGTCGGCTGTTTCTGCGCGGAGCACGCGTGACGGGTAGTCCAGGAAAGTCAGTCATGCGCGTTTCGCGTTGATTCCTGTGCGGCCGCCGCCGGCTCTGCCGCGATGATCAGCGGTCGACGATCTCGTTCTTGCCGATCACCACGACCCCGCCCCTGGTCAGCGCGAACCGGGTGCGGTCGTACTCCAGGTCGAAGCCGATCCGGGCGCCGTCGGGGATCACCACGTTCTTGTCGATGATCGCCTTGCGCACGATCGCGCCCCTGCCGATCTTGACGTTCTCCATCAGCACGGAGTCCTCGACCAGGGAGTGCGAGTGCAGGACCACCTTGGGCGACAGGATCGACCGGCTCGCCGTGCCGCCCGAGACGATCACCCCGGGCGAGACCAGGGAGTCGAGCGCCCGGCCCACCCGGTCGCCCTCGTTGTGCACGAACTTGGCCGGAGGCAGCGGGTCGTGCCCGGTGAAGATCGGCCACTTGTCGTTGTAGAGGTTGAAGATCGGGTGCGCGGAGATGAGGTCCATGTGCGCCTCGTAGTAGGCGTCGAGGGTGCCCACGTCGCGCCAGTAGCCGCGGTCGCGCTCGCTCGACCCCGGCACGATGTTGTTCGCGAAGTCGTACACGTCGGCCCCGCCGGACTTCACCATCATCGGGATGATGTTCCCGCCCAGGTCGTGCTTGCTGGTGGGGTCGAGGGCGTCCTCCCGGAGCGCGTCGATCATGGCCTGGGTCTTGAACACGTAGTTGCCCATCGAGGCGAACACCTCGTCGGGGGAGTCGGCGAGGCCGACCGCGTCCTTCGGCTTCTCCCTGAAGGCGACGATCCTGCGCCCCTGCGGGTCGGTCTCGATCACGCCGAACTGGTCGGCCAGCGACAGCGGCTGCCTGATCGCCGCGACCGTGACGTCGGCGCCGGAGTCCTCGTGCTGCTCGACCATCTGCCGGGGGTCCATCCGGTAGATGTGGTCGGCCCCGAACACGATGACGTGCTCGGGCATCTCGTCGTAGATGAGGTTCAGGTTCTGGAACAGCGCGTCGGCGGAGCCCGAGAACCAGCGCGGGCCCAGCCGCTGCTGCGCGGGCACCGGAGTCACGTAGTTGCCGAGCATGGCCGACAGCCGCCAGGTGCGCGAGACGTGGCGGTCGAGGCTGTGGTTCTTGTACTGGGTCAACACGACGATCTTCAGGAAGCCGCCGTTCGCCAGGTTCGACAGGACGAAATCGATCAGGCGATACATCCCGCCGAACGGCACCGCGGGTTTGGCCCGGTCCGCAGTGAGCGGCATGAGCCTCTTTCCTTCTCCACCCGCCAGCACGACCGCAAGTACCCTCCGCGACCTCATGCCCAGACGCTACCCTCAATTGGCCGATCTATCGACGAAACCTCGTCCGATACTCTCCCGTCGTGTCCCCTTTGTACGACTGGGGCGGGTCCAGCGTTGTCAGACGTTTGCCTGGTGATGTGTCCGGGATGCGGGCACTGATCGTAAGGTCGTGTCATGCGCGTTGATCTGCTCAGCCGGGAGTATCCGCCCGAGGTGTACGGCGGGGCCGGAGTCCACATGGAGTACCTGGCCAGGGAGCTGCGGCGGCTGGCCGACGTCCGCGTCCGGTGCTTCGGCGGCGAGCGCGACGAGCCGGGCGTCAGCGCCTACCGGGTGCCCGCAGGGTTGCAGTCGGCCAACGCGGCCCTGCAGGTGCTCGGCGTGGACCTGGAGATGGCCGCCGCCTGCGAGGGCGCGGACGTGGTCCACTCGCACACCTGGTACGCGAACTTCGCCGGGCACGTCGCGAAGATGCTGCACGGAGTCCCGCACGTCGTCACCACGCACAGCCTGGAACCGCTGCGCCCGTGGAAGGCCGAGCAGCTCGGCGGCGGCTACACGATCTCGTCCTGGGCCGAGCGCACCGCCCTGGCCGGGGCCGACGCGGTGATCGCGGTGTCGGAGGGCATGCGGCGCGACGTGCTCGCCGCCTATCCCGAGATCTCCCCGGGCAGGGTGAGCGTCATCCACAACGGCATCGACACCGCCGAGTACGCCCCCGACCCCGGCGAGGACGTCCTCAACAAGCACGGCATCGACCCGCGCAGACCGTACGTGATCTTCGTGGGGCGGATCACCCGGCAGAAGGGGCTGGTGCACCTGCTGCGCGCGGCGCGCTCCTTCGACCCCGGCGCGCAGCTCGTCCTGTGCGCCGGAGCGCCTGACACACCGGAGATCGCCGCCGAGGTGACGGAGCTGGTCAGGGGGCTCGACCGCGACGGCGTCCACTGGATCTCCGAGATGCTGCCCAAACCGGAGGTCATCCAGCTGCTCACGCACGCCGCCCTGTTCGTCTGCCCGTCGGTGTACGAGCCCATGGGGATCGTCAACCTGGAGGCGATGGCGTGCGAGACCCCGGTCGTGGCGACGGCCACGGGCGGCATCCCCGAGGTGGTCGCCGACGGCGAGACGGGCCTGCTGGTGCCCATCGACCAGGCCGCCGACGGCACCCCGCACGATCCCGCCCGCTTCGAGGCCGACCTCGCGGCCCGCGTCAACGCCCTGCTGGCGGACCCGGCGCGGGCGCGCGCGATGGGGGTGGCCGGCCGCGCCAGGGCCGTCGAGCACTTCTCGTGGGAGAGCGTCGCCCGCCGCACGATGGACCTGTACGCCTCGCTGCAGGGCTGAGGTCAGCTCTGCGAGATGTAGTGCAAGATCACGTTGTGGACGTGGTGCGCCTTGTTGTCGCCGCGGAAGTCCACCTCGTAGGTGTGCGTCCCGACGTGCACGGCGATCGAGCCGGACGAGAAGAACCCGCCGGCCAGCGACTTGTTGCTCACCACGCTCACCGCGGAGATCTTGCTGTACGGGATGCTGGTGATCGCCATCCGCTTGCCCACGAACGACTTGTCCTGGACGATCACCCGTCGGTCGGTCAGCCCGAGGAACCCGGTGCCCGCCCCGATGGCGTCGTACACGGCGATGATCTGCTCGCCCGGCAGGAGTCCGCTCTCGATCTGCTTGAGCTGCTCTTTCCGGTCGTAGGGGATGTCAGCCATGCCAGCAGAACGAACCGGACCGCCGGGAGCGTTCCGCCACGACGGTTAGATCTCCGTGCCGCCGGTTCGGGTCCCCCTGGAGGGGCTCACCTCACCCCGAAGGAGCCGCTCCCTAACCGCTCTCCCGGATGGGCTCCAGAATGACGATCGGGATCTCCCGGTCGGTCTTGTGCTGGTACTCGTCGTAGTCGGGCCACGTCCGCGTCATCAGCCCCCACAGCTCGGGCTTCTCCTCGTCGGTGGCCGTGCGGGCGCGGGCCCTGAACTTCTCGCCCTTCACCTGCACCTCCACCTCGGGATCGGCCTTGAGGTTGAGGTACCACTCCGGATGGCGAGGGTCGCCGCCCTTGGAGGCGACGACGATGTAGTTGTCGCCGTGCTTCTGGTAGATGAGCGGCGTCGTGTAGGACTTGCCCGACTTACGCCCCTTGGTGGTCAGGAGGAGGACCGTGGTGTTGTTCCAGTCATGTCCTTCGCGCCCGTCGGTCTCGCGGTAGCGGCGCACGTGTTCCTTGCCGTAGAGCATTCTCAGGAACTACCCGCTGCGGCTGGAGAACTCCGGCGCGCAGGCCGATCTGTACGAGAAGTTGACCCTGCCGGGCGCTCACAGGTAGGGGCGGGCCACGCTGACGAGCTCCCTGGCGGCGTCGCGGGTGCCGACGGAGACGGCGGAGTCGGGGGTGCGCTCGCGGACGTCGCGGTCGCGGATCGCGAACACCGCCGGAGAGACGCCCACGTCGCCGTACCGGGACGTGACGGCGGCGCACACCGCCCGGCGGACGTCGGCCACCACGCCGCGCGCGGTGTGGCCGGGGCCGGAGGCGGCGAGGTAGCCGAGCATCGCGGCGAACCGCAGCTCCGCCTCCGCCGCGGGGCGCTGCCGCGGCAGCACCGGACGGTCGAGCCAGAAGACCTTGCCGGCCAGGAACCCGTCGTAGCTCGCGCCGTCATGGCCGAGGGCCCGGGCCGTCTCGGCGAGCAGCTCGCCGAACTCCGCCAGGTCTGCCCGGGGCGGCAGGTCGGTGGTGACGAACAGCGGCACGATCAGCGAGTCGAGCATCTGAGTATCCCTCCGTGAGGAGGCTCATCGTAGGGGCCACCACCGACAATCCCGGGGTACGCGCGCCGTGGTCTGGGGACGAAGGGCGACGCGCACCGTCCCGGCGATGGGGCGCCGCGAGGCTCCCGGAGACCCGCCGCGTGGAACTGGCCACCGCACTGGCCACCGCACTGGTCGTCCGCGAGAGCACGGCCGCTCTCCAGCCTGATGGGTGTCCGGGCCTCCGAGAGGTTGCGGTGGCCCGGACGTGCAGGCGTCCGTCAGGACGCGAGCTGGCTTCCGTAGGCGCGCGCGACGAGGTCGGCGATCGTGCTGTGCGCGCCGAGCGGCTCGGCGTGGCCGGCGTCGATCGCGGCGGCGGCCTGCTGGACGAGGTCCGCCGGGGCCTCGTGGCCGATGAGGCAGGGGGAGATGGCCAGGCGTTCCGCGCCCGCGGCCCGCAGCCGCTGGGCGGCCATCTGCACGCCGGGCTCGCTGTCGAGGGAGGCGGCGACGACGGGCAGGGTGAGGCGGGAGGCCAGCAGCACCGCGGTGGCCTGGACGGCGTGCACGGCGCGCTCGCCGCCCACGGTGGCGAGGATGACGGCGTCGACGGGGCTGGAGACGTTCAGCAGGCGGACCCGGTCGGCCCTGGCCAGGCCGCGCTCGGCGAGCCTGATGTGCAGCGCTTCCGCCAGCAGCGGGTGGGGGCCGAGCGCCTCGGTGACGACCGCGCCCGACCCGCTGGCCGCGACGGCCTTGCCGATGGCCGCGAGCACGGCCGGATCGTCCCAGGTGAGCAGCGGCACCACGACGGCGTCGCGCCCCGAGGGCAGGGAGTCGGCCAGCTCGGCGACCGGAGACAGACGCACCTCGATCTGCGGGTTGTCGACCCGGACCACGGCGGCGATCTCGGCCGCCACGCCCTCGGCGCTGCCCGGCGCCGCGAGCACGAGCACGGGGGCGTCCGGAGGCAGGGAGGTGGGCACGGGACGGCGGTGGCGACCGCCGCCCGGCCGGGGGGCGCGTTCACGTACAGGCAGGCTCACAGCCGCGCAGTTTATGCCCATTCAGCCTGCGGCGTTAGTTGAAATGGCAGCATTTCAATCACAACGCGCGGGGTGTGACCGAGATCACATTGTAATAGGCAAAAACGTTGACTTATCGATACAAAACGGCAAACTCAACAGCAACTAGAAACGCGTTCTAGAGCGACAGTCAAACACCGTCCCCGGAGGATGGGAATGAAGCCGTTCTATGTCCGCGAACTGAGCGTCTACCCGGTGGGCGCGCGCCGCATCCGCCTCCTGGCGATCGCCGTCCTGGCGAGTCTGGTGGCCAACTTCGAGACCACGATCGCCACCATTCTTCCCCTGCTGATGAAGGACCTGGGCATGTCGCTCACGGTCTACGGGCAGATCGCGGCGGTGTCCGTGCTGGTGGGAGGGCTGTCGGCCGGGTTCGGCGGCATCCTGTCCGACCGGTGGGGGCGCGTCACCATCCTGGTGCCCACGCTCACGGTCACCGCCGCCTGCAACTTCCTGCTCGCCACCGTCGACTCCGTGGGCGGGCTGTTCGCCGTCCGCTGCCTGATGCTGTTCATCGAGGGCGCGGGCATCACGATCACCGCGTCGCTGGTGCGCGACTTCTCGCCCCGGATGGGCAGGGCGCAGGCGTTCGCCTTCTGGACGTGGGGCCCGGTCGGCGCGTCCTTCCTGGCCTCCGCGCTGGCCGGCCTCACCCTGCCGCTGTTCGGCGACCGCTGGCAGTCGCAGGCGATCATCATGGGCGTCGTCTCGCTCGTCCTGTGCGCGATCATCATCTGGCAGGTCGCCGAGCCGTCCGCGGCGCTGCGGGCGCAGGTGCTCGAGGCCGAGTCGGCGGTCAGCACCGAGGAGAAGATCGACCCCGGCAGGCTCAGAGAGCTGTTCAGGCACCCGCACCTGTGGGCGCACGTGCTCGGCAACACCGGCTGGCAGGTCCTCTACTGGACGTTCGCCATCTTCGGCCAGACGATCCTGACGAGCACGTTCAAGATGCAGACGGCCGCCGCCAACGGCGTGGTCGCGCTCGGCATCGTGCTGAACGCGCTGGCGGTCATCGCGGTCGGCCGCGTCTCCGACCGGTTGCGGCTGCGCAAGCCGTTCACCGCGGTGGGCACCGTCCTGACGATCGCGACGCTCGGCTACTTCATCGCCCTCATCGGCGGGGACGTCTCTCCCGCCCACGTCACGCTCGTCTACGCGCTGCTCTTCCTGTTCCTGGGCGTCGCCTACGTGCCCTGGATGGCGAACTTCTCCGAGGACGCCGAGGACGTCGACTCCCGCCTGCAGGGCGCCGCGCTGGGACTCTGGGGCATGGTCGTCCGGGTCATGGTCGTGGCGCTGCTGGTCGTCTCGCCGCTGGTGGTCGCGGCCGGCGGGTGGGGCGCCTGGCTGCTGGTGGCCCTGGCCGGCCAGGTCGTCTTCCTGCTGTCGATGGCGGCGTACAAGGGCCGCTGGCGGACGTCCCGCGCCGCCTCACCGGAGGTCGCGGCCTGACACCGCCAGCCACGCGTACGGCAGGGGCAGCGCGAGCAGCCAGAACCGGTGCGCCTCGTCCCAGTGGCCGAACCCGCACGTCGGCGGCCAGAGCCTGACCTCCGGCGGCAGCAGGATCGTCCCCAGCACCAGGCCGAGTTGCACGAGCACCGCGGCCAGGGCGGCCTGCCTGCCCTGCGCGTACCGGACGGCGGTGCCCGCTGCCGCCAGCCCGATGCCCAGGCACACACCCACCTCGATCAGCAGGTCGCCGACGGGGAAGAGGGCGTCGTCCGGGAGCCTGGTCAGCACGTAGGCGAAGGCGCAGAGCCACACGGCGACGGCGACACCACCGGCGAGCAGGCAGCGCAACGCCTGCCGCAGTCGGCGCGGCACCGGCTCGGCGCCCCGGTCCACGGCGTCGACCAGGGCGAAGGCGGCGGCCGAGCCGAGCAGGGTGCCGCAGACCCGCATCACGAGGAGCCCGACGGCAGAAGACAGGGGCTGCCCGGCCTGGACGAGCGTGACCAGTCCCGCGGTGAACATGGTCACCACGGCCAGCGGAGCCCAGTCGATGGCCCGCAGCAGCGGCCGGAGCAGGGCGAGGGGGACGGTCAGCGGCATGGCGCGCCCTTCGGTTTCGAGACGGGGTACTGCTGGGAGAGCCCGAGCAGGGGGAGCGCCTGCTCGGTGGTGGTGGCGGGCCGCATCAGCGTGTCCCAGTGCGCCCAGATCCGTTCGCGGATCCCCGCGGTGCGCAGCATGAGCCGGGCGTAGCGGACCTCGGTGTCGCCCCACTCGCTGCCCGGCGTGACTCCGAGATGTTCGTCCATCCTCAGCATGGTGGGCAGGCCGATGCCCGAGCCCTGACCCCACAGCCAGAGCGCCACGACCATGCGCGCCTGCCCGCGGGCGTCGCACTGGGAGTCGAAGCCCGCCACGTCGAAGGCCACGGACTGGGCGAGCGCGGTGCGCTGGTCGGGCCGGCCCCACGCCATGGGCGCGTAGGCGACGCCGGAGTCCATGGAGATGATCCAGGACGAGGTGGCCTGCTCCACTCTGGGGACGAGCCCGCGCCGCTCCGGGGGCACGGCCCGCGCCACCGGCGCCACGGCCTCCGCCCAAAGCGGGATCCAGGGGACGTACTCGGGGAAGGCGCAGTACCGCACACCGTCGTGCTGCTCACAGCGCCGGGCGTCGGCGCCGAAATACCTCTCCCGGACCCGCTGATCGACGTCGCTCAGGTCGAACCGCCCAGCGTGGAGGGGCGTGACCGGGGGGACCGCCGCCGCGGTGGCCCCCGCGGGCACCGCGACGGCCAGCCCCGCCACCGCCGCCACCGCGGCGACGGGCCGCAGGCCGTGCCGGAGCAGCGCCAGCGCGCCCGCCAGCCCGGCCAGGGCCAGCACGTACAGCAGGTGCGGCCCGCTGGGCCGGTCCGGCCAGTCCATCCAGTGCTGCTGCACCACCGGCGACCACCAGCTGCCCGGCCCCGGAGTGACGTTGAGGAAGATCAGCAGACCGAGCCCGGCCATCACCACCGGCCCGGCGATCAGCCGGCGCGCCCACCGGCCCACGGACGCGCCCAGCGCACCGCCCAGCGCACCGAGGGCGAGCCCGGTCAGCGGCTCGAACACGTCCAGCCGGCCGCCCACCGGGCCGCTCGCCAGCCGGACCAGCAGGTAGCCGCCCATGAACACGGTCTCGGCCAGCACCCCGGCGAGGACGGCGGCCGCCAGCACCGCCGCGGTCCTCGCCCTGGACCTGCCGGGCAGCCCGCCGAGGCTCTCCGGCATCCGGTGCCGCCCGTCACGCGAGACGGCCAGGCTCGACACCACGAGCACCGCCCCGGCCAGGCAGGCGGCGAACCCGGTGGCGCGGACGGTGTCGACGGTCAGGTCGGGCTGCTCGCCCCAGCTCAGGTAGACCTGCACCGCCAGGATGAGCGCGGTCCCGCCCCACAGCATCGGGTGCCTGAGCATCCTGCGGACCTCGAAGCGGAAGAGCTGGACGGTCACGCCGCCACCTCCAGCAGCAGGTAGCCGTCCTCCACGCCGGGTTCGGCCGGTTCGGCTCCGGGCGGGCGGTCGCCGAGGGTGCGGTAGCGGCCGTCGGCGGTGCGCCAGAACAGCTGCGACCGCGCCGGTGGCTTGTCGGACAGCCACACCTGCCCGGCCGCGGTGGCGGCCAGCCCGCCCGGGGTTCCGTCGAAGACGACGCGGCCGCGGTCCATGGCGACCACACGCTCGCACAGCGCCGCGACGTCCTCCGTCTGATGGGTGGACAGGATCACCGTGCGGCTCTCGCCGAGCCTGGAGACGAGCGCCCTGAACCGCATCCGCTGCTCGGGGTCGAGCCCGACGGTCGGCTCGTCCAGGATGAGCAGCTCCGGGTCGCCCAGCAGCGCCTGGGCCAGGGCGAGCCGCTGGCGCATGCCGCCGGACAGCTTGCGCACCTTCGTCCGCGCCTGGTCGGTGAGGTCCACCTCGGCCAGCACCCGCCGCACCTCGCGGTGGCGGTGCTCCCTGCCGGTCAGCTCCTTGAGGATCGCCACGTAGTCGACCAGGTCGAACGCGGTGAAGTGCGGGTAGGAGCCGGGGTCCTGCGGGAGGTAGCCCAGCCTGCGCCGCAGCGCGGTGCGCTGGGACGCCTGGCTCGGGTCCAGGCCGAACGCCTCGACGCGGCCGGAGTCGTAGGCGAGCGTGGTGGCCAGGCAGCGCAACAGCGTGGTCTTGCCTGCGCCGTTCGGCCCGAGCAGCCCGGTCACGCCGTGCCCCAGCGACAGCGTGAGCCCGTCCAGCGCGTTCTTGCGGCCGTAGCTCTTGGTCAGGTTCCTGATCTCGATCATGTGAAGGTCACCCTGTAGAGGCGGAGGGACAGCAGGAGCGCGGCGCAGCCGTACCCGATCTGGGCGGCGGCGCCGAAAGCGGTGAGCCAGTCGCCCGTGGCACCGCCCACGGCGGCCACCCCGAGCAGCCAGAGCCCGCCCGTCGCGAGCGCGGCGAGCGGCACGCCCAGCCGCGCCGACAGGGCGAGGCAGCCGGACGTCACCGCGAACGAGGGCAGCAGCCACGCGGCGCTCAGCCCCGGCGGCGCGGGCAGCAGCGGCGAGGCGAGCGCGGCCAGCACCACGGCCACCCCCAGCACGGCCGTGGCCCTGACCATCAGCAGCCTGGGCCCCGACAGCGGCGTGGCCGACAGCAGCTCGTGCGCCGGGTCGACGCGCCGCCCGTAGGCGAGCGCGATCCCGGCGAGCGGCAGGACCGGCGCGAGCGTCAGGAACACCGGTAGCAGCCCGGCCGACTGGCGGGCGGCGAGGACGGCGAAGGCCAGCGCGGCCACCACGGAGCAGATCCACGCTCGGCTCGCGGAGGGCGTCACGGTCAGCAGCCGCGCCACGTGCTCGGGAACGCCGCCCGCGCGCAGCAGCCGGTCCGCCGGCGACGGGCTCGGCTTGGCCACCTCGGCCTCCAGCCGCTGCCACGACTCCCGCAGCCACTCCTCCTCGTACGGCACCGTCGCCCGGCAGTCCGCGCACGCGACGAGATGTGCGTCCACCGACATGGCCTGCGCGGGGTCGAGCCCGTCCGACAGGTAGCGCCCGAGGACGTCGTCGGGAATGTGCCAGCTCATGCGAGTTCCTCCCTGAGCCGTGCCCTAGCGCGCATCGCGCGGGTCTTGACGGTCCCCTCCGGGATGCCGAGCAGCCTGGACGCCTCCTTGACGGTGAGCCCGTCCAGGACGGTCGCCTGGATGACGGCGCGCAACTCGGGCGAGAGCCGGTTGAGCGCGGTGCCGAGGTCACCGTGCTCCACGTTCAGCAGCACCAGGTCCTCGGCGGATTCGATCATCCTCTCCTCGACCGGGACGGGGCGCGGCCCGCGTCCGCGCAGGGCCGAGACGAGGCGGCGCAGCGCGATCGTCCACAGCCAGCCCGCCGCGTTGCCGCCGGTGAAGCGTCCGGCCGAGCGCCACACGGCCAGGAACGTGTCCTGCAGCGCGTCGTCTACCGCGTCCTCGTCGGCGCAGCGGCGCGACAGGCGGGCCCGCAGCCACGGCGCGTGCCTTCGGTGCAGGAGCCGCAGCGCGGTCACGCTCTCGGCCGCGACTGCGCTGATCAGCTCCTCGTCCGTGCTGTCCGCGCCGACGGGCGGGGGCTCGCGGCGGCGGGAGGGGAAACGTCTCACACCCCATCTATCGCACGCGCCGCCGGGAAGGGTTCTCAGCGCGAGGGGGCCGCAGTTTCAGCGCGTGGGAACTCAGCGTGTGGGAACCACGACTGTCTGCGGGTTGCCCGGCGCGTACACGGTGATGCCCTGGGGGAGGGACTTGAGCTTGTCGATCTCGGCGCAGGCCGGGCACTTGTCGTAGCCGTCCTGCCTGGCCTGGTTCGCGTCCGCCTCCGCCTTGGCCTCGGCCACCCGCGCCTGGGCCTCCGAGACGGCGGCGTCGGCGGCCAGCGACCTGTCGACCGCCTGCTGCACCTCGGCCGGGAGCGTGACCTTGACCAGCGTGAAGCGCGGCCCGGTGAGGAAGTCGCCGCCCAGCGTCCGCGGCAGGTCGCGGGCCAGGGTGGCGTTGACCCCGTCCTGCACCTTGGTGATGTTCGTGTTGCTGTCGCCCGCCTTGGCGGCCCCTGTCTCCTTCAGCAGCCCGCACGACGGGACCAGCTCGGCGCAGCGCATCGCGCCGAGCTGGGTGCGCAGCGCGTTGTCGACCACCGGACGGACCGCCTGGCCGAAGAAGGCGGTCCAGCCGTCGTCGCCGTCCCGTGGGGAGAGCGAGCGGTTGTCCTGGGCGCGGAAGGTGCGGGTGCCGTACCTGTCGTCGAACGTCCTCAGCGTCTCGTGGTCCAGGTTGAGCGTGAAGTACAGCGTGCCCTCGATGCCCAGGTTCACGCCGTCGCTGCTGGGCACGGTCACCACGTCCACGCCGAGGGTGGTGGCGCGCTTGGCGTCGAACGGGCCGCCGTCGCGGATCACGGCGACCTCGCCGCCTTCGGTGCTCCGCAGCCCGCCGACGGCCCCGATGAGCGTGGGGATCGCGATCAGCGTGGCGACGACGAGCAGGACGATTCTCACACGTGTCAAGGGGACCTCCCGCGCGGGCGGCGGTGGCAGCCGCCGCCCGCGGCTTTCGCGGCGAATCGTGCGGGACGGGGTCAGGCGCGCTGCGGCTCCTGGTCTTCGGCGGCGAGATCGAGGTCGCGGGTCTCGGGCGCGATGGCCAGGCCCACGGCCGTGACGGCCAGGGCGACCAGCACGTACAGCGACACCGCGAGCGTGCTGCCGTACGCGTCGAACAGCTTGAGCGCGATGATCGGCGCCAGCGCCCCGCCGACGATCCCGGCCACCTGGTAGCCCATGGACGCGCCGCTGTAGCGCAGCCGGGTGCTGAACAGTTCGGCGATGAACGCGGCCTGCGGGCCGTACATCGCGGCGTGCGTCACCAGCGCCACCACGGCGGCCAGCACGATCAGCGGGACCGACTCGGTGTCGAGCAGCGGGAAGAACGCGAACACCCACACGGCCGCGCCCACCACGCCCGCCAGATACACCGGCCGCCTGCCGACGCGGTCCGACAGCGCGCCGAACAGCGGGATCAGCGCCAGTTCCAGGGCGGACGCGATCAGCACCGCGTTCAGCCCGACCGAGCGCTCCAGCTTCAGCTGCCCGGTGATGTAGACGAGGATGTAGGCGGTGAAGATGTAGAAGGCCACGTCCACGCCGATGCGCGCGGTGAACGCCGAGAGCAGGGCTCGCGGGTGCGTCCGCAGCACCTCGACCAGCGGCATCCGCGCCTTCGCGCCCTGCCGCGCGACCTCGGCGAACAGCGGCGACTCGGTCACCTTGAGCCGCACCCAGAGGCCGACCAGCACCAGCACGCCCGACAGCAGGAACGGCACCCGCCATCCCCACGACAGGAAGGCCGCGTCCGACAGCGAGAACGACAGGATCGCCAGCAGCCCGGTGGCCAGCACGTACCCGGCGGGGACGCCGACCTGCGGCCAGCTCGCGTTGAAGCCGCGCCGCCGGTCGCCGCCGTGCTCCAGTGACATGATCACCGCGCCGCCCCACTCGCCGCCGAGCCCGAGGCCCTGCACGAACCGGAGCGTGGCCAGCATGATCGGCGCGGCGGCGCCCACACTGTCGTAGCCGGGCAGCACGCCGATGAGGAACGTCGAGACGCCCATCACCAGCAGGGTCACGACGAGCACGGTCTTGCGTCCCGCGCGGTCGCCGAAGTGGCCGAACACGATCCCGCCCAGGGGCCTGGCCACGAACGCCACGGCGTTGGTGGTCAGCGCCAGGAGGGTGGCGTTCAGCGGGTCGAAGGTGGGGAAGAACAGCTTGCCGAACACCAGGCTCGCGGCCGTGGTGTAGAGGAAGAAGTCGTACCACTCCAGGGACGTGCCGATCAGGCTGGCGAGGATCACCCGCCGGGTCTGCTGGGGGGAGCCGGGCATCGGATCGCTCCTTCGACGAAAGGGGGACTTCTTTCAACGTAAGGATCGTTGAACAATTCGACAAGAGGTTTGTTCGATGATTCGCTGTCAAATGTGGACAACGGCGTTGCTGGTCTCGAACAGGACCGTGGTCGGCTGGGGCGCAGCAGCACGGCCGAGCGGGTGGCCGACATCCTGCGCGACCGCATCACCGAAGGCTTCTTCGAGCCGGGTCAGCGCCTGTCGGAGGAGGCCATCTCCGAGGCGCTCGGCGTCTCACGCAACACGCTGCGCGAGGCGTTCCGGCTGCTCGGCCACGAGCGGCTGCTCGACCACCGGCTCAACAGGGGAGTCTTCGTCCGCATCCTGTCGGCCGAGGACGTGGCGGACCTGTACCGGGTGCGCCGGGTGATCGAAGGCGCGGCCGTGCGGCGCAGCGCGCCGAAGCAGGTGCTGGCCGTGATCAGAGAGGCGGTCACCGACGCCCAGCGGGCCGCGGCCGAGAACGACTGGCAGGGCGTCGGCACCGCGAACATCCGTTTCCACCAGGCGCTCGTCGCGCTCAACGACAGCCCCAGGCTCGACGAGGCGATGCGCCAACTGCTGGCGGAACTGCGCCTCGTCTTCCACGTCATGAAGAACCCGCGCACGTTCCACGAACCCTTCGTCGACCGCAACCACGAACTGCTCGAACTTCTCGAAGCCGGACGCCACGAGGAGGCCGCCGCCTTCCTCGACGCCTATCTCGACCACGCCGAGGAACTTCTCGTCCGCGCCTACGAGCCGAACCGCTAACGTTCCCCGCATGGCCAGGACCTTCACGCCCGACGAGGCCCGCTCACTGATGTCCGCGATCCTCGTGGAGGTCGGCGAGCTGGTCGCGGCCCGCGCCGACCTGCGCGAGATCTCCGTCGACCGCGAGAACGCCGGCTCGTCGGCGCTCGGCGGCATCCCCGAGCTCAAAGCGCTCGAAGCCCGCATCCAGGAGATCATCAGCGGCTGGCAGCAGCAGGGCATCGTGGTGAAGGGCCTCGCGCCCGTCCTGCTCGACTTCCCGTCCGTGCGCGAGGGCGTGCCGGTCCTGCTCTGCTGGGTCGAGGGCGAGCCGGAGCTGGCCTGGTACCACCGCGCCGACCTGGGCTTCTCTGGGCGCCGCCCGCTCACCTAGCGCCGCGCCGCCCAGCTGTGCCGGATCCGTGGCCGACCTGTGACCAACCGGTCACGGCGGGCACGGGTCTAACCCGGTGAGCGAAAGGATCACCGCCATGAGGCACACCTCAGTGTCCGCCGCGCTCCTGGCCGCGGCGGTCATCGGCGGGCTGGGGATCTCACCCAGCGCCGCCCAGGCCCAGACGGGCCCGCCCGCGGCCAGAACCGCGTGGATCAAGTCCTGCACCGGCAAGAACGACGCGACCCGCCCCTGCGGGCACTGGCAGCTCGTCCTGCGCGACGGGCGCGCGATCGTCCTGCGCGACGCCTCGGCCACCACGACCGACCGCCGCGGCCACAAGGTCGCGGAGCCCGGCGCGCTCGCCCTCAGCGGCGACGGCCGCACCGTCGTCTACGAGCGGGCCCGCGACCACCGGCTGGTCGCCAGGGCGGTGGCCGGGGGGCCGGTCCGCGAGCTGCCCAGGTCCCTGGTGCCGAAGGGGTACGGCATCGAGGACGTCAGCGTCTACGTGTCGCCGTCCGGCGACAGGGTGCTGGTCGACTGCATGGACGACGCCGATCGCGTGCCCAGCCGGGTGCTGACGCTCGCCACCGGCAAGGTCGTCCAGATCCCCGGCAGGGACACGCCCGAGGGCTTCAGCGCCGACGGCGACGAGGTCCTGGCGCTGCGCCACCCCACGGACAACACGACCGCCGTGGTCGCGTACCGGCTCGACGGCACCTCCGTCGTCCGGACTCCGCCGCAGGTCGTGGCGAACGCCGCCGACCTCGCGCTGGCCGCCGACGGGCAGACGGTCGCCGTGGTCGCCTCGGGCGACCCCGACAGGAAGAAGCCGCCGAGGCTGCGCACGTACGACCTGCGGACCGGGGAGCTGTCCGGGGGCGTCGACCTCGCGCTGAAGCCCGACGAGACGCCGTACCACGCGCAGTGGGGAGCGGACGGCAAGCTCGCCGCCTACGTCCAGACGGACGAGGTGGGGACGACGGCGGTGGTACGGGTGCTCACCGTCGACACCGAGACCGGCGCGACCACGCGGACCGACCGGTTCACCATCAGCAAGAGCAGGTACGCCCACGTCGAGGCGGGGGAGTGAAGGACATGAAGACCAAGATCACCCTGGCTGTCGCCGCAGGGCTGACCGCGATCGCGACGGCGTCCGCGGGCGTCTCGCCCGCCTCCGCGTCCATGGCGGGTGGGGCCGCGCCCGCGGCCGGACAGACCGGAGTCGCGGCCGAGCCGCACCACGCACACGACAGCATCCGGTACGCCTCGATCAAGGGCTGCTCGACGAAGGACGGCGCGCTGAAGCCGTGCGGCAAGTGGCGGCTCGTCCTGCACGACGGCATGAAGCGGCTGCTGCCCGACGCCCAGACCGTCGCCCTCGACGCGAAAGGCAGGCCCGCGGACTACAACGCCGCACCGATCGCCGTCAGCGGCAACGGCCGGCGCGTCGCCTACTTCACCAAGTCGGGCCGGCTCGCCGTCCGGACGCTCGGGGGCGGCGTCAAGCTCCTGGCCAAGAACGCGCTGCCGCGCGTCGCCCAGTACGACGTGACGCTCAAGATGTCGGACGACGGCGCCAAGCTGGCCGCCGCCCTGGGCGGCGACAAGCCCAAGGCCACCCGCCTCTTCGACACCGCCACCGGCGAGCTGCTCGGCACCGTGCCGGCAGGGGAGACCCCGCTCGGCTTCAGCGCCGACGGAGGCGAGCTGCTGGCCAGCGCCGACGGCGGCGAATCCGTGACGGACCTGACGGCCTACAGCGACACCGGCGAACGGCTCCTGAAGGCCACACCGCCGCAGGTCGTCTCGGCGAACGGCCCGCAGGCCCTGTCAGGCGACGGCAGGACGGTGGCGAACGTCATCACCTCCCGCAAGCCCGAGCTGGTCCTCTGGGACATGCAGACCGACCAGGTCACCCGCAAGAAGATCAAGCTCCCGGCCGGGGACCTGATGATGGTCGACTGGACGGGCGAGACCCAGGTCACCCTGCACCTCCAGAACGGCTCCACGATCACGATCGTCCAGATCGACACGGAGACCGGAGCGGTCAGGCAGCGCGACAGGTACACCTTCCTGAAGGACACCTTCGTCTTCGCGGCCTGCGGCGGCTGACGACCGCCCGGCGCGCGGGCGGCGGAGCTGGGGGAGCCCCGCCGCCCGGCGCAGACCCGGCGACCGACCAGCCCGCGCACGGCGGGACGGCCCGTGCACCGTTGGAGGTCGGATGGCGGCCCCTTCTCCTCTCGCTGTGTCCTTACCCGTCGGCCGGCTGGTCGGCGTCTGTGGAGGGCGGAGCCGTAGATTGCTGGGGTGAAGGCTCACTCGACGAAGGCGATGGCGGCGCGGGCCGTCGGACTGTGCGTGGCACTGCTGTACGAGGAGCCGTCGGTCGAGTCCGTGGTCCGGGTGCTGCGGGAGCACGGTGAGACCGGGGCGCTGGAGGTCGGGGACGACGACGTGCGCGCGATGCGCGGGGCCGCCGCGCGGCTCGTCGAGGTGTTCGCGGCCCCCGACGCCGACACGGCCGCCGAACTGCTCAACGACCTGCTGTCCGCGGGGGCACGTCCGCCCCGGCTGACCAGCCACGGGGGGACGAGCGGGTGGCATGTGCACGTCGACGGCCACGACGACGCGCCGTGGGGGGAGTGGTTCCTGGCGTCGTCCGCGATGGCCCTGGCGGTGCTGCTGGCCGACCAGCAGCGGGTCCCTGGCGGCCTGTGCGCCTCGCCGACCTGCCGGAAGCCGTTCCTCGACCTCGGCGGCGGCAGCCCGCGGCGCTATTGCAGCTCCCGCTGCGCGACCCGCGAACGGGTCGCGGCCCATCGCTCACGCGCGGGACAGGACGGCGAGCACCAGAACGGCCACCACCTGCAGCGCCGCACCGGCCAACAGGGCGGCGGCGACCGAGTGGGCGGCGAGCGGACCGGCCAGCGCTGAACCCAGCGCGTACGAGGTGATCTTCAGGCTGGCCCCGGTGGTGAAGATCTGGCTGCGCAGCCCGGCGGGCGCCTCCCGATGCCGTACGGAGAACAACGCGGTGAGCTGCGGCCCCTCCCCGACGCCCGTGACGGCGGCGGCCAGCACGGCGACCCAGAACGACCCCGCCAACGCGGCCACCACGCCGACTCCGAGTCCAACCGCCACCACCAGCGTGGATCCCGCCAGGACGCTCTCCGCCGACCAGCCGCTCCTGGCCGCCCCGGCGGGCGCCGAAGGGCGGACGGAGGCCGGTGGCAGGTCCGTTGGAAGGGCTGGGCGAGGTCGCGACGAGGCCGCTGGAGGGGCCTTGCGCCCCGCTGGGCGGGTGCGGCGGGCCAGGACGGCGTTCGCGGCGAGCGCCGTGGCGGCGGTGACCGCGAGCAGGAGCGCGCCGTGGCCCGCGCTGCCGGCCAGCTCCGAGCCGAGCAGAGGGGCGCTGACCACCAGCATGGCGGTGCCAGAGATGGACACCATGGAGGCCAGAGTCGCCCGCGCGAGCCTCCTGTTGCGCGCGATGGCGGCGAATCCAGCGACAAGCTCGCCCCAGACTCCCAGCCGCCCCGGAAGCGACGCCTGGACTGGCGGCTGATTTCGAGGTGACGTCTGTGCGGGCGGCTGGTCCGGGAGTGACGTCTGGATCGGCGGCTGGTCGGGAGGGGACGTCTGGATGGACGGCTGACTCGGGGGCGAGACCTGGATCGATCGCTGGGCCGGAGGTGGCGGCCGGTCCGGGGGCGGGCTTTCGGCCGGATGGTTGTGCGGGAGGCGCCAGGCGGCGGGGGCGGCGACGAGCAGGAGCACGACGGAGGCCACGACCGCCGTGAAGCCTCCGCCCAGCGTCGTCAGGACTCCGACCACGGCCGGTCCGGCGAGCCCGGCCACGTTGTAGGTCATGGAGTCGAGAGCGTTGGCCCGGTGAAGGCGGCTGCCCGGCGCGACCAGCGGGAGCTGCGCCGTCCAGCCCGCGTTGAGCGACGGCCCGAGCAGCCCCGTCACGGCGGCGACCCCGATCAGGACGCCCACAGGCACCCGTCCCAGCCCAAGCGACACGATCACCAGCCCGGCGGCGTACCCGAGCAGGCACCAGCCGAGCAGCCTCCCCGGACGGGACGCCCGGTCGAGCAGCACCCCCAACAGCGGCCCACCCAGCGCGGCCGACACGGTGAGCCCGGCCAGCAGCCACGAGGCGACCACGGGAGAACTCGTCGCAGTCAGTCCCACGACGAGAAGGGCTGGTCCGGACATCTCGTCCCCGGTGCGAGCGGTGAGCGCTCCGACCATGTAACGCGATAACACCACAGAGACGTTACCGGATCGGATTCCGGACTGCTCCGCCTGGCCTCCCGTACATATCTACCTGGCCGGATTCCGGAGAGAGCTGTGCCGGATGCGGACCGTGACCGATACTTGGGCTGTGGGGGCGATCGTTCGGTCTGTACGAACTGCGTGCCGCGCAGACCGAACGGTTGCTTTGTCACCTATGAAGCGGCGGCGTGGCTGCGCCTGGTTGGCGGACGAGGTCCGGCCGCCGCCGAAGCGCGCCAGGCGCTGTGACACTCACCGTCAGCACGCGCCGACAGCGCCGAGGAGGCCAGGCAACGTCCCGTATTCGAGGGGCACTCGAATGGGTGTTTGAAGAAGGGCGTAGTATCGCCTCCATGGCGGCTGTATTCCAAGCATCTCTGCTGGATCTGGACGAGGAGCCGGGCGTCGGGCCGCTCGCCTCGACGGTCCGCCGGACGTACCTCGGCCAGGGCGCGTGGATCGACGTCAGGCCGGGCTGGATGGCCGGCGCCGACGCGCTGTTCGACCGGCTGGCGGAAGGGGTTCCGTGGCGCGGGGAGCGGCGGCGCATGTACGACCGGGTCGTGGACGTCCCGCGGCTGCTCAAGTTCTACGACGAGGGTGAGCGGCTGCCCGATCCGTCCCTCGACGAGGCGCTGGCGGCGCTCAACGCCTACTACGGCGAGGAGCTGGGCGAGCCGTTCCGCACGGCGGGGCTGTGCTTCTACCGCGACGGGCGCGACAGCGTGGCCTGGCACGGCGACACCATCGGACGGGGCAGCACCGAAGACACCATGGTCGCGATCGTCTCGGTGGGCACCCCGCGGCCGCTGCTGCTGCGTCCCCGGGGTGGCGGTCACTCCATCCGCCACGATCTGGGGCACGGTGATCTCATCGTCATGGGGGGAAGCTGCCAGCGCACCTGGGAGCACGCCGTCCCCAAGACCGCCCGCCCCGCAGGGCCCCGCATCAGCATCCAGTTCCGGCCGCGCGGGGTCCGCTGACGGCCAGGCCGGAGCTCGTGCTCACCCGCGAGCCTGATCAGGGTCCCCGTTCGATCACGAAGGCCGGGCCGGGGCGCGTCCGCACAAGGGCTTGCTCGTACGATCACACACGGAATCCTTGGCTGGGTCAGAGAGGAGAGCAGGTGCGGCACCAGGTCGATGATGACGGGCTCGTGCAACTACTCACCCCCGACGGGATGCGGGTCGAACATCCCGAGTACGACGTGGACCTGTCCAAGAGCCAGTACCGCGGGTTGTACCGGGACATGGCGCTCGTGCGCCGGATCGACCGGGAGGCGTTCGCCCTTCAGCGCCTCGGCGAGCTCGGCATGTGGATCCCCTGCCTCGGGCAGGAGGCCGCCCAGATCGGCTCGGGGCGCGCGCTCGAACCGGGCGATCACGCGTTCCCGTCCTACCGGGAGCACGGGGTGGCGTGGTGCCGCGGGGTCGAGCCGTTGAGCCTCATGGGCCTGGTGCGCGGCACGACCCACGGCGGGTGGAATCCGGAGGAAACGGGATTTCACCTGTACACGATCGTCATCGGCTCCCAGACCCTGCACGCCGTCGGGTACGCGATGGGCGTGCGGATGGACGGCGCGGACTCCGCCGTCGTGGCCTATTTCGGAGACGGCGCCGCCAGCCAGGGCGACGTCAACGAGGCGCTCAACTTCGCGGCGGTCTTCGACGCCCCGGTCGTGTTCTTCTGCCAGAACAACCAGTGGGCCATCTCGCAACCGGCGGAGCGGCAGACCCGGGTGCCGCTGTACCAGCGTGCTCACGGCTTCGGCATTCCGGGCGTCCGCGTCGACGGCAACGACGTGCTGGCGTGCCTGGCCGTGACGCGAGCGGCGCTGGCCCGCGCCCGGAGCGGCGGGGGGCCGACGCTCATCGAGGCCTTCACGTATCGGATGGGGCCGCACACCACGTCCGACGACCCGGGGCGCTACCGGCCCTCCGAAGAGCTGGAGGTCTGGCAGAAGAGAGACCCGATCCAGCGGATGAGGTCGTTTCTCCTGCGCGAGGGCCTGGCCGACGACGCCTTCTTCACGGAGGTCGACGAGGAGGGCGACCGGCAGGCTCTCGAGCTGCGTCAGGGCGTCGTCGCGCTGCCGGACCCCTCGGTCGACGACCTCTTCCGCCATGTCTACGCCGACAAGCACGCGCTGCTCGAACAGGAGCAGGCGTGGTACGCGGCGTACCTGGACCAGTTCCAGTCCTGACGAGCGACTTCGGCCCGACCCGGGCGGCCGGGCCGAGGAGTCAGCGAAGGGTGAGGCGGGCGATCCTGCCCTGTTCGCCCGACGCCCAGCAGGCCAGGTCGGGCGTGCAGGACACGGTGTCGAAGGAGCCGGTGTCGAACGTCTGCCACGTCCTGCCGCCGGTGTACGTCACGTCGCTGCCCGACGGGCCGACCGCGATGGCCGCGAACGGCAGGTGGGGCACCCACGTGACGCCCGACCGGTAGGCGGGCGGCGGGGTGGCGGCGGGCTGCCAGGTGGCGCCGCCGTCGCCGCTCAGCGCGCCCGCGCTGGGCGACTGCTGGTCCGGACGGTAGTCGCCGCCCACCGCGAGCCCCTGGTGCCGGTTGCGGAACGCCAACCCGAACACGCCGCGCGCCGGGTCGCCCGCCGGGATGGGCGTGTCGGCCACGGTCCAGGTGCGTCCGCGGTCGCCCGTGTGGAACACCCGCGAGCGCTCGCCGCCGCCGCTGGCCAGCCAGGCGTCCTGGCCGCCCGCGGTGACCAGGCACTGGCCGCTCGCGGCGAACCCGGCCTCGCCGGGCAGCGCGTCCGGCATCCCGCTGGACGGCAGCACCTGCCAGCTCCGCCCGCCGTCCTCGGTGGCGAGGACGCGGAACCTGCCGTCGACGGGGTCGCTCATGGCCAGCCCGTGCCGTTTGTCGAAGAACGCCATGCAGTCGTAGAACGCCTTGGGGTCGTCGTTCCTGAACGTCTCGGCCCAGGTGCGTCCGGCGTCCTCGGTCCGGTAGACGCGCGAGTCGCCGCCTTCGCCGATGGACAGCACGACGGCGCGGCGCGCGTCGAACGCCTCCACGTCGCGGAACTGCAGCGTCTGCGTGCCGGGCGGCGAGACCTGCTGCCAGGTGCGCCCGCCGTCGACGGTCCGCAGCACGGTGCCCTCGCTGCCGGAGGCCCAGGCGACGTCCCGGCTGACGGGCGACAGGCCGCGCAGGCGAGCGGTGACGCCGCTGCTCTTGAGCTCCCAGCCGAGCGACGGGACGTCGGCGTGGGCGGGCAGGGGGACGGCGAGCACGCAGGCCGCCGAGAGCGCGGACAACGCGATACGAAGCCTCATGCGGGGCAAACTAGCCCAAACGATCAACGCGGTCCAGGGGATCCGTCCGGCCGGATCCCGTCGCGCCGGGGCTTCGTGGACGGGAGGCGCCCCTCCATGGAAACCTCGGAAATATCACACTTGAATAGGTGAAGGAGTGTTATCAGATGAATATTGAGGCCAATCTATGGATTCGACGTTTTCATCCCTCTAAAGGGGACGTCGTGAGGCTTGTCTGTTTTCCGCATGCAGGGGGATCCGCGAGCTATTACTTTCCGGTTTCCCAGGCCCTGTCACCGGTGGCCGAGGTGCTCGCCGTGCAGTATCCGGGCAGGCAGGACCGCTTCGCCGAGCCCTGCGTCGACGACGTCCACGAGCTGGCGCGGCAGATCTTCGGGAACCTGGGGCCCTGGACGGACCGCCCGCTGGCGCTGTTCGGGCACAGCATGGGCGCCACGGTCGGCTACGAGGTGGCCCGGTTGCTGGAGGAGCACGGCACGACGCCTGTCCACCTGTTCGTCTCGAGCGCCCGGGCGCCCTCGCGTCGTCGCGACGAGCGGGTGCACAGGATGAGCGACGACGAGCTGATCGCCGAGATGCGGCGGCTCGGCGGCACCGACTCCTCGGTGCTCGGCGACGAGGACCTGCTGCGCATGGTGCTGGGCGCGGTACGCAGCGACTACAAGGCGGTCGAGACCTACCTGCACAGACCCGGCCCCAGGCTGGAGTGCCCGATCACCGCCCTGGTGGGCGACGACGACCCCACGACGACCGTGGCGGACGCCGAGCCGTGGAGATCACACACGAACGCGGCCTTCGACCTGAAGGTCTTCACCGGCGGACATTTCTATCTGAATGCACATACGACGGAGATGCTGCGAATAATCACCGAATGTTTGGCGGCGACCGCAGGGGAGTAACGGGCGACCGTCCTGCCGAAAGTGCGCCCAGCTGCTGCCCCACGCCGTCGCCGCCTGGCACCCGTCCGGGTCGGCGCGGCGGGCACGGGACCGCGCGACGGGCTTATCGGCGGGGCGGGAACCGCCTGACAGGCGGAGGCGGATGAGGGCCGTACGGCTGCGGCGCCGCAGGTGGCCGCTGCCGTGCCCGGGCATCGCGGGCTCGGCGACGCGAACGTACGGACAGCACAAGGGTCACGGCCCACAGCGGGATCGAGACGAGGAGAAGAACCATTCCGGTGGTGTAGGCCCCCTCGAAGAGGATCCCGATCCCGGCCCCGGTCGGAATGAACGCAAGGAGGCTCAGATATCAGGCGGTCGATCCGGTAGGGCGGTGACTAGTTCAGACACAGGTCGCCCTTACCTAGGTGTACATGTGCGAACCGCGCACAGTATGCCAGACAGCCCTTCCGGCTCACGGCGTCCGGCGCAAGGCCGTCACGGAGAGCGCACCGGCGGCGAGACGACGAAGAAGCCCCAGCTCACCGAGGTGAGCTGGGGCTTCAGCGCATGGTGGACGATACTGGGATTGAACCAGTGACCTCTTCCGTGTCAGGGAAGCGCTCTCCCGCTGAGCTAATCGTCCTTGGAGGTGGAGACGGGATTTGAACCCGTGTGGACGGCTTTGCAGGCCGCTGCCTCGCCTCTCGGCCACTCCACCGAGCGATTCTCCGAGCGGAAGACGGGATTCGAACCCGCGACCCTCACCTTGGCAAGGTGATGCTCTACCACTGAGCCACTTCCGCGTGTTGTCGCCCCACTACTCTAGCGGGTTTTCTGACCTGATGCTCACTTGCGGAGCTGCCGGGCGACGCTGCGTTCCGTGGCGGGCAGGCTCAGGAAGATCTCCAGGATGCGCGTGAGCCGGTGGACCTCGATGCGGTGGAAGGCCGGGCCCTCGGAACGGGCGAGGAGGAGAGCGAGCGCGAGCGGCGGCAGCGGGGCGTGGATGACGTGCAGGCCGTCGGCGAGCGTGGACGCCGTGGGACGCGCCGGCGTGTCAGTGAGCAGCGGCACGTTCCTGGGGGCGCGCCAGCTCGCGTAGACGACGCCCCGGTCGGTGGTCGTGGCCGCCCAGTCGGCGCTGAACAGGACCGGCAGCGAGTCGATCAGCGTGGTGAGGGCCCGGTCGCCGGCCGTGGTGATGTACTTCAGGATCTCCAGCTCGGGGTACGTGCCGGGGGCCTCGCGGGTGGTCCAGATGCCCTCAGTCTCGACGTCCGGGACGCTCTCCAGGCTCTTGAGCAGGGCCTGCTTGGGCGTGCCCTCCGGGTAGAAGAGCGTGATGTCGTCGGTCGCCCGGCCGGCCCCCCTGTCGAGGACGGTCACCTGCGTGATGTCGGCTCCGGCGGCGCCCAGGGCGCGGGTGACCTGTGCCAGGGACCCGGGACGGTCAGGCAGCGTGATCCGCAGTCGCAGGAGCATCCATCGCCTCCCCAGTCGATACCAGACCAGCTCTCAGCCTATCCGCGAATACCTCTCACGGTCGGACCTGCGCTACAACTGTCGGGGTGAAGATTGGGGCGATAGGGGGGTGGCCCCCCGTTGTGCTGGCGCCGATGGCGGGGATCACGAACGCGCCGTTCCGGGTGCTCTGCCGCGAGCAGGGCGCCGGGCTGTTCGTGTGCGAGATGATCACGACGCGGGCGCTGGTGGAGCGGAATCCCAAGACGCTCAGGATGATCAGGTTCCACGAGTCCGAGACGCCGAGGAGCATCCAGCTCTACGGCGTCGATCCCGACACCGTCGGGCGCGCCGTGAAGATGATCGTCGAAGAGGACCTCGCCGACCACGTCGACCTCAACTTCGGCTGCCCGGTACCCAAGGTGACCAGGCGGGGCGGCGGCTCGGCCCTGCCGTACAAGCGGAACCTGCTGCGCGCCATCCTGCGCCAGGCCGTCGCCAACGCGGGCGCGCTGCCCGTCACGATGAAGATGCGCAAGGGCATCGACGACGATCACCTGACCTACCTCGACGCCGGGCGAATCGCGGCCGAGGAGGGGGTGGCGGCGATCGCCCTGCACGCCCGTACGGCCAAGCAGCACTACGGCGGCGTCGCCGACTGGGAGGCGATCGCGCGGCTGAAGGAGTCCGTGCCCGAGATCCCCGTGCTGGGCAACGGCGACATCTGGTGCGCCGACGACGCGCTGCGCATGGTGGCGCGCACCGGGTGCGACGGCGTGGTGGTCGGACGCGGCTGCCTGGGCAGGCCGTGGCTGTTCCGCGACCTGGAGAACGCGTTCAACGGCGACGCCGGGCGGGCCACGCCGACGCTCGGCGAGGTGGCGGCCGTGATGGCCAGGCACGCCGAGGGGCTCACCGCCTGCTTCGACCTCGAGCGGTACGCGATCGCGGACTTCCGCAAGCACGTCGGCTGGTACCTGAAGGGCTTCACGGTGGGCGCGGAGCTGCGCCGGGAGCTGGCCACGGCCGAGTCGCTCGACGGGCTGCGCGAGAGCCTGGCCAAGCTGGAGCACGACCAGCCGTGGCCGCCGAACACCGACACCCCGCGCGGCAAGTCCGGTGAGCGCGCCAAGGTGCACCTGCCCGACGGCTGGCTGGACGATCCGTGGGACGGCGCCGTCCCGGCCGACGCCGAGTCGGAGGTCTCCGGCGGCTGACCGGCTCCACGGGGCGGTGCGTGCCGCCTGGTCAGTGCGGGCCGACGGGTTCGGTGCCGCAGGGGCCGCCGCCCGTGGCGGGCTCCAGCGTGACCGGTTCGCCGGACATCGTGAGCGTCGGGTAGTACTCCGAGATGCGCTCGGCGGACCGGCCGACGTAGTGGCAGATGAAGCTGCGTCTGAAGCGGTCGGTGGTGCTGTTCGGCTCCGAGCCGTGCACCAGGCTGCCGTTGAAGAACAGCACGTCCCCCGGCTCCATGTCCACCGGGACGCGGTCCAGGCCGGGCGGGGGCGGGACGTACTCCCTGGTGAAGGAGGTGTCCAGGTCGGCCTCCTCCGGGCAGAACAGGTCCATCAGGTGGGTGCCGGGCACCACCTCGAGGCCGCCGTTCGCCCGGTCCACGCGGTCGAGCGCGGCCCACGCCGCCACACAGGTGCCCGGTTCGACCCGGAGGTAGAAGTTGTCCTGGTGCAGCGCCTGGCCGCGCGCGCCCGGCGGCTTGAAGTAGAACATGCTCTGGGCTGCTATCGGCTCCTCGCCGAGAAGGTCGCGCAGCACCGCCGCGATGCGCTGGTCGAGCAGGTACCGTAGCGCCACGTCGCTCACCTGGTGGGGGTGCATGACGCGCGGGTAGTCGCGCAGGATGTCGTACGGCTGGCCGGGCTCCTGCGGCTTGGGCGCGAAGTGGCCCGGGATCGGGCCGTTGGCGTGCAGCGTCATGAACGCGTCGCGCAGCTCGGCGACCTCGTCGGGCGACAGCAGCGCGGGCACGATGACGTACCCCTGATCATGGAAATCGGCGATCCTCATGTATCTCACGCTAGGAAGCCGGACCGGCGAAAGGTATGCCTGTGACCGCTGAGGACATGTCTGTTCCTGCTGCCGAGCTGACCATCGTGGGCCGCCACGACACGACTCCCGGCTACGTGACCCGCCGCACCACCGGTTCGCCGAGCTGGCTGCTGATGTGGACGCAGGCCGGGGCGGGGCTGGTCGAGCAGGCGGGGGCCTCCTTCACGGTGGGGGCCGGGGATCTGGTGGTGCTGGGGTCGGGGGCGGCGCAGTTCTACCGGGTGGCGCCGGGGGCCGGGCGGTGGCGCTTCTGGTGGGCGCACTTCCAGCCGCGCCCGTCGTGGCCGGGGTGGCTCAGGGCGTACGCGCTGGCGCCGGGGTGCCACCTGGTGGGCGGGGTGCCGGGATCGCTGCACGACCGCATCGACCGGACGTTCGGCCGCGCCGTGAGCGACGCCCGCTGGGTCCCGCCGCTGGTCGAGATGGACGGCGGGGAGCGGGAGCCGGCGGCCGCCGGGCGGGAGCCGGCGGAGGAGGACGCGGGGTGGCTGGGCGGGGGCGGCGTGCGGCCCGCCGTCGCCGTCGCGGGCGCGGGGCGGGAGCTGGTGATGGGGGCGGTCGAGGAGGTGCTGGTGCTGGCCACCGCCTCGGCGCGGCGGGCCGGGGAGCCGTCCCGGATGGACGACGCGCGGGACGCCCGGGTGGGGCGGGTGCTGGCGCTCATCGCCGCCGAGCCGGGCGCGCCGCACTCGGTCGCCTCCCTCGCCCGGGCCGTGGCCCTGTCGCCGTCCCGGCTCGCGCACCTGTTCACGTCCGAGACGGGACGCACGCCCATGCAGGCCGTGCGGCAGGCCAGAGTGCGGCACGCCGCCGGCCTGCTGGAGGTGACCGACATGGACGTCGGCCAGGTCGCGGCGGCCTCGGGGTTCGTCAGCCCGTTCCACTTCAGCCGGGCGTTCAGGCGGGAGTACGGCCTGCCGCCCCGCGACTACCGGGCCCGCCTGCGCCGCGAACGGTGACGTCGCCGGCGAGCCGCCCCCTGAGCCGGGCCGTCAGCCGCTGACGCTGGGCCTGCCGTTCTCGACGTGACCCATCAGCCGCCGGACATAGCCGGCGTCGTCCTCGCAGGTGATCTGTACGTCGTACCAGCCATGCGCCTCCTCGAGCGGCCAGACGACCTGCTTGTGCTGGCCGGGCCCGAGCGGCACGGCCTGGTCCTTGTCGCCGTAGGCGTTGGCCTTGACCCGCAGCTTCACCCGCTGGTCGCCCAGGTTCACGATCTCGATCCGCAGCCTGCGCGGGTCGATGTCGATCACCGTGGAGACCTGCACGCGGGCGGCGGCGCCGGACAGCGAGCCGGCGAACTCGCGGCGGAAGCCGTTCGGACCGGTCAGGACGAGGTTGTAGTCATCGCCGGCGAGTTCGACCCGCCGCGTCCGGGTGCCGAGCACGTCGAGCTGGAGCGGCTTGTCGAACTCTCCCGCGTAGGGGTAGAGCGCCATGTGCATGCTCTCCTTGCCGCTGTTGGCCAGCGTCAACTCCAGAGTGCGGCCGAGCAGGCGGGCCCACGCGTTCGGCTGGTACGGCAGGGCGCGGGCCGGCCTGGTGCCCTCCTCCTGGACCGGCATCTTCTGGGCGGCCGGCGGCGTGGGCCGCCATCGGCCGCTGAAGGCGGGGACCTGGCCGGGCCGGGCGGGGGTCGGTCGCTGTGCGTTACCGGAGAAGTCGAAGGCGGAGGTGAGGTCGCCCGCCACGGTGCGGCGCCAGGGGGTGATGTCGGGGAACCGCACGCCGAGCCACGTCTCGAGGAACCGGACGGTCGAGGTGTGGTCGAAGATCTGCGAGCAGACGTAGCCGCCGACCGTCCAGGGCGAGACGACGGTCATGGGCACCCGGACGCCGAGGCCGATCGGGTGGCCGTCGTAGTAGTCGGCGGTCTGCTCCGCAGGCGGCAGCGGCGGCGGGACGTGGTCGAAGAAGCCGTCGTTCTCGTCGTAGGTGATGAACAGCGCGGTCGACTGCCAGACCTCCGGGTTGGAGGCGATGGCGTCGAGGATGTCGTAGGTGATGCGCGCGCTCTGGATCGGCGAGGAGGCGCTGGGGTGCTCGGAGTCGGCCGCCGAGGGCACGATGTAGCTCACTTCGGGCAGCCTGCCCGCGTCGATGTCGGCCTTGAAGGAGGCGGCCAGGGTGCCCGAGGGCACGCGGCGCAGCGCCCGGTCGAACAGCGAGCGCTCGGCCGAGGTCAGTGTGGCCACCCCTTCCTCGAGGCGGGCCAGCATCTGCTCGCGCTTGGCGGCGGAGGCGCCCATGAGCGCGTTGTAGAACGAGTCCATGCTCTTGTGCTCGCCGAGCAGGGCCTTGCGCGCGATCTGCCGGAACCTGGCGAAGAACTCCAGGTTGCTGTCCTGGTAGTTGTCCCACTCGTGGTAGACCTTCCATGGCCGCCCGGCGGCCTCGAGGATCTCCCCGGCGTTCGACCACGTGTAGCCGGCGTGCGTGTCCTCGTCGTAGGCCGCGTTGTCGATGGCCCGCTTGGTGGTGCTGCCCGGCTCGTAGCCGGTGTGCCCGCTGACGTGGTAGTTGCGGTTGGGGCTGGTGGACGACAGCACGGAGCAGTAGTAGCCGTCGCAGACCGTGAAGGTGTCGGCGAGCTCGTACTGGAGGGGGATGTCCTCGCGCCGGTAGTAGGTCATGGTGGCCGGGCTCTTGGCCGCGATCCAGCCGTCGTGCCAGCCCTTGGCGGCGGCCTGGTGCCCGTCGTTCCAGCCGTGGGGCAGGTCCGAGATCCACTGGAGGTCCTTGCCGACCAGGTCGGCCGCGTCCCTGACGGAGAACGGCAGGACCGTCCCCGCTCCCCCTGGCTGCTCGAAGACCGGCTTGCCGCTGGGCAGCGTGATCGCGTTGCGGTCGCCGAAGCCGCGCACGCCGCGCAGCGTGCCGAAGTAGTGGTCGAACGAGCGGTTCTCCTGCATCAGGAAGACGACGTGCTTGACGGCCGACAGGCCGCCCGCGGGGGCGGGCATGGCCAGCGCCTGGTGGACCGAGGGCGGCAGCATCGAGCCGGCCACCGCGCCGCCGATGACACCGGCTCCCACGCTGAGGAAGCGACGTCGAGAGGGTCCTTGGGACATGAGGGTTCCTTCCAATGAACAGGACTAGCCGGGGGAGCCTGTCAATGGTCGGGAAATGGAGCTTTAACTCCGGGTGGGGCGGAGGGCTTGATCGAGTGAACTGAACGGTTCTGCTTCCTCAGAGGCGGCGCCCGACAAGGCCGCCGCCGACTACCCGGCCCGCTGGCGAAGGCGTCGCGCGAGGAGATCGGCGACCACGACCTGTTCCACGCGCGGCAGGATGAGCTAGCGGGGGGACAGGGGGAGGAGGCCGGTGTCGGGAGTAAAGAGCTGGTCGTCGAGGTGGTCCACCGCGTAGTCGATCGCCCCCACCACGACGCACTCCTCGCCCAGCGTGGACGCGCGGACCTCCGGCATCCGCATGCAGGCCCGCTCCAGCCGCTCGCGCAGCGGCGGCAGCAGCACGTCGGACGAGCGGGAGAACCCGCCTCCCAGGACCACGACCTCGGGGTCGAGGATGAGGACCATGGCGGCCGTGCCCACGGCGAGGTCGTCGACGTACCGGTCGACGGCCGCGAGCGCCACCGGGTCGCCGCTCCGGGCGGCGGCGAGGGTGTAACCGGCGGCGTCCTCCGGGGCGGTGCCCTCGGGGACGATCTCGCAGGCGTTCAGGTGCTCGGGCGCGTCGAACCAGCGTGACTGCGGCAGCATGACGATCTCGCCCGCCGCCGCGCCGAAGCCCCTGTGCACCCTGCCGTCGATGATCAGGCCGGTGCCCATGCGGCGGCCCACGTGCAGGAACACGACGTCGCGGGCGCCCCTGGCCGCGCCGCGCCTGGCTTCGGCCAGGGCCGCCAGGCGGCTGTCGTTCTCGATCAGGACCTCGCACGGGAACATCTCGCGCAGCTTGCCCCCCAGGTCCAGCCCTCTCCAGGCGGGGATGGCGGCCGAGTAGGTGATGCGGCCCTCGGGGGTGAGGACGCCGGTGGTGCCGACGGCCATCGTCCACAGGTCGTCGAGGGCGGTGCAGCTGAGCGCCAGGCAGCCGGAGACCGCGCGCTCTATCGCCGCCAGGCGCTCGTCCAGCGGCGCGCCGGGCAGGACGGGCTGCCTGGTCTCGGCGAGGATCTCGCCGTCGAGGTCGGACAGGGCGGCGCGGACGTTGTGCCCGCCGATGTCGACGCCGACGAGGTAGCCGCTGTCGGCGCGGAAGCGGTAGCGGCGGGCCGGCCGGCCCATCGTGCCGGGGCTCGGCGGCACCTCCTCGACCCAGCCCAGCCCGGTCAGCTCGTCCACGACCTCTTTCATGGACGGGCGCGACAGGCCGGTGCGCTCGGCGAGCGCCGACAGGGTGAGTGGCCCGGCTCCGCGCAGCGCCCTGATCGCGGTCAGCGAGTTGAGCTGCCTGAGCCGGGACAGATCGCCGCCGCGAAGGTCCGCCATCGCCGCCCCTAATGTAGGTCTCCTCTGTAACCCCTATTATGCCAGCGCTCACCGACCGCGCACGTCACCGCTCGTGGCCAGGTGATGTCCGGAAATTGCCCATTGACCCTCCGAAATCGCCAGTGCTAATAATGAAGTGCTCCTTCGTAAGTGATCGAGAAGAGGAACGGATGTCGTTCGCAGACATCGGCGAGACCCGGTACCGCCCTGACGGTGCCCGGGTGTTCGAGCACGGCTGGCAGTCGTGGAGCCCCACCGGCGCCTACCGGCTCGGCGACGTCCCGCCGAGGCCGGCGGACACGAACATCCAGACGCTGGCCTACCGCCCCGAGACCACCGTCCCCGACGGCGTCTTCCAGGGGGAGGGGTTGCTCGCGATCGACCCCGGCGACGGCGCGCCCGTCGAGGTCTGGTCGGCGCCGAGCCCGCTGGAGGTGCCCTCGATCCGGGCGCGCGAGGAGGGCGGACGCCTGGTGGTGTCCGCCAACGGGGACGTCCGGCACTGGCAGGCCGAGGGCGGGCTCGACCAGGCATTACGCGGGTGGGCCGACACGATGGCCGAGGGATGGGCGCCGGAGCGCTTCCCGGCCGTCCCGCCCATGTGGTGCACCTGGTACGGCTACTGGGGCAAGGTCACCGACGCGGACGTCCTGGAGAACCTGGAGCTGTCGGAGCGGCACCGGCTCGGGGCTGACATGTTCCTCATCGACGACGGCTACGAGAGCGAGATCGGCGACTGGCTGGACTGGAGGCCCGAGTTCGGGTCGCTGGAACGGGCCGTCGGCGCCGTCACCGAGGCGGGCAGGCGGGCCGGGATCTGGACCGCGCCCTTCCTCGTCGGGCACCGCAGCCGCCTGTTCCGCGAGCATCCCGACTGGCTGGTCGGCGGGGCCGACGCGGGCCACCTGTGGGACCAGGACCTGGCCGTCCTGGACGTCACCCACCCCGACGCCGCCGCTCACCTGGTGAACGTGTTCGCCACGCTCGCCGCGCTCGGCATCACGCACTTCAAGCTCGACTTCGTCTACGCGGGAGCGCTGGCCGGCGCCCGGCACGAGGACCTCGACCCGATCGCCGCCTACCGGCGCGGGCTGGAGCTCATCCGCCAGGGCGCCGGACCCGAGGCCACCCTGCACGGCTGCGGCGCCCCGATGCTGCCCAGCCTCGGCCTGGTGGACGTCATGCGGGTCAGCCCCGACATCGCCCCCACGCTCCACCCCAAGTCGGGCGACATCAGCCAGCCGTCCCAGCTCGGCGCCAGGCTCACCGGCGCGGCCCGCGAGTTCCTGCACGCCAGGTGGTGGGTGAACGACCCCGACTGCATCATCGTCCGGCCCGAGGTGGAGGCCCGCGAGGAGTGGGCCGCGCACATCGACGCGACCGGCGGCCTGCGCGGCTCCAGCGACCCGATCGCCGCGCTCGACGCCTGGGGCCTGGAGACGACCAGACGCCTCATGGTCCCCACCAGGACGGACCCGTCATGACGGGCGGCCTCGCGACGCGCGAGCCGCTGGCGCAGGCGGAGAGTGCGCCGAAGCGGACCAGGACGCGCAGGTTCGGTGACTGGTACGCCTACCTGTTCATCGGCCCCAGCCTGCTCGGAGTGGTGGCGTTCCTGCTGCTCCCCGTCGTCATCGTCTTCGTGCTCAGCTTCTTCCGCTGGGAGCTGCTGTCGGCGCCGACCTTCGTCGGCCTGGAGAACTACCGCCGCCTCGCCGGCGACGGCCAGACGTGGCACTCGCTCTGGGTGACCGTCGGCTACGTGCTCCTGTGCGTCCCCTTGCAGACGGTCCTGGCCCTGACGCTCGCGATGCTGCTGAACCAGCGGATCAAGGGCATCAGGTTCTACCGCTCGCTGTTCGTCGTGCCCTGGATGGCGACGCCGATCGTGCTCGGCCTGATCTGGAACTGGATCTTCGACCCGCGTGACGGCGCGATCAACAGCGCGCTGGCCCTGGTCGGCATCACGGGGCCCGACTGGCTGTCCGACTCCACGTGGGCGCTGCCCGCCGTGGCGCTGGTGACCGTCTGGCAGCACACCGGCTACAACATGCTGTTCTTCCTGGCCGGGCTGCAGGGCATCCCGAAGGAGCTGTACGACGCGGCCTCGACCGACGGCGCCACCCCGGCCCAGCGGTTCTGGAAGCTGACGCTGCCGCTGCTCAACCCCACGATGTTCTTCGTCATGGTGACGAACCTGATCGGGGCGTTCCAGATCTTCGACACGGTGTTCGTGATGACGAACGGCGGCCCGAGCGGCAGCACCGAAGTGCTCAACTTCCGGATCTTCAACACCGCGTTCAAGCAGTTCGACTTCGGCTACGCCTCGACGCTGTCGGTGCTGCTCTTCGTGATCATCCTGACGGTGACGCTGGTGCAGGTCAGGTTCTTCGGCAAGCGCACCACCTACGACCTGAGCTGAGAGACCCCATGACCAAGCGAATCGCGCTCTACGCCACGCTCGCTGTCGGCGCCCTCATCTCCGTCTTCCCGTACCTGCTGGTGGTGCTGACGGCGTTCAAGACCCAGCGCCAGCTCAACAGCACCCAGCCGTGGCTGCCGGGCATCCCGCCCACCACCGCCAACCTGACCAAGATCCTCGGCGGCGACTTCCCCCTGTACATCCTCAACGCCGTCGTCATGACCGCGCTGCTCACGCTCGGCCAGCTGGTGTTCACCACGTTCGCCGCCTACGCCTTCGCCAGGCTGCGCTTCAGGGGCAGGGACGTCCTGTTCTGGCTGTACGTCGCGACCATGATGGTGCCGACCGCGGTCACGGTGATCCCGCTGTTCCTCATCATGCGCGAGCTGAACGTGGTCAACACCTGGTACGGCCTGCTCGCGCCGTACGTGCTCGGCACCCCGTACGGGATCTTCCTGATGCGGCAGTTCTTCAAGGGCCTGCCCGCCGGGTTGGAGGAGGCGGCGCGGATCGACGGAGCAGGCCCGCTGACGATCCTCGTGCGGATCCTGCTGCCGCTGTGCCGTCCGGCCATCGGCACGCTGACCATCATCACCGTCATCTCGTCCTGGAACAGCTTCCTGTGGCCGCTGATCATCACGAGCGGCGACGAGACCAAGGTGATCACGGTGGCCCTCGCCACGCTCAAGGTCGGCATCGGCGTCGACTACAACCTCATGATGGCCGGCGGGCTGATCGCCCTCGCGCCGATGGTTGCGATCTTCGTCTTCTTCCAGAAGTACATCGTCAGGTCGGTGGTCCTCACCGGTCTCAAGTAGGAGACACATGAAATCCCCCCGAACGCACGACATCCGCCGAGCCGTGGCCCTGCTGGGCGTCGCCACCCTCGTCCTCACCGGCTGCGGCTCAGGCGGCGGCTCCGACTCCGGCTCCGGCAAGGTCACGCTGACCTACCGGCTCTGGGACGACCAGCAGAAGGTCGGCTACGAGAAGGTCATGGCGGCCTTCGAGAAGGCCAACCCGGGCATCGACGTCAAGATCGAGCTGCTGCCGTACGACCAGTACTGGACCAAGCTGACCGCCGACGCCGTCGCGGGCACCGGGCCCGACGTGTTCTGGATGTCGCCGATCCAGTTCCCCGAGTACGTCACCAAGGGCGTGCTGGCCGACCTCACCCCGGCCAAACTCGACCTCTCCAAGTACCACAAGACGGTCGTCGACACCTTCACCTACCAGGGCAAGCCGTACGGCGTCCCGAAGGACTGGGGCATCGTCGGCCTGCTCTACAACAAGGACCTGTTCAAGAAGGCCGGCGTGGAGATGCCGGACAAGCTCACCTGGAAGCCCGACGGCACCGGCACCCTGCTCGACACGGCCCGCAAGCTCACCGTGGACGAGGCCGGCAAGCACCCCGACGAGCCCGGCTTCGACCCCGCCAAGGTGAAGACGTACGGCTTCGCGTCCTGGAACCACTACCAGACGCAGTGGATGAACTGGGTCAGCTCCAACGGCGGCAAGCTGCTCGACAAGCCGTTCGGCACGTACACCTTCAACGACGACGCGTCGGTGCAGGCCCTGCAGTTCGGCGTGGACCTGGTGAACAAGTACCACGTCTCGCCGCCCGCCACCCAGACCAACCCGCCCACCGGCAAGATCACCGACATGTTCAAGGCGGGCGAGGTGGCGATGTTCCCCGCCAACAACGCGCTGCTGCCGTTCGTCGCCCCCGAGGCAGGTTTCGAGATAGGCGTCGCCTCCATGCCGGAAGGCCCGGCCGGTCGCTCCGTCAACCTCAACGGCCTGGCCGAGGCCGTCTACGCCAAGAGCAAGCACCCCGAGGAGGCGATGAAGCTCGCCGCCTACCTCGGCAGCCAGGAGCCGCAGAAGATGATGGCCGACGCCGGCTACGTCTTCCCCGCGCTCAACGGCCTCAGCCAGGGCTACGTCGACTTCTGGAAGGCCAAGAAGCTCGACGTCTCCCCGTTCGTCGAGGAGTCGCAGGGCACCACCTTCGCGCTGCCGGTCACGACCGGCTTCACCGGCTTCGAGACCAAGCTCAACGACATCTTCAACGAGATGTACCTCGGCAAGCTCGCGCCCAAGCAGGCCGCCGACCAGGCCGTCACCGAGGGCAACGCGACCGTCAAGTGAGGAACTCCATGATCACCCGGCGTTCGCTGATCGCCGGGGGCGCGAGCGTGGGCCTGGCCGCCGCACTGGGTGCCTCACCCGTGCGCGCGGCGGCCCGCCGTGCGCCCCTGTCCGACCCCTTCCAGCTCGGCGTCGCCTCCGGCGAGCCCACCCCCGACGGCGTGGTCCTGTGGACCAGGCTCGCCACCGACCCGATCGCCCTGGACGGGCTGGGCGGCATGCCGCAGCGCCCCGTCCCAGTCCAGTGGCAGGTGGCCAAGGACGAGAACTTCCGCCAGGTCGTGCAGCACGGCGTGGAGGTGGCCCGGCCGGAGGCGGCGCACAGCGTCCACGTCGAGCTGGAGGGCCTCCAGCCAGGCGCCGAGTACTTCTACCGGTTCAAGGCCGACAACGAGCTCTCCCCGGTGGGCCGCACCCTCACCGCCCCCGCCGCCGGCACCCGGGGGCGCGACCTCAACCTGTCGTTCACGTCCTGCGCCGACTACCAGACCGGCTGGTTCACCCCGTACCGCCGGATGGCCGAGGACCACCCCGACCTGATCGCCTTCCTCGGTGACTACATCTACGAGTACGGCGACTACAAGTACCCGGTACGCGACCAGGCCGGAGGGGAGTGCTTCGACCTGGCCGGCTACCGCCTCCGGCACGCCCAGCACAAGGCCGACCCCGAACTGCAGCTCGCCCACGCCATCGCCCCCTGGGTGGTGGTCTGGGACGACCACGACATCGAGAACGCCTGGGCGGGCGACGTCCCCGAGCAGCCCGACCCGCCGTTCCTCAAGCGCAGGGCCGACGCGTTCCAGGCGTACTACGAGAACATGCCGCTGCGCCGCGCGCAGCGGCCCGACGGCGCCGCGCTGAAGCTGTACCGGAGCCTGCGCTGGGGCGCCGTCGCCAACCTGCACCTGCTCGACACCCGCCAGTACCGCGACCTGTACGCCTGCACCGGCAAGAGCGGCACCATCGGCCCCGACTGCCAGGAGCGGCTGGCCCCGAACAGGACCATTCTCGGCAAGGACCAGGAGGCCTGGCTCGACGGCGAGCTGAAGAACTCCAAGGCCACCTGGGACCTGCTCGGCCAGCAGGTCTTCTTCATGGAGATGGACTGGACCAATGGCGAGGGCAAGGGCTACTCCAACGAGGGCTGGGACGGCTACGTCGCCTCCCGCAACCGCCTGACCGCCGCCGTCGACGACTACCGGCGCAACGCCGTCGTCCTCACCGGCGACGTCCACTCGCACTGGGCGGGCGAGGTCAAGCGCGACCACCAGGACCCGGAGTCGAAGTCCGTCGCCGTCGAGCTGGTCACCACCTCGGTCACCAGCGCGGGCAACGGCATGGACGAGTACCCCAACACGCAGGTCCTGCTGAACGAGAACCCGCACGTGAAGTTCTTCAACGGCCGCCGCGGCTACGTCCGGAGCCGGATCAGCGACCGCGAGATGAAGGTCGACTTCCGCTCCCTGGCGCGCGTCACCGAGCCGTACGCCCCCGCCTACACCTCCGGCTCGTTCGTGATCGAACCGGGCCGCCCCAGCCTCAACCCAGCCTGACGGGACCCCCCATGCGCACACCCCAGGCCGCCCTCGCGGCGGCCCTCCTCGCCATGCTCGTCGTGCCGTTACCCGCCCGGGCCGAGCCGGCGCAGGCCGCGCCGGCCGGCCCGCCGATGGGCTGGAGCAGCCGCGCGCTCGGCTGCTCCGTCTCCGAGGCGTCGGTGCGGCAGGCGGCCGACGCGCTGGCGGCCCTCGCCCCGCTCGGCTACCGCTACGTCATCCTGGACGGCTGCTGGCAGGCGGCCCAGCGAGCCGACGGCAGGCTCGCCGCCGACGCCACCCGCTTCCCCGGCGGCGTCCAGGCGCTCGCCGACTACGTCCACGCCAAGGGGCTCAAGCTCGGGCTCAGCCTCTCGGCGGGCACCAAGGCGTGCTCGGGCGGCGGCCCCGGCTCCTACAAGAGCGAGGCCGCCGACGCCGAACAGGTCAAGGGCTGGGGCGTCGACTACGTCAAGTACGACTGGTGCAACGTCCCCACCGCCGACTTCCCCGGGCAGAACGTCCAGCAGATCGCGCAGACCCTGTTCCCGCGCATGCGCCAGGCCCTCGGCGGCTCGGTGGCGTTCGCGATGAACAACGAGGACGGCAGCACCGTGCCCTGGCTGTGGGGCAAGGACGCGGGGGCCACCACCTGGCGGACCAACGTCTACAACAAGCCCCTCCCCGACAACTACCCGACCATGGTCGACGTCTGGGAGTTCAACCAGCTCCGCGCCGAGTACGCCGGGCCGGGCAGCTGGGCCGACCCCGACCTGATCCAGGCCGGCGGCGGCGGCATGACCGAGGCCGAGTACCGCACCCAGTTCACGCTCTGGGCGATCGGCGCGGCCCCGCTGATCCTTCAGGCGGACCCGGCCAAGGCGCCCGCCGCGGTCGTGGCCATTCCGAAGGTGATCGCCGTCGACCAGGACGGGCTCGGGACGCAGGGCCGGCTGGTGAAGAGCGACGGCTGGTACCACGTGCTGTCGAAGCCGCTGAGCAACGGCGACCGGGCGATCGCGCTGTTCAACGAGAGCGACAGGGCGGCGACGATCTCCACCACGCTCGGCGGCTCCCGCTACCGGGTCGAGGAGCTGTGGACCGGCGCGGTCACCTCCACCAAGGGCGCGCTGTCGGCCCAGGTGCCCGCGCACGGGGCCGTGCTCTACCGCGTCTCCGAGAGCCGGGATCAGGCGCCGCCGCTGGTCACGTTCGAGGTGGACCCGGCCAGGTTCCTCGGCGACGACCGGCCGTCCGTGCTGGAACCGGGCAAGGAGGGCGAGGTCGTCACCCGGGTCACGAACACCGGGGCGACCGGGCGGCTGCGCGACCTGGAGGTGACGCTGGCCGTCCCGGACGGGTGGCAGGCGACCGCGCGGACGTCCAGGAAGGCCGCGACGCTGGACGGCGGCGCGACGTTCACGGTGACGTGGGCGGTCACCCCGCCCGCCTCCGCCGAACGGAGGAACCACGACCTGTCGGCGACCGTCACCTTCGGCGGGGGCAAGGTCGGCGGGGCCGCCGTGGTCACCGTCGCCCAGGCGCCCGGGCCCGGCACGTCCTACCTGAGCGACCTGACCTGGACCAGCGTCAAGAACTACTTCGGCCCCGTCGAGAAGGACACCAGCAACGGCGACAGGGCCGCCGGCGACGGGCGCCCCCTCACCATCGAGGGCGTCAGGTACGCCAAGGGCCTCGGCGCGCACGCCCCGGCCGACATCGAGTACTACACCGCCGGGCGCTGCTCGACCGTGGAGTTCCAGGCCGGCGTCGACGACGAGGTGGGCCAGGCCGGGTCGGTGGACCTCGAGGTGTGGGCCGACGGCGGCAGGGTCGCACACTCCGGCCTGGTCACCGGCGCCCAACCGGCCAGGAAGGTCACCGCGTCCGTCGAGGGCGCCCGCTACGTGCGGCTGGTCGCGACCAACGGCGGCGACAACGCCACGTCCGACCACGCCGACTTCGCCGACGCCGTCATCACCTGTCACTAGGAGGATCCCGGTAATGATCGTTCCCAAGCCCGTCCACTACCGCAGCCGGCCAGGGCGGTTCGTCCTCGACCGGGACACCGCGCTCGCCGCGGACCCGGCGCTCGCCGAGGTGGCCGCGTGGTTGCGCGGTGAGCTCAGCCCCGTCACCGGGGGTGAGCTGCTGCCGGGCAGGCCGGGCCCGGGGACGATCACGCTGGGCCTGGACGACCTGCCGCCCGAGGCGTACCGGCTGACGGTCGCCGAGGACGGCGTGCAGATCGACGCCGGCGGCCCGGCGGGGGTGTTCTACGGAGCGCAGACGCTCAGGCAGCTACTGCCCGCCTCCGCCTTCAGGAAGGCGGGGACGGGCGGGCCGCTCGCGCTGCCCGCCGTCCAGATCGAGGACGAGCCGAGGTTCGGCTGGCGCGGCTGCATCCTGGACGTCGCCCGGCATTTCATGACAAAGCATGATCTGCTGCGGTTCATCGACCTGATGGCCCTGCACAAGCTCAACGTCCTCCACCTGCACCTCACCGACGACCAGGGCTGGCGCGTCGAGATCAAGCGCTACCCGAGGCTCACCGAGGTCGGCTCGTGGCGCAAGGAGAGCCAGACCGGCTGGAACGGCGCCATGGACGGCCGCCCGCACGGCGGCTACTACACCCAGGACGACCTGCGCGAGATCGTCGCGTACGCCGCGCGCCGGCACGTCACCGTCGTCCCCGAGATCGACCTGCCCGGCCACACCCAGGCCGCCATCGCCGCCTACCCCGAGCTGGGCAACCTCGACACCCCCCTGGAGGTCGGCACCACGTGGGGGATAGGGGAGAACGTGCTCAACGTGGAGGACGCGACGATCACGTTCTTCCAGGACGTCCTCGACGAGGTGCTGGAGCTGTTCCCCAGCCCGTACGTGTGCGTCGGCGGCGACGAGTGCCGCAAGGACCAGTGGCGGGCCAGCCCTGCCGCGCAGCGCCGCATCGGCGAGCTGGGCCTGCGTGACGAGGAGGAACTGCAGAGCTGGTTCATCGGCCAGTTCGACGAGTACCTGACGGCCCGGGGACGCAGGCTCGTCGGCTGGGACGAGATCCTCGAAGGCGGGCTCGCCCCGGGGGCCGTCGTGGCGTCCTGGCGGGGCGACCTCGGGGCGGTGACGGCGGCCGGATCCGGGCACGACGTGATCACCTGCCCGAACACGTCCGTGTACTTCGACTACCGGCAGGGGGCGGGGGAGGACGAGCCGATCCCCTTCGGGACGGTCCTCACCCTGGAGGACGTCTACGCCTTCGACCCCGTCCCGTCCGCGCTGCGTGACAGCCCCGCCGCGTCGCGGGTGCTCGGCTCGCAGTGCGGCATCTGGACCGAGCTGATCGACTCCAACCGCCGCGTCGACTACATGGCCTTCCCCCGCGTGGCGGCCTTCGCCGAGACCGTGTGGAGCCCGGCGGAGCGCGACCTGACGGACTTCCGCACCCGCCTGGCGGCGCACCTGCCCCGCCTGGACGCGATCGGCGTGGAGTACCGCCACGAGTCGGGCCCCCTCCCGTGGCAGACGAGACCCGGGGTCCCCGGCCGCCCGGAGGACCCGGCGCAGTGGCAGGCCAAGATCGACGCCTGGACCAGCAACCTCAGACGCCCGTAGCGGAGCCCGACCGCCCTGGACCTGGCCAGACTCCCCAGCCCACGCGGCCCGGGCCGGGGTCTTCCGACAGCCGGTCATCCAGCGGGGCGGGTTGCCGTCCGGGAGACACGGGTCAGGAGGGGGTGGCAGGCCAGACCGGCGACGAGGAGCAGCGTGGCGAGCACGAGCCAGCCGGGAAGTCCAAGGGCCAGCGGAAGGGCGCTCATGACCGCCGGTGACACCCCTTCGCCCAGCCCGTGCCCCAGGCCGAAGACCCCCGCGTACTGGCCCTGGGCATGGGGCGGGGCGAGGCCGAAGGAGTACTCGGCCGAGGCGGCGCTGTGCCAGATCTCTCCCAGCGTGTAGGCGATCACTCCCGCCGCCAGCAGGAGAGCGCCGAACCAGGGCGGGACCCCCTCGGCCAGCGCCATCAGGAGCATGCCCACCCACAGGGCGGCCCCGGCCCAGCGCATCGCGCGTCCCGCGGACGGCACGTCGGCGACGTTCCTGCTGATGTGCACCTGGAGGACGACCACCATGATCGTGTTGAGGACGAGTGCCGCGGAGATCGTCCACCGGGGAGCGGACGTGTGCTCCACGATCCACAGCGGCAGCAGGAACGTCGGGATGGTGAAGTGCAGCGACATCACCGCGTTGATCCCGGTCAGGGTCAGATAGGTGCGGTCACGCAGAGCCGCCCAGCCGCGATCGGCGCCGCCCGCACCTTCGGGAGCGCCTTCGAGGGTGAGAGGCGGTAGCCACAGGAGGATCAGACCGGAGACGAGGTAGGTCAGCGATCGGCAGATCATGACGGTGAGGAACGCCGCCCTGGTGTCCGCCTGGATGGCGAAGCCCGCCGCCACCGTGCCGAGCGCTATCGCGAGATTGCCCACCGACCGCAGATAGCCGCGGAAGACGGCCGGCGTCGGCCCGCCGAAGCCGCGCACGAGCGGGGCCAGCGTCGACCAGCTCGCCGCGATCACCGCGCCGGACAGCAGGGAAACCAGCAGGTAGGTCCAGAACGTGTCGACCAGAAGCAGACCGGTGTTCACCACCGTTCCGCAGAGCGCCACCCCGATCTGGACGCGCTTCGGCCCCCACCGGTCCGCCATGCGGCCGACGTACACGCCCGCGACCAGCCCCGTCATCGCCGCCGCGAACAGTCCGGCGGCCACCTGTGAGGCGGGCAGGCCGACGATCCGGGTGAAGAACAGCGCACCGGCCGCGACGAACAGTCCCGTGCCGAAGCTGTGCACGAAGGACGTCGCCGCGACGACCCTCTGGCCCCTGCCGTCCGGTAGCAGGACGGCCGTCACCGCCACAGGGTGTCCCCGAAGTCGGCGGCCGGCCGCCAGTTCCGTTGGAAGTCCCGCCTGTCTCTGGTCGACAGCTCGTCGGGAAGCATCCAGAGGCGCTCGTCGAACCAGCGCCTGACGTCCTCGAAGCGTTCGGTGAGCTGCTCGGTCGAGTCCGCCACGACCATGAACTGCCCGACCCGCTGACTGGTGGTGGCCGGGCCGGCCGCGAAGTGCGTGCCGACCGGGTGGTCGATCCGGGCGAACTCGACGTGCGGCAGAGCCAGGAGGTCGGCCGGCGTGGGGCAGTCGAGCAGCGTTCCGGGACGCCCGGGCAGGTAGGTGCCCCCGAAGACCTTCTGCCTGAGCTTCACCTCGATCCCGGGACGGAGCCCGAGCGCGATCTGGACGGCGCACTCGGCGATGTTCACCCCGAACTTCGCCTGTATCTGCTCGTGGATCAGCCCGCCTCCGCGACGGGCGGCGCATTCGCCGAACGTCAGCGCCCCGGACGACCGGTCGTGGAAGAGCTCCATGTGGAACGCCCCGTCCCGAAGCCCGAGCGCTCCGAGCGCGGCTTCCACGAACCCCCGCGCCTTGTCGTACACCCAGCGCTCCTCGACCGGGTCGAAGTGGCGCAGCCAGAGCGGCTTCCCGCTCCGGATGGCGGTCAGGCACGGATCCCCGTACGCGCCCACGGCGCAGAACAGCAGTTCCCCGCCGTGGACGACCCCGTCCACGAACCACTCGTCGCCGGCGACGTACTCCTCCAGCACGAAGGTGCGCTGGCTGACCTTCTTCCGCCTGTGCTCCTCGCTCTGGGCCCGCAGATCGTCGATGCTCTCGACCATCGAGGTGAGGGCGGTCGCGGCGCCGGCCACGGGCTTGAGCACGGCGGGGACGAAGGGCAGTTCCTCGATGCCGGAGACGGACAGGACGTCCTCCACGACCACACACTGTGCCGCGGGCAGGCCGGCGTCGCGCACCGCGGCCTTCTGCAGGCTCTTGTCGCGAAAGCGCACCGCCACCTCCGGGTCGAGGCACGGCAGGCCGAGATGGCGAGCCAGGATGCCCGCCGTGACCATGGAGTACTCGTCAGAGGTGTGCACGGCGTCGAAGTCGTCGGCGCCCAGCCCTGCCCGGCGCAGCCCCATCAACACGCCCTCGACACTGCTCTGATCGTCGACCCTGAGCACGGAGAGCTCGGACGGGATGGTCATGAGCCCGTCGTCCCAGCCGGCCGCGCCGCAGACGACGACGGCGGCCACGCCCAGCCGGACACAGGCGTCGAGGGTATACCGATCCAGACCCACGATCAGCAGGCGGGGACGGCGCTCAGTCATGGTTGTTCCTCCTGAAGTGCGTGCTTCCCCAGGCCTCCAGGGCGGCCCGGTCCACCTTTCCGTTCGGCGTCAGGGGCAGCGCCTCGACGGCCACCGCATGGGCGGGCACCAGATACTCGGGGAGCACCTTCGCCAGAGCCGGCCGCACCGCGAGCGGGTCCGCAGAACCGGCCCTCCCATTCGACACGCCCTTCGACACGCCCTTCGAGCCGGCCGTGTAGGCCAGCACCATGGACTGGTAGCTGCCGTCCGGTTCGCGGATCGGCACGACGGCGCAGTTGAGAACGCCTGGCAGCGAACGAGCGGCGTGCTCCACCTCGGCGGGCTCGACCCGGAAGCCGCGGAGCTTCACCTGGCGGTCCCGGCGGCCCAGGTAGCGCAGGTCGCCGTCGCCGTCCACCCGCCCCTGGTCACCCGTGCGGTAGACCCGGGTCGGCACGCCTTCGATGGGCACGGTGCGGAACCGCTCCGCGGTCAGCTCGTCCTGTCCCAGGTAACCCAGGGCCAGGCCGTCACCGGCCACGCAGATCTCGCCCTCCTTCCCGGAGAGGCACACCTCGTCGTCGGCCATCACGAAGATCCGGGTGCCCGGCGCTGCGGTGCCCAGAGGAACGCCGTCGGAGGCGTCGCAGTCCCGCGCGGAGACCTGGTGGGAGGAGACGAACATGCAGCATTCGACCGGGCCGTAGCAGTTCACCAGCGGGATCGCCGGATGGGCCCGGATGAACCTGGCCGCGTGGGCGCCCGACATCGCCTCGCCGCTGACCAGGACCCTCCGCAGTCCGGCGAAGCAGCCGGGGTCCACGTCGACGAACAGGTTGAACAGGGCGGTCGGCAGGTGCGCCGCGTTCGCGCCGTGCTCGGCGACGGCGGCGCGCAGGGTCTCCGGGAGGAAGCTCTGGTCGCCCGGGAGGAGGCAGGTTCCCCCCGCGACCAGGGTTCCCCAGACCTCCAGGGCGTACATGTCCCACGCCGCGTTCGACACCTGCGGCATGACGTGGCCGGGGCCGAACGAGGCCGGGCCGTCTCCGCGGAACAGCCGCAGTGCCGCCCGGTGCGGCAGGACCACCGCCTTGGGCACGCCGGTGGTCCCCGAGGTGAAGATGGCCATCGCCGCCGTGGCACCGTCGGCGTCGCGCCGGGGCGGGGCCACCGCACGGTCAGCGGACTCCCGCGGTGACTCCCGGGGCGGGGTCCAGACAGGGAACGGGTGTGCCTGCGAATCCGCGACGGCCACCGGCGACGGCAGGCGTCCGGCGAGCGACTCCAGCCGCTCGGCGGGCCAGCCCGGGTCGAGCACGGAATAGGCCGCCCCACACTTCAGCAGGGCGAGCTGGACGACGACCAGACGCGCGGACCGGGGAAGGATGACGGGGACCATGCTCCCGGGACCGATGCCGAGGTCGGCGAGCAGCGACGCGAAGAAGTCGGCCGCCCCGTCCAGGGTGCGGTAGCTGACGGCCACCCCCCGCTCGACCAGCGCCGGATGGTCCGGCCTCTCCCGTGCCCGGCGAGCCACCGCTGCATGGAGGGTGCTGTCCACCTAGGCCTCCTCGGGCGGCAGGACGGCGAAAGGGCAACGCAACAGGGAGATCGCGAGATCCTGCACGCCGAAGACGGTGAAGTGGTGCTCCTGCGGCGGAGCCGACGGGTCGAGACACACGTCGAACAGGACGCTCCGGCGCTCCCGCCGGCCGAGCCGCACCGCGTGCGTCGCCGGGGATATCCGGGCGCGAAGGCTCCACGGGACGATCACGCCCACCTGCACCGGCCCCGGCCGCAGCGGCTCGACCGTGGCCTCGATGCGCAGCGTCGCCCCGGCGAAGACCGTCGGGGCGGCGCTCGCGTCGAGCCGTACCCCGCCGTCCATCGTGTATCCGACCGGACCGCAGCTCAGGCAGACGTGCGCGGTGGTGTCGGGGACGCGCGCGCTGAACCCGCGGCGCCGATACTGCCAGGCCGTCCGACCGCACAGGACGCACGGCGTGGTCGTCGCGTCCGGCAGGGAGACCGAACTCCGGTCGCCGAAGAAGCGGGAGAACTCGGCGAGCCCGTCGTCGGGGCGTTGCGCGATGCGTACGGCGATCGCCTCGTCAAGCGATCGGGCCTCGTCCCGGAGCGAGCGCAGGAACGCGGCCCTTTCCACGGCCAGCCCCATGACCGGACGGACGGCCGTCGTCTCAGCCTGCTCCGCCACCTTCGCGAACCCTTCCCGCAGGGGATGGGCGGCCGGCAGCATGCCGGTCATGAGGAAGCCGCGTGCCCGGGAGCCGAGGTCCTTGACGAGCCCCGCGGGCTCCTCATCCTCGAGCACGGGGGCCGGTGGCGCCATGTCCCCGTAGGCCGAACTCGGCAGCCCCACCTGGATGAACGTGGGGTAAGGGTGCATGGTGCCGAGACTCGCGTTCAGCAGCCGAGCCGTGCTCCCGCCCCGATCCGCGGAGTCCAGCCAGATGAGGTTCTCCACCCGGGCCGACTGGTGCATGGACAGCGCGGCCACCACCGTCTGGGCAGGGCCGTCGACGGCGTTGAGGAGCAGCTGGTAGCGGGGACTGTAGGAGGCGAGGTCCGCCAGGGCGCCGCTGTCGCAGCCGCTGAGCACGAGTTCCGCGGCGCGAACCCGATGCGCGGGGACCAGCTTGTCCTCCGGCTTGTAACAGCCCCGTCCGTAGGCGCACGTGGGACCGGGCCGCGCGGGGCCGGCGACCGGGCTCAGCCCGCACACCGTGTGCGCGCCCAGGTTGATGCTGTCCTCGGTGCCGTGCCCGCTGACCATGACGCGTTTCCAGACGCGCTCCGCCGCGATGCGGCCGAGATCCGCGCCGCCCAGGGTCCGCGAGTCGTAGTAGGTCGCCGAGGTGGACACCGGCTCCGTGTCCAGATCGGTGAACAGCCCGGTCTCGCCCACGGCGGCCACCTCCCCGTACTGTTTGGCGATCATCCACGTGAGCGAGTGCGGGTCGCGGCCCGTAAGCAGGAAGACGTCCCGGCCACGACGGCAGGCGTCGATCAGGACCGGCCCGAGGACCTCCATCCGCAGATCCGCGTAGCAGCCGAGGATCACCAGCGAGCCGTCGCCCGCGGACGGCTCGCCGTCCGTCCACTGCCGGGCCAGCGGATGGGCGAACGAGCGCACCGCCTCCGGGAGGTCCCCCAGGACGGCCCCCGCCGCGCACCTGGGGGGCTGCCGCAACGCGGGATAGAGCCCCGACGCGAGGTCGAGCGCCGTCACCAGGTCGGAGCGTTCGCCGGTCCACACCGGAACGGCGCTTTCGCGGCGGCCCTCCGACCAGGCCGCCTGGAACTCGGCGACCTCGCGTCCGAAGTCGGCGAAGCTCGACACCGCGCGGAACACGCTCACGTCGACGCTCCGATGTTCGTGATCGCCAGCGCGAGGGCCTCGATCGTCCGGTGTTCGAAGATCGCACGTAGGGACAGATCGCAGCCGAGGTCGTCCGCGAGCCTCGCGGCGGCCCGCATCGCCCCCAGGGAGTGGCCGCCCAGGTCGAAGAAGTCCTGGTCGGGCTCGATCCGGTCGAGGTGGAGGATGTCCCTCCAGACCTCGGTGATGTGCTGACACAGTTCCGGATACGACAGCTGATCGTTGCCGGCCATGCTCACCCTGGCAGGAAGGTGAAGTCCTCGCCGACTTCACGGGAGAGGACGAAGAACTTCCTGGCGCGTTCGGCGATGTCGATCAGTTCCGCGTCGCCGGACCGCCGGGTGATGTCGATGAGCCAGTCCCACGAGGCCCCGATCGGCACCTCCTCCGTGAAGTGGATCCGGCCCAGCAGGAAGGCGATGTCCTTGATGTTGTGCCGCGACACGACCGTGCTCAGGCCGCGCAGCCGCTCGGGCAGATCCGGAGCGGCCGGCGCGCGTTCCACCAGGGTGGGCCGCAGGCCCGGGTCGTGGAACTCGGGCCGGGCGAAGATGTCGGCCGGTCGGAACCCCGGACCGGCCGCGAAGTCGAGGCAGAGCGACCAGCGGCTGCGCGAGGACATGTTCATGCCCGCGTGGACCTGGGCCGCGTCCAGGAACCACACCTCGCCCTTGCGCATGTGGAAGACCATGTCCTCGTCGGAGTTGACCGAGTGCTCGTTGTCCTCCAGCAGGATGATCACCCGGAAGAACTGCTCCACCTCTCCGGCCTCGATGAAGTCGCGGTGCGGGATGATGGAGAACTCGACGACGTTGCGCGCGCGCACCATCGTCATCCGATCCGGGTTGAACCAGGTGGTCAGGATCTCGCGAAGGTAGGGAACCTCGTCGAGGACCGGGGTGGGGCGTCCGGGACGCTGCTCGTGGCCGTACCAGAAGCCGTCGGCGTGGTCGCCGGAGGCGTTCCACAGGTTGATGTTCAGCCAGGTGCCCGTGGTGAAGACCCGGTACGGCTCCTGCGGGACGGGCATGGACGCGAGCCGCGCGATGTCCTTGGCGATACGTTCCTCGTCGAAGGGGATTCGGCCAAGAATCGTGGAGGCCATGGGGAGACGTCTCCTTCCTTGCGGATGGGTGGTCAGAGCTCGAAGCCTGCGGGGAAGGGGTCGTCGGGGGACAGGAAGTACTGCGCGGTGCCCGTGATCCAGGCCCGTCCGGTGACCGTCGGCACGACGGCCCTGCGGTCGGCGACGGTCGTCTCCTCGACGAGGCGGCCGGTGAACTGCGAGCCGATGAAGGACTCGTTGACGAAGTCGGCGCCGAGTTCCAGCTCGCCGCGGGCGTGCAGCTGCGCCATCCGCGCGCTGGTGCCGGTGCCGCACGGCGACCGGTCGAACCAGCCGGGATAGATGGACATGGCGTGGCGCGAGTACGCCGCGTCGGATCCCGGCGCGGCGAAGTACACGTGCCGGACGCCTCGGATCCGCGTGTCCTCGGGGTGGACCGGCTCGTCCGTGGCGTTGATCGCCTGCATGGTGGCCAGCCCCGCGGTCGTCATCTCGTTCTTGGCCTTCCTGTCGAACGGCAGCCCGTAGTCGTCGAGTCGCACGATCGCGTAGAAGTTGCCGCCGTAAGCGAGGTCGTAGCGGACGGAGCCGAACCCGGGGACCTCGAGCTCGGCGTCCAGCCGCTCGCAGAACGCCGGAACGTTCCTCAGGGTCACGCTCCGCGCGACCCCGTCGGAGACCGCCACGTCGACCACGACCAGACCCGCCGGGGTCTCCAGGCGCACGGTGGTGACCGGCTCGGTCACGGTGACCATGCCCGTCTCCACCAGGACGGTCGCGACCCCGATCGTGCCGTGCCCGCACATCGGCAGGTAACCGGACACCTCGATGAACAGCACGCCCCAATCCGCGTCGGGCCTGGTGGGCGGCTGGAGGATGGCCCCGCTCATCGACGCGTGCCCCCGCGGCTCGGTCACGAGCAGGGTCCTGATGTGGTCGAGGTTCTCGCGGAAGTGGATCCGGCGTTCCGCCATCGTCGCTCCGGGGATCACCCCGACGCCACCGGTGATCACACGGGTGGGCATGCCTTCGGTGTGGGAGTCGACCGCATGGAAGATTCGCTTGGTGCGCAAGTCATCCCTCTCAGTGCTGGTGGAGGTCGTCGTCGGACAGGTGGATCGTCCCGGCCATGTACTGCCTGGCCGCGCCGAACAGGGCGACCCGGTCTCCGTCCAGGCCGCAGTCCAGGTTGATCGTGCGGGTCCGGCCCAGCCGTGGCGAGAACTGCTGGGCACGCAGCCGGGGCTTCCCCAGCCGCCCGGCCCAGTACGGGACGAGCGCGCAGTGCGCCGACCCGGTGATGGGATCTTCGGGGATCGACAGCTTCGGCCCGAAGAAGCGTGAGCAGAAGTCGGCCTCGGCCCCTGGCGCGGTGATGACCACGCCACGCAGGTCGAGCGCGGAGAGGGCGACCTGGTCCGGCACCACCGATCGGACCTGGTCCTCGGTGTCGTAGACCACGACGTAGTCCATGGACCTGTAGACCGCTGACGGTGTCGACGGCCCCAGCCCTCGCAGCAGGTTCTCCGGCGGTTCGACCGGGGAGAAGCCGAGGGCGGGGAACGTCAGGCCGAACAGGTCCCCGTGCCGGGCGACCACGAGCGGCCCGCTGGCCGAGTGGAACGTCACCTCGCCTCGGTCCGGCTGGAGATGTGTCAGGACGACGTACGCCGCGCCCAGCGTGGCGTGCCCGCACAGCTCGACCTCGGTGGCCGGAGTGAACCAGCGCAGGTCGTAGGCGTCTGCGTTCCGCACGATGAAGGCCGTCTCCGGGAGGTTGTTCTCCAGGGCGATGGCCTGCATGACGGCCTCGGGCAGCCACTCGTCGAGCAGGCAGACCGCTGCCGGGTTCCCCCAGAGGATCCGGTCGGTGAACGCGTCGATCTGGAAGATCGGGATGTTGATCACGTTCACACGCCCAGCCTCCGCTTGGCCTCGGCGAAGAAGGGGATGTGACGGTAGTCCCGCGCCTCCTCGTCGTAGTCCGTGTACCGGTTGGTGAACCCGAGCAGCCGCTCCCTGACCAGCTCCGAGGGCTCACCGTGGATGTGCCGTTCGATCTCCTGGATCTCGCCGAGAAACCGGGCCAGTACGGCGGGCAGATCCGGGCGCAGGTGGATCCGGCCGTCGCGCAGCCGGATCCCGTCGGCGGCGACCAGGTAGTTGAAGAGCAGCTGGGACGCGACCGCGTCGTAGTTGGGCCTCGGGATCCCCTCCACCGCGTAGCGGAGCAGCCGCTCGGACAGCACGTACTCGTAGGTGAGCCTCGCGCCGCGCTCGGGCAGGGCGGAGTCGTTGAGGCAGGCGAGCATCGCCGACACGTCGACCCGCAGTTCCTCCAGGCCCGCCAGCGGCTTGAACTTCTTCACCGGGAGGAAGGCGGGGATCGGCATGTCTCCCTGCCGGTGGTGGTACTCGTGCAACCGCACCCACCACGCCGACGCCTGCTCGATGTCGCCCGGCGCCGCGGCTTCGACCAGCGGGAACGATCCCTTCGCCATGATGTCGGCCACGAGCAGCCGGGTCAGGCGCAGATGCCGTTCGACGAACTTGTCGATGAAGTAGAAGATCAGGTCGCCGCTCTCCTGGCGGCCGTCGATGTGGTTCTCGGGGAAGAGCGCCACCACCGGCCGGGCCTCGAAGCCCTTCGACATCCGTTCGATCGTCACCGGCATCGTCGGGCTGGGATATCTGGCGTCCAGATGATCGTCGCTCGGGAGCGGCCGGTAGGTGAGGAAGTCGAGGGACAGCGTCGGGAAGTACGGCGCGTCGAACAGCGAGAAAATGGAATTGTCCATCCGGTTGTTGATGTGCGCCTTCGTCTGGAGCAACCGGGGATCCTGGTCGAAGGCCATGGCGTCGTCGGCGAACGCCTGGACGATCGGCACGTGCCGGAGCACGGGCGAGGTGATCAGCTCATGGGACAGGTGCTTGAGGAATGCCTCGTTCCGGACGTCGCTCCGCCGGACCGAGCCCCGTAATGTGTTGACCGCGTCAATGACATCGTTCACTGGCTCTGCACGCCCTTCCCCCGGTCAGCCAGTAGAAATCCGATCCGCGAAATCGTCGAGCGCGCCCGCCCAATGGGTCGCGTAGTCCGCGGCGAGCAGCACGAGCTCTTCGGCGTCGTTTCCGTTCTCGACCATGGCTGTCATGCCGGTCTCTTCATCGCTGACCGATGTGGCGTGACTGGTCTCGGCTCTGATGTGCGCGTCTATCCACACCAGCGCGTCGGGCGCCGCGAACAGCTTTCGCCCGTCGACCGTGACCTTGCCGTAAATGCGCCGGAACGCGACCGCGATGTCCAGCGCGATGGCCTCCACGACCCGCAGCTGCACCGCCGCGCCCAGTCGGTGACCGGCCATGTCCGTCATCGCGCCCAGCAGCTTGGCGACGCCCTTCGGAGGAGTCCCCGCCGCGTCCTCGCCGGCCACTTCGGCCAGCGGCCTGACGATCGAGTCGGCCCACCACAGGTAGTGGATGCCGGCGGCCCCCTTGGGCGCCACCGAGCTGAAATCCTCGGCCAGGTTGTCCAGGTCGTCGCCGATGACCCGGTAGGCCGTCTGGAATGCCGCCAGCACGTCCCTGTCCGGGGTTCTCTGTGACATGAAATGCCGTGCCGCCACGCCCAGCCCGGAGATCGTCGTGAACATGAAGGTCTTGGTCATCACCTCCCACTGGCGCGCCACGGCCAGCGCGTCCGTCGCCGTCACCTGGTCGACGTCCTTGGCCGCGGCGAAGAACCGATTCCCCGGCCTGACCAGCTGAGCTGCCTTAACCACTTCGGCCACACGTTCGTCAAGTCCTGCGATGCCTGACACGAACCCCTCCTCGACCCCGAGTGGAGGACTAATATGTCACACATCATAGATCACTTGCGATAGAGATGGCCATCAATGAGTCGTTCGAGACTTCAGAAATCCTTTGGCCGCCTTGCGCCTTATGCGATGAGCAGGGGCTTCGCGGAGGAATAGGCGGCGAATTCGCATTAAATCGGTCAATGGCAACCAAGAGGTTGAGTTTTGTCGAGTTTCTAATGCAGATTAGGCCGTGACCGTTTCGGGAGGGCAGAGTCGCCGTGGGCGCGGGCGATGTCCGGATACGGCCCGCAGCAGGTGTCCGAGGGCGGGCCGCAGGCGACCAGGCGCCGGGACGCGGCCGCGGAGACCTCGGGGCACCCTCCCCGGGCCCCACCCCTGGTCAGCAGAGGGATCTCGATGGTGGCGGCCGGAGTCAGGGGCCGTCACACCAGCCCGGCGCGGGCTGGGTCGGCGGGGCGGCGCACCGGCCCCGCGTCGAGCGTGCCGTCGACGACGGTCGTGACGGTGACGGCCGTGGGCGGCAGATGGTGGCTCAGGGTGATGCCGGGGTGCCGCTCGGCCGGCGCCGGCAGCAGCGTGGGGGCTGTCTCATGGGTGGTGCCGGTGCTGCGATTCAGAGGTCCACCGGGCCGCCGCTGCGCCAGTAGACGTTGCCCTCCCGGGAGAGGAGGGACTCGTCGATCAGATAGCGGCGCAGGGCGGCGTGGTCGTCGTGGAAGGCGCGCAGGGCTACGTTGACGTCCTTCTCCGCGTAGCGGACGCCCGGCTCGAAGAGCTGGGCGATGTAGCGGAGCACCACCAGTCGCTTGTCGCGTTTCATCGGCATCGTCTGCAGCCGGCCGTCGACCAGGAAGGTGCGCAGCAGGCGTTCCTCGGCGCTCACCTCCGGGGCGGGGTCGGCGGTCGCGCGCAGCAGGTCGCGGAAGCGTTCTGGGGTGGCCCGCCACACGCCGTCGTCGTCCTGCGCGGCCAGGCCGCCGGTGGCCAGCCGGTCGAGGGCCTTCGGTGGCAGCCCTTCTGTGACGCCGAGCACCAGGGAGGCGAAGGCCCGCAGGGTGTCGTCCTGGTACAGCAATCCGAGGACTCGCCTGATCTCTTGCTCGCTCATTCGTACAATTTTGACCCATGATCAGCGCGATTCTGTTAGCGGCTGCTGTCGCCATCCCCAACGGCTTCCTGCTGTACGAGAAGGCCGCGTCCAAGAAGGACGACAACCCCGAGACCTCATGGCAGGTGAGCGGGAAGAAGGGCGCCAAGCTGGTGGTGAACCCGTGCGACAAGGCCGAGCTCGGCCAGGCGGGACGCACCTCGGCCAAGACCGTCGTCTACACGGCGGTGCCGGACTTCTCCAAGTCCGAGCAGGTGATCCTGTACGCCGCCCCCGCTGACGCGGCCAGGGCCCTGCGGGAGCTGCGGACCGCCCTGAAGACCTGTGGCTCGTCCGCGTACCGGTACGCCACGAGCGCGGTCACGCTGGGCGACGAGGCGGTGCGCGTCTCGGGGCAGAGCTACCAGGGGAAGAAGATCGGCATCGGCGGGGAGCGGGCGGTGGTGGCCCGCCGGGCCAACGCGCTGGTCCTGTACACGCAGGCGGGCGAGTGGGGCAAGCCCGCCACCTCCGACTACGCCCGGCAGACCAAGGACGCCAAGCGGATGCTCGCGAAGATCTGCGACATCGCTTCCTGCTGAGCACCGCGAGCTCCGCGAGCTCTGGCGAATTGTGCGGAATGTCTCGATCTTGGGACATTCTGATGACCAGATGCGGAAGCTCCTGGCGAGAGACTAGAGGCACGAGCGTGTGTCGGAACGTTGTTGCCAGTCCGTTCCGGCACACGCCTTCAATCTCAGAGCCGGTTCAGCCCCTGCACGTGGACGACGGCCCGGCCCTCCTCGTCGGAGCCCGCCAGGTCGATCTGCGCGTCGATGCCCCAGTCGCCGTCGCCCGCAGGGTCCCTGATCGTCTGGCGGACCTTCCACAGCCCGCTCTCCTCCTCGATCCGCAGCAGCGCGGGCCCGCGCGCGTCGGCGTCGGTGAGGATCTCCTCGTGCTCGTCGTAGTAGGCGTCGAGCGCGGCCCCCCAGTCGACGTCGGGGGCCAGTTCCTCCAGCTCGCCCTCCTTCTCGATGGCGCAGAGCTCGACCAGGCGGAACATCGCGTTGCGCACCAGCACCCTGAACGCCCGCGGGTTGCCGGTGACCGGCCGCACCTTGGCCTCCAGCTGCTCCTGCTGCTCCAGCGCCTCGGCCGGGTTGGCCAGCTTCTCCCACTCGTCGATCAGCGACGAGTCGACCTGCCGGACCAGCTCGCCGAGCCACTCGATCAGGTCGACCAGGTCGTCGCGCTTCAGGTGCTCGGGGACGGTGCGGCTGAGCGTGCGGTAGGCGTCGGCCAGGTAACGCAGCACGGTGCCTTCGGAGCGGGCCAGCTCGTAGAACTGGATGTACTCGCTGAAGGTCATCGCCCGCTCGTACATGTCGCGTACCACCGACTTCGGGCTGACCGTGTAGTCGCCCACCCACGGATGCCCCCGCCGGTACGTCTCGTACGCCCCGAGCAGCAGGTCGTCGAGCGGCATCGGGTACATGACCTCGGCGAGCTGCTCCATCCGCTCCTCGTACTCGATCCCGTCGGCCTTCATCTGCGCGACCGCCTCGCCGCGGGCCTTCTTCAGCTGCGCCGACAGGATCTGGCGCGGGTCGTCGAGGATGGACTCCACGATCGACACCATGTCGAGGGCGTACCCGGGCGACTCCTGGTCGAGCAGGTCGAAGGCGGCCAGCGCGAACGTGGACAGCGCCTGGTTGAGCGCGAAGTCCTCCTGCAGGTCGATGGTCAGCCTGGCCCGCCTGCCCTGCTCCTCGGGCTCCGTGAGCTGCTCGACGATGCCGCCCGCGAGCAGCGACCGGTAGATGGCGATCGCCTGGCTGATGTGCCGGCGCTGCCACTTGCGGTCCTCGTGGTTGTCGGTGAGCAGGTGCTTCATCGCCTGGAAGCAGTCGCCTGGACGGTTGATGACCGCCAGCAGCATCGCGTTGCTCACCTTGAACCGGGAGTTCAGCGGCTCCGGCTCGGCCTGCTGGAGCTTGTCGAAGGTCTCCTCGCTCCAGCCGACGAAGCCCTCGGGCGGCTTCTTGCGGGCGTAGCCGCGGCGCCGCTTCGGGTCGTCGCCGATCTTGGCGAGCGCCTTGGCGTTCTCGATGTCGTGCTCGGGCGCCTGGCAGGCGACGTAGCCGATCGTGTCGAAGCCGGCCCGCCCCGCGCGGCCCGCGATCTGGTGGAACTCGCGGGCGCGCAGCCGCCGCACCTTGTTGCCGTCGTACTTGGACAGGGCGGTGAACAGCACCGTGCGGATCGGCACGTTGACGCCCACGCCCAGCGTGTCGGTGCCGCAGATGACCTTCAGCAGCCCCGCCTGGGCGAGCCGCTCCACCAGCCGCCGGTACTTCGGCAGCATCCCGGCGTGGTGGACGCCGATGCCGTGCCGCACCAGCCGCGACAGCGCGCGGCCGAACCGGGTGGTGAAGCGGAAGCCGCCGATCATGGCGGCGATCGCCTCCTTCTCGGCCTTGGTCGCCATGTTGATCGACATCAGCGCCTGGGCCCGCTCCATCGCGGCGGCCTGGGTGAAGTGGACCACGTACACGGGCGCCTGGCCGGTGCTGAGCATCTCCTCCAGCGACTCGTGCAGCGGAGTCATCCGGTACGAGTACACCAGCGGGACCGGCCGCTCGGCGTGCTTGACGACCGCGGTGGGACGCCCGGTGCGCCTGGTCAGGTCGCGCTCGAACATGGAGACGTCGCCGAGCGTCGCCGACATCAGGATGAACTGCACGTTCGGCAGCTCCAGCAGCGGAACCTGCCAGGCCCAGCCGCGGTCGGGCTCGGCGTAGAAGTGGAACTCGTCCATGACGACCTGGCCGATGTCGGCCGCGGCGCCGTCGCGCAGCGCCACGTTGGCCAGGATCTCGGCCGTGCAGCAGATGATCGGCGCGCCCGGGTTGACGCTGGCGTCGCCCGTCATCATGCCGACGTTCTCGGTACCGAAGATCGCGACCAGGTCGAAGAACTTCTCCGACACCAGCGCCTTGATCGGCGCGGTGTAGAAGGTGCGGACGTCCCGCGTCAGGGCCGTGAAGTGGGCGCCGGCGGCGACGAGGCTCTTGCCGGAGCCGGTGGGGGTAGCCAGGATCAGGTTGCTCCCGGACACCACCTCGATGAGCGCCTCCTCCTGCGCGGGATAGAGCGTGAGCCCGCGCTCGGCGTTCCAGGAGGCGAACGCGTCGAAGATGGTGTCCGGCTCGGCGTCGATCTCTTCGGGCAGGCGGTCAACGAGTAGGCTCACGCTCCCTATCCTGCCGAAGTTTCTCCCATGCTCGAACCCCGGCGGGAGCCGCGCCCGGCCGAGAGCGGTGTTTGAGGGCCGGTCGCCAGCAGGCCGCCGAGGATCGCGACCGTCGCGACGACCGGCGTCCAGCCGGGCGCGAACCCGGCCACGGTCAGCATCAGCAGCCCGCCGCCGACGAGCGCGGCCGCGCCGAGCGAGGAGCCCCAGGTCGCCTTCCCGTACGGCAGCGCGGGCGGCTCCTCGAAACGGGCGAACCCCTTCAGCAGCGGCCACATCACCAGGCAGAGCAGCCCGAACCAGAGCGGCCACCCGGCGAACCAGCCGAGGCTGGCCGGCGCCGGGGTGTCGAGGCCCAGGCCGACGACCACCACGCCGGTGACCGCGAACAGCGCGGGCATGTGCCACAGGTAGACGGTCATGACGCGCGGCCCCGCCCAGGCGAGCAGCCCGTCCGTCCTGAGCCGCAGGATCAGCGGGCGCAGCAGCGTGGCCAGGCCGATCTGCCCGGCGGCGACGGCCAGCATGGCCAGCGTGGGCGGGGCCATGTTGGACACCTCCGCGCCGGGCAGGCCGATCATGCTGCCCGGGTACGGGCCGAACGCCACCAGCAGCGCCGCCGTCCCGAACCCGCCGATCGCCAGCGGCCACGGACGGGTCAGCCGGCCTTCGGCGTACAGGAAGCCGAGCTGGTGCACCGCCAGCCAGACGAACACGATGTTGAGGTAGCCGAGCGGCTCGACGCCGGTCGAGAAGCGCACGACGTCCGTCAGCGCCGCGCCGGCCGCCAGTGCCGCCGGCACGCGCAGCCCGTGCCGGGCGTGCAGACCCAGCAGGGACGGCGTGGCCACCACGGCGATCACGTACACGGCGAGGAACCACAGGAGCTGGCCGGTCAGCTTCGCGCCCGTCTCCAGCGGCTGCGCGGGCACGCCCAGTTCGAGCAGCAGGTGGGGGAGCGGGATCCACACCGCCGCCAGCGGCAGCAGCGGCCAGGCCAGGCGGCGCAGCCGGACGGCCAGCCACCGCTGGGTGCCGTGCGCGGCGCGGCCGAAGCTGATCGCGTTGGCGGCGCCGCCCGCGAAGAACACCAGCGGCATGACCTGGCTGATCCAGGTGACGACCCAGACGCCCGGGGTGGCCAGCGCGTTGCCCGTGCCGAGCCGGCCGTCCTGGTAGGTCAGCACCGGGATCGTCCAGTGTTGCAGGACCACCAGCGCCATCCCGAACACGCGCAGGAGGTCGATGAACGGGTCCCTGACGGCCTTGCGGCTCCGCGGGAGGGGCCGTACCGGAGACTCGGCCGGACGGTCGAGCAGGACGGTCATGGGGCCTCGTTTCATCGGGGAACGGATGAACCAAGGCTTCCGTCTGGGACGTCTGCGCACAGTGCCGTGAGCCGCCCTCTTCGAGTCGAGGTCGCACCACCGGCCGTGGTAGGGCTGGCCCTACCGTCGAACGCCTGCGCACCGGGTCGAACCGGACTCGGCGGAGCCCTAGCGTGTAGGGCATGCGCTCCCTGATGCGGCGTGTCCTGCTCGACACGCGCTACACGCTGATCGGCTTCCCCACGGCCGTCATCGGCTTCGTGCTGCTGCTGCCCGGCTTCGTCGCCGGCATCGGCACGTCGGTCGTGTGGATCGGCGTGCCGATTCTGGCAGGCACCCTCCTGATCGCCAGGGGCTTCGCCGACGCCGAGCGTGGCTGGCTGTCGGACGTGCTCAAACGTCCGCCGGTGCGGCCCCGCTACAAGCAGCCCCCGGAGGGGGCGGGCAGGTTCCGCAGGCTCGCCAACCCGATCACCAGCGGCCAGTCGTGGCTCGACCTGCTGCACGGCATCCTGAACTTCCCGCTGGTCATCGTCTCGTTCGTGCTGACCCTGGTGTTCTGGGCGGTGCCGGTCACGGCCCTGACCTACCCGCTGTGGGGCCTGATCACCGCGCGGATCCCCGGCAACCAGGAGCTGCCCGAGGTGATCGGCCTCGGCAGCGGGTACGCGATCGGCTGCGTCTTCTACGTCTCCCTCGGCCTGGTCGTGCTGGTCCTCATGCCGTTCGTCGTGCGCGCGTCCGCGCTGATGCGCGCCGCGCTCGGCAGGGCGCTGCTGACCGGCGTCGCCGAGCTGCAGGAACGCATCGACGACCTGGCCGAGGGCCGCGCGGCGGCCGTCTCCGCCGAGGCCAACGCGCTGCGCAAGCTGGAGCGCGACATCCACGACGGGCCGCAGCAGCGCCTCGTCTCGCTCGCCATGGAGCTGTCGAGGGCGCAGCGGCAGATGCAGCGCGACCCCGAGGCCGCCCAGGTCACGATCAGCTCGGCGATCACGGCCACCCGGGAGACGCTCGACGAGCTGCGCGCCCTGTCGCGCGGCATCGCGCCGCCCATCCTGTCCGACCGCGGCCTCGCGCCCGCGCTCGCCGCCCTCGCCGGGCGCTGCACCGTCCCCGTCGACCTGGACGTCCAGGCCACCGAGCGGTACGAGGCGGCCGTCGAGAACGCCGTCTACTTCGTCGTCGCCGAGTCGCTCACCAACGTCGCCAAGCACAGCCAGGCCACCCAGTGCACCATCCAGCTCAGCCGCACCGGAAACACGCTGCTGCTCACCATGGGGGATGATGGGGTCGGCGGCGCACACGTCGCCAAAGGACATGGTCTGGCCGGGCTGGCCGACCGGCTCCGCGCGGTCGACGGGGAGCTGGTCGTGCAGTCGCCGGAAGGCGGGCCGACAGTGATCGTGGCGGAGGTGCCGTGCGCGTAGTCGTGGCCGATGACGCGGTTCTGATCAGGGAGGGCCTGGTCAGGCTGCTCGAAGAGTTCGGCTGCGAGGTGGTCGCGGCCGTGGGCGACGGCACCGCCCTCGTCGAGGCGGTCGCCGAGCATCGGCCCGACGTGTCGGTGGTGGACGTGCGGATGCCGCCGTCCTTCACCGACGAGGGGCTGCGCGCCGCGGTCGAGGCGCGGAACCGGGTGCCGGGGGCGCCCGTGCTGATCCTGTCGCAGTACGTCGAGGTCTCCTACGCCGACGACCTGCTCGCCGACGCCAGGGGCGCGGTGGGCTATCTGCTCAAGGACAGAGTGGTGGACGTCGACGAGTTCCTGGAGGGCCTGCGGCGGGTGGCCGCGGGCGGGACCGTGTTCGATCCGCAGGTGGTGTCGCAGTTGATGGTGCGCAGACGGAAGGACGACCCGCTGGCGCAGCTCACGCCGCGCGAGCGCGAGGTGCTCGGCCTGATGGCCGAGGGCAAGTCGAACCCGGCCATCGGCAGGCAGCTCGTGATCAGCGACGGAGCCGTCGAGAAGCACATCAGGAGCATCTTCAACAAGCTCGGCCTCTACGCCGACGACAGCGACCAGCATCGCCGCGTGCTGGCCGTGCTGGCGTACCTGCGCTCCTGAGGCCGACGTGTGGCGTGGCCTGTGTCCGCGCGCGGATGTGGCGGGGGTTCCGAGGGACGCGAGGCGCCGGTGAGGTCTTCGGCCGGTCCGCGCGGCGTTCCGCGCGGACCTGGCCGCGCCGGGGCTAGCCGAGCGCGTCGACCAGCTTCTTGCGCTGCTGGGCGCCCAGGCCGCCGAGGCGGCGCTTCTCGTCGACGCCGGCCTCCTCCATGAGCGCGGTGGCCTTGGCCGGGCCGACGCCCTTGACCGCGCGGAGGGCCTGCGACACCTTGATCTTCTTGGCGATGTCGTCGTCGCGCTCCAGGAGCTGCGCGAACGACAGCTCGCCCGCCTTGACCTTGGCGAGCAGGGCGGTGCGGGCCGCACGAGCCTCTGCGGCCTTGGCCAGAGCCGCCTGACGCTGCTCGGGGGTGAGAGTGGGAAGTGCCATCTCTGTTCTCTCCTCGGGGAGTTAACGATCGGGAATGTGTTACCCGTAGTGCAGTGGCTAATCATGGCGGATACCAGCGGTTCGTGTAGCGGAAAGCGACCGCTCAAGGTGCCCGCCACACCGACGCGGCCCCTTCCGCACACGCACTGTCCTGCGCGACCGTGTCTCCGCTGACCCCCATGCCGCCGACCACGCGTTCACCCACCGTAGCCCTTTCGGGGCGGGAATCCACCTCCGATACCCCAGAAACGGCCCTCGTCGGGGACGCGGAGCTCGCTGTCGGTAGCGGCCGGCGAAGCCGGGCCGGCGCAGGCGTCCGCGGCGCCGGGCACCGGCTCCGGCCCGGCGCTCACACGCTGGAGAAGCCGCAGGTCGTGGGCGGCGCGGCCGGTGCCGACGAAGATCGCTGTTCCCGGCTCCGCGCCTGCTCCAGGGCGGTGTCGCGGGTGGCCGGCGAGGGGCCGGGAAGCCCCGGTTCCGTCCCGGCCTGGAGGGGGGCACGCTCGTCCCGGCGGACCGCGTCCGAAGATCGTCAGACGGGGTCCCGCGTGGGCGGGGTGCGTGCCTCCGCTGGGTGATTCATGCCTGTCCGCGTGTTATCCGTCACATTTGTCCACTCGGGAGTGTCGCAGCCTCAGCGGACCCCCTGGTCACGCCCCCTGGCGGGTGCGTCGCCAGGACTCGACGCCCTCCGGCGTCAGGAACTCGTCGAAGACGGACTCCATCGCGCCGATGAGCGGCCCGCGCCAGCCGAGGGCGGAGGCCTCCAGACGCGGCGGGCGCTCGCGGCGGATCGCCATCAGGCCGGGCCCGAACCCGCCGGTGATCGCCGGCAGGGCGTGCTCGTACAGGTCCACGGCCAGGCCCGACAGCGTCACGGCCTCCGGGTCGTGCGCGTTCACCAGCGCCGCCACTCCCCGTCCCAGCGACCGCGCGCTGGACGTCAGCGCCTCCAGGGCCGCCGCGTCGCCCGCCGCCGCCCCCGCCACCAGGAGTTCGGCCTGCTCCCGCCCCTGCCCGCCGCCGAACGCCAGGCCCAGGTGGCGTAGCAGCGCGTTGGTGCCGACGTCCATGCCCCAGCAGCCGACGGCCCCGCACATGCAGGGCGCGGTGCCGCCGGTGAGCGGCATGTGCCCGAACTCCGCGCCGATCCCGCCGGCTCCGGCCAGGGGCCGCCCGTCCACGACCAGCACGCCCCCGAGGTCGAAGTCCACGTGCAGGTGCAGCCCGACGCCGACCCCGCGCAGCCGCCCCCGCCGGGCCTCGGCCAGCGCGGCGAACGCCGTGTCGTTGCCCACGCGGGCGCCGGCCAGCGCCGGGTCGGCCTGCTGCGCGCCGGAGACGAGCAGGCCGGGGACGTCCACCGCGTGCCAGCGCAGGTGCGCCACGTCCACCAGGCCGTGCCCGCGCACCGGGCCGGCGACCGCGACGCCGACGCCGACCACCCGGTCGCCAAGCCGCCCGAGGTGGGCGCGGAGCTCCTTGCCGAGCGGCACGAGGGCGCCCTCGGGCGTGCCGTCGTGGCGGCGCACCTTCAGCACCGTGACGTGGCCGCCCAGCTCGCAAGCGGCGACCTCCCAGGCGTCCTCGCGCACGTCCACGGCCAGCGCGAGCGGCCCCTCGCGGTGCGGTCCCGGCACCTGGGTCGGACGCCCCCTGCCGTGCTCCTGCGCGGGCTCCTCGTGCAGCAGCCGGTCCGCGACCAGCTCGTGGACCAGCACCGACGCGGTGCCCCTGGCCAGCTCCAGGTCGCGGGTGAGCTGCGAGCGGGTGCGGGAGGCGCCGCAGTCGTGCACGGCGCGCAGCAGCCGGACCCGGTTGTGCGCGCGCAGCTCCACGCTGGTCGTGGCGCCGGTCTTCGCCATTGTGGGAACCTTCACCCGCTTATTATGCTCTTGCCGTGAACAAAAGTGACGTGATCGCCAGACGGGCCAGGGTCGGAGTCTTCGGGTTCTTCGTGTTGAGCGGATTCGTGATGGGCCTGTGGGCGGCGGGGCTGCCGTCGCTGAACGACCGGCTCGACCTCGGCCCGGCCAAGCTGGGCAGCGTCATGCTGCTGATCTCCGGTGGCGCGCTGGTGTCGATGCTGGTGGCCGGGCCGCTGGTCGACAGGTGGTCCAGCAGGGCGGTCTGCTGGGTGGGCGGGCCGGTCTCGGCGCTCGTCCTGCTCGGTCCGGCCCTGGCCCCCTCCTACCTGGCGCTGGTCGTCCTGGCGGTCGTCTTCGGCATGGGGCTGGGGGTGACGGAGGTCGCGATGAACGCCCACTCGGTGGAGGTCGAACGCCGCTACGGGCGTCCGATCATCTCGGCCTTCCACGGCGCGTGGAGCCTGGGCGGCGCGGCGGGCGGAGCGCTGACCGCGGCCGTGCTCAGGGCCGGGCTGGACGCCCAGACGCTGCTCGTGGTGGCCGCCGTCGTGGTGCCGTTCCTGTACGTGCCGGCGGCCAGGATGCTGCTGCCCGACCCGCCCGCGCACGCCGCCCAGGGCGGGGGCGCCGAGGGCGCGCAGAGCAGCCCGCTGCGCTGGGGCCTGATCGCGTTGCTCGGCGTGGCCGCCTTCGCGGGGCACCTCAGCGAGGGCGCCGCCATCGACTGGGCCGCGCTGCACGCCCGCTGGATCCTCGACACGGACCCGGCCGCCGCGCCGCTCGCGTACACGATCTTCGCCGTGGCGATGACCACCGTCCGCCTGCTCGGCGACCCCATCCGCGCCCGCCTGGGCTCGGTCCGCACGATCCAGCTCGCGGGCGCCCTCGCCACCTGCGGGTACGTCCTGGTGCTCGGCGCGCCCCTGACGGGCGAGGCGCTCAGGGTGGTCTGCGCGTGGACCGGCTGGGCGCTGGCGGGCGTCGGGCTGGCCACGGTCGTGCCGGTCATCTTCAGCGCCGTCGGCGCGGCGGGCGGGCCGGTCGGCCGCGCGCTGTCGCTGGTCACCGCGTTCGGCTACAGCGGCATGCTGGTGGGGCCCGCCGTGCTCGGGTACATCGCGGAGGCGTCGTCGCTGCCGGTGGCGCTGATCATCCCGGGCGTGCTGGCCGCGGTCGTCGCCCTCTCGGGCGCCCCCGCCATCCGGGCCCTCCCGCGGGCCGACCGCGTGCCCGTCGAGTCCTGACGGCCTCTCCCGCGCTCCCCGCGAGCCCGTCGAGTCCTGACGCCTTCCCCCCGTGAAGCGGCAGCCATCCAGGCCCCGGACGGCTGCCGCTTTGCGCGTTCGTGGGGTTGACCTGGGGTTATTCGATCGTTACTTGACCTGCTGGTTACATCCATGTTTCATGTGCGGCACATCGTAAACGTTTACAGAAGATGATCTGGAAACGTTTACTTCACGGAAGGACAGCCTTGGCCGAAGGACCCACGATCACTACGATCGCCGAGCGTGCGGGCGTCTCGATCGCCTCGGTCTCGCGGGTGCTCAACGGCCTGCCGACCCGGCAGGAGACCGTCCGCAAGGTCATGGCCGCCGCCGACGAGCTCGGCTACGTGCGCAACGCCGTCGCGAGATCGCTCAAGTCGCGCCGCACCCACCAGGTCGCCTTCGCCATGGCCGACGTGGGCAACCCCGCCTACCTGGCCATGCTGCGGGAGATCCAGCCCGTGCTGAAGGCCGCTGGGTACCGGCTCGTCCTGCACTCCACGGACGCCGTCGCCGCCGACGAGATCGACGTGCTGCACAGCCTCGGCGAGCGCTACGTCGACGGGCTGATCATGAGCCCGCTGCGGGTCACCGACGAGCACCTGCAGATGCTGTCCGCCGCCAGGGCGCCCGTGGTGATCATCGGGTCGGTGCCCGAGGGCACGCCCGTCGACAACGTCCGCGCCGACTCGCACACCGGCGTCAGGCTGGCGCTCGACCACCTGCACGCCCTCGGGCGGCGCCGGATCGCGCTGGTCAACGGCCCGCTCGACACCGTCCCCGGCGCGGCGCGCAGCGGCGCCTACCGGGACGCGCTGCTGGCGCTCGGCCTGCCCTACGACGAGAACCTGGTGCAGATCGGCGACTTCTACCGGGCCGAAGGGGCCCGCGCGGTGGCGGACCTGCTCGCCAGGGTGTCCGACGTGGACGCGCTGATGTGCGCGAACGACCTGATCGCGCTCGGCGCCCTGGACGTCCTGCGGGCGGCCGGCAAGCGGGTGCCCGAGGACGTGGCCGTGGTCGGCATGGACGACACCGACCTCGCCGCCGCCTCCTGGCCGTCGCTCAGCAGCGTCTCCCTCGGCTCCGCCGAGCGCGGCAAGGCCGCCGCCGAGCTGCTGCTCGACCGGTTGCAGCACGGCGACCGCGAGCCCCGCCTGGTAACCGTGCCGCCGCGGCTGGTGGTGCGGGCGTCCACGGTGGGTGAGCAGGTGGGTGAGCAGGCGGCCGGTGCGCCGGGAGACGGCACTGGGCGGCCGGCGCGCCGGGCGTCCACGAAAGCGAAGGGGGGAAGCGGTTCATGACCGCGACCGCGACCAGGCCGTCCCGGCCCGCGCCGCGCACGCGGCGCGGCGGGCTCTCGCGGCAGACCCGCGAGATGTGGGTGCTGATGCTGCCCGCGCTGGTGCCGGTGCTGCTGTTCAGCGTGGGCCCGCTGCTGTACGGCATCGGGCTGGCGTTCACCGACGCCAGGGCGGGCAGGAACACCGAGATCAGTTTCGCCGGGCTGCAGAACTTCGGCGAGCTGCTGGCCGACGGCGAGTTCTGGTCGTCGATGCAGATCGGCCTGATCTGGTCGATCTCGGTGACGGTGCTGCAGTTCCTCGCCTCGCTCGGGCTGGCGCTGCTGCTCAACGAGAAGCTCTGGTTCAGGGGCCTGGCCAGGGTGCTCGCGGTGGTGCCGTGGGCGATGCCCCCGGTGGTCATCGGCCTGATGTGGCGGCTCGTCTACCACCCGGACGCCGGCATCGTGAACAGCACGCTCGGCACCGACATCAACTGGCTGGCCGACTTCTCCTGGGCGCTGCCCGCCGTGATCGTGATGGGCATCTGGAGCGGCATGCCGCAGACGACGGTCGTGCTGCTGGCCGGGCTCCAGGGCATCCCCACGGAGCTCTACGAGGCGGTCGCGGTCGACGGCGCGGGCACCTGGCGCCGGTTCTGGAACATCACGCTGCCGCAGCTGCGCCCGATCATCGTCACGATCACCTCGCTCGACTTCGTGTGGAACGTCAACCAGTTCAGCCTGGTCTACGTGCTCACCCAGGGCGGCCCCGGCGGGCGGACCCGGCTGCCGATGCTGTTCGCCTACGAGGAGGCGTTCAGGTACGGCTTCTTCGGCTACGCGGCCACGATCGGCGTCAGCATCGCGATCGTCGTGCTCGCCCTGCTCGGCGTCTACCTGTGGCGGCAGATGAGGGAGGCGTCATGAGAAAGACCCTGCAGTTCGTCGCGCTCTGCGCCTACATCGTCTTCCTGGCCTTCCCGCTGGTCTGGCTGCTGTCGACGGCGCTCAAGACGCCGCAGGAGATGGCCGGCCTGCACCCCAGCTGGATTCCCGAGCATCCGACGCTGGCCAACTTCGCCGACGCGTTCGGCGAACAGGACCTGGTCGGAGCCGGGCTGCGCAGCCTGATCGTGGCCGTGTGCAGCTCGCTGCTGACCGTGGCCATCTCGCTGCCCGCCTCGTACGCGCTGGCGCGCTACAAGGGCGTGCTCAGCCGGGTCGCGATCGGGTGGGTGCTGGTCAGCCAGATCTTCCCGTTCATCCTGATCATCATCCCGCTCTTCATGGTGCTGCGGAAGATGGACCTGGTGAACACGCTGCCCGGCCTGATCGTCGTGCACGTGACGTTCACGCTGCCGTTCGCCCTGTGGATGCTCCAGGGGTACGTGCGCTCGGTGCCGCGCGAGCTGGAGGAGGCCGCGTCCGTCGACGGCGCGGGCCGCATCCGCTCGATCGTCAGCGTGGTCGCGCCGCTGCTGGCTCCCGGCGTGGTGGCGACCCTGCTGTTCTCGTTCATCTCGTCATGGAACGAGTTCCTGTTCGCGCTCGTGGTCCTCAAGGACCCCGATGTGATGACACTCCCTCTGACGCTGGTGCGGTTCACCGGCCCCGAGGGAGTGGCCAGGCTCGGCCCGCTGGCCGCGGCGTCGCTCATGGCGACGATCCCGAGTCTGATCTTTTTCGCAATCATCCAGCGACGGCTGAGGTCCGGCCTGATGGCTGGCGCTGTGAAGGGCTAGGAGGCTCTAATGCGTATCAGATCCGCAGTGGCGGCGGCGGCGATCGTCGCCCTGGCCGCCGGGTGCGGCGGGAGCGGCGGGGACAGCGGTTCCTCCGGCGACTCCAACGAGCCGGTCAAGCTCAACTTCCTCAGCCTGGCCTGGCAGAAGGAGTCGGTGGCGGCCAACAAGCAGCTCGTCGAGGAGTGGAACAAGGCCAACCCGAAGATCCAGGTCACCTACGTCCAGGGCAGCTGGGACAACGTCAACGACCAGCTCGTCACCTCCTTCGAGGGCGGCGACGCGCCCGACGTCATCCACGACGACTCCCCGGCGCTGTCCGGCTTCGCCTCCAAGGGCTACCTGCTGGACCTGAAGGACAAGGTGCCGGCCGAGCTGAAGAGCGACATCCCGCAGGCCGCCTGGGACACCGTCACCTTCGACGACGGCAAGGGCAACCAGGGCGTCTACGGCGTGCCGTTCCTGCAGGAGTCGACGGTCGTCATCGCCAACAAGAAGCTGCTCGACGCCGCCAAGGTGCGCGTCCCCACCCCCGACAACCCGTGGACGTGGGACGAGTTCGCCGAGATCAGCAAGAAGCTGACCAAGAGCGGCCAGTTCGGCGTGGCCTGGCCGATGAAGTCGCCGGTCAACAAGACGCTGAACCTGGCGCTCAACTTCGGCGGCACCTTCTTCCAGACCTCCGGCGGCAAGACCACGGTCAAGGTCGGCCCGGAGGAGAAGGAGGTCCTGCAGCGCATCCACGACCAGCTCTACAAGGACAAGTCGGCCGACACCTCGGCGCTCGGCATGGGCACCGCCGACCCGCTGCCCGGCTTCTTCGCGGGCAAGTACGCGATGCTGCCGGTGGGCGTCTACCTGCGCCAGCAGGTCGTCGAGCAGGCCCCGAAGGGCTTCGACTGGGTGACGCTGCCGCCGCTCAAGGGCACGTCCTCCGACCAGGGCGCGGTCTCGCAGACCCTGTCGGTCGCCGCTGACAGCAAGCACCCGGACGAGGCGCTGAAGTTCATGTCCTTCTTCCTGAACGGCGCGAACCAGGCCAAGCTCGCCAAGGGCGACTGGCTGCTGCCGACGTCGGTCAAGGCCGCCTCCGACCCGTCGATGACGGCCAAGGAGAACGGCTGGGACGTCGCCACCGCCTCGGGCAAGAACCTCGTCGTCGCGCCGTTCCTCAAGGTGAACGGCTTCGACGAGTGGAAGAGCAAGGTGGCGACGCCGGTGCTGCAGGAGTACTACGCCAACAAGATCACCATCGACGAGGCGGCCAAGAAGCTCGTCGAGGACGGCAACAAGGTGCTGGAGCGGTACCAGAAGTGACGTACCGCGACCGGGCCCGGGGGTGTCTGCTCGGCCTCGCGGCCGGCGACGCCCTCGGGGCGCCCGCCGAGAACCTCACCCCGTCGGAGATCCGGCGGCGGTGGGGACGGCTGACGGAGATCGAGGGCGGCGGCACCGACGACACCGAGTACGCCATCTTCGCCTCGTCCCTGCTGGTCAGGCACGGCCACGACCTCACCTCGGAGGACGTGGCCGCGGCCTACCGGTCCGAGATCATCCCGCTGGTGGCAGGGCCGATGAAGGGGGCGGGCTTCTCGGAGCTCGGCACCGTCGAGGCCCTGCGCCGCGGCCTGGAACCCCCGCTCACCGGCCGGGTGCACCTGCACGGCTGGTCCGACGGCCTGGCGATGCGCGCCGCGCCGTACGGCGTCTTCTGCCCGGGCGACCCGGCCGAGGCGGCCCGCCTGGTGGAGCAGGACGGCCGCGTGAGCCAGTCGGGCGAGGGCATCCTGGGCGGGCGCGCGGTGGCGGGCGCGGTGGCGGCCGCCATGACCGGCGCCTCCCCGCAGGACGTGGTGTCGGCCGCCCTGTCGGTGATCCCCGAGGACTCGTGGACGTCCCGCACCATCGTGCGCGCCCGAGACGCTCTCGCCGCGGCCCCGGGCGACGGCCCAGTCGACGAAACCGTCGAGGCCCTGCACGAGGCCGTGGTCGTCAAGCACTACCCGTGGACCGACGTGGCCCCGGAGGCCGTGGCGCTGGCGATGGCCGCGTACCTGGCCGGCGAGGGCGACGTCGAGACGAGCGTGACCTTCGGCGTGAGCCTCGGCCGCGACGCCGACACCATCGGAGCCATCGCCGGCGCGATCGCCGGAGCCGGTCAGGGCGAGCGCGGCACGCCCGAACGCTGGGCCGCCCGGATAGGCCCGGCGACCGGCAAATGCCTGCCCGTGGTGGCGGGCAGACACGTGCTGGACGTCGCTGATGAGCTCGCTGACGAGCTCGCGGAAGGACTCTAGAGAACATGTCGGGGGACAGAACCAGGGGAGCCTTCGCCGGGCTCGCCCTGGGAGACGCCGCGGGCTGGCCCGCGGCCAGGCACCGATCGGCCCTGCACGCGCCCTGGAGCAGGCGCCTGTACCGCGAGCTCGACGCCTTCGCCGAGGAGCACGCGGTCACCACGCTGCCGGTGCCGTTCGCGCTCAACCAGCCGACCGCGCCGCTGGCCGTCGGCCCGTCCGACGACGCCGAGTGGCTGGCCTGGACGGCGCTCACCATCGACCTGCCCCGCGCCGAGGCGTTCAGGCGGCTCGCCGGGCGCTCGGACGTCAGGGCCCGCATCTCCGTCGCCAGCGCGCTGGACAACCTGGCCAAGGGCGTCGAACCACCTGCTAGCGGCCACGACAACCCGCACCACTTCGACGACGCCGCCGCCGTCAGGGCCGTGGCGTTCGGGGTGCTCGGCAGGGACCCGTCCGAGGACGCGCGGGTGACGAACGCGGGCGACGGCCTGCTCGGCGCGCAGGCGATGGCCGCGGCCGTGTCGGAGGCCGTCTCCACCGGCTCGGCGGCAGGGGCGGTCGCCGCGGCCCTGGCCGTCCTGCCCGAGGACACCGCCATCGGGCACAACGCGCGCCTGGCGCTGGACGTCGCCCGGACGGCGGGCGGCGCGTTCGCCGCCGTGCCCGCGCTCGACGCGGCGCTGATCGACCACGTCTACAGCTACGGAGTCGGCGCGGCCCAGACGGTGCCGGTGGCGCTGGCGCTGGCCGAGGTGTCGGGCGGCGCGCTCGGCGAGGCCGTGCCCGCCGCCGCGTGCCTGTCCACGCTGGCCGACTCCGCGCCCGCGCTCACCGGGGCGCTGACCGGGGCGTGCAGCGGGTACGCCGCGATCCCGCAGGGGTGGATCGCGGCCTCCCGCACGCTCGCCGGTTGCTGCCTGCCGGAACTGGCAGGCAAGGATCTCATCGAACTCTTGGAGGAACTCGTATGACGCCGCTTGAGGACAGGGCGACTGGCTGCGTGGCGGGGGCGGCGGTCGGTGACGCGCTGGGCGGCGCCACCGAGGGCTGGACCCCCGAACAGATCACGCAACGCTACGGCGGGCAGGTCGAGGGCGTCGTGCCGCCGTTCAACGAGGACTGGCGCAACGCCCGGCCCATCGCCCCCTACCACAAGGGCGACGGCAACATCACCGACGACACCCTCATGACGCACGCGCTGATCCGCGTCTACGAGAAGGTCGGCGGGCACCTCGGCGCGTACGCGATGGCCGAGCACCTGGTGCCGGAGCTGATGGGCGAGCGGCGCTGGATCCCCGAGCTGGAGGCCGACGCGCTGCCGTTGCAGCGGATCTTCCTGGCCGAGAAGTGGATCGTGGCCAGGCTGCACTACGGCCACGTGGACCCGCGCGAGGCCGGCGTCGGAAACATCGTGAACTGCGGCGCGGCCATGTACGTCGCGCCTGTCGGCATCGTCAACGCCGCCGACCCCGACGCCGCCTACGCCGAGGCCATCGACCTGACCGGCGCCCACCAGTCGAGCTACGGCCGCGAGGCCGCCGGAGTGATGGCCGCGGCCGTCGCCGAGGCCATGCGTCCCGGCGCGACGGCCGACTCGGTGGTGGCGACCTGCCTCAGGCTCGCCAAGGACGGCACCAGGGCCGCCATCGAGGCCGTCTGCGAGACGGCCCGCGGCTTCGGCCACTGGGACGGCTCCTTCGAGGCGCTGCGCGCCGCCATGCGCCCGTTCGACACGGTCGCCGACACCTACCGCGACCAGGGCCTCGGAGCGCGGCGGCCGAGCCGCGTGCACAGCATCGAGGAACTGCCGCTGGCGCTCGCCTTCCTGGTCGTGGCCAAGGGCGACTACCGCGAGACCGTGCTCGGCGGCGTCAACTACGGCCGCGACGCCGACTCGATCGCGTCCATGGGCGGCGCCATCGCGGGCGCGCTCGGCGGACTCGCCGCGGTCCCGTCGGACTGGGTGGAGCAGGTCGGCACCGCCAGCCGCACCGACCTGGTGGCGCCGGGCCGCGCGATCGCCGGGGTGGCGCGCCGCGTCCACGCCGACGACCTGGCCCGCCGCCGCGCCCACGAGGCCGCCTTCGCCGACCTCACCACGGGCGAGGCCCGATGACCCCGCCGTCCGCGCGCCGAACGGCGGGCTGCGGATGATCAGGCTCACCTGGGTGCAGCCGGAGGACCTGGTGGGGCACGAGCTGCGCCAGGCCGCCGAGGACGGCAGGGACGTCCGCGAGATCGCTGACCGGTGGCACGCGGCAGGAGGGCACGACGCGCCCCCGCGCGCCGGAGCCTCGGAGCCCGGCGCGCTGAAGCTGCGGCCCCTGGCCGAGCAGCTGCTCGACGAGCTGGCCGCCATCCCGTCGCCGCTGGACGAGCCGTCCGAACTGGCGGCCGTCGTCGACGCCTGCCCGGACTGGCCGGACAAGGGGCGCGGCGCGTCCCCGGTGGATCCGGCGCGGGTGCTCGGCGCCTGGCTGGGCCGGGCCGCCGGGTGCGTGCTGGGCAAGCCGGTGGAGAAGATCCCGCGCGAGGGCATCCGCCAGATCGCCGAAGCCACCGGCAACTGGCCCATCCGCGGCTGGTTCACCGCCGAAGGACTCCCCGGCGACATCGCCGAGCGGTGGCCGTGGAACCGGCGCAGCGCCGTCAACTCCCTCGCCGAGAACATCGACGGCGTCCCCGAGGACGACGACCTGAACTACCCGCTGCTCGCCCTGTCGGTGCTGGAGCGGCACGGCCGCGGCTTCACCACCGACGACGTGGCGAAACTCTGGCTGGACGAGCTGCCCGCCGGGCGCACGTTCACCGCTGAGCGGGTGGCGTACCGCAACCTGCTCAACGGCGTCGAGCCGCCGGAGACGGCCACCCACCGCAACCCGTTCCGCGAGTGGATCGGCGCGCTGATCAGGACGGACGTGTACGGCTGGGTCAACCCGGGCGACCCGGCCACCGCGGCCGAGTTCGCCTGGCGCGACGCCCGGCTCACGCACACCGCGAACGGCGTCTACGGGGCCATGTTCGTCGCCGCCATGTGCGCGTCCTCGCTGGTCGCCGGCTCGGTGGAGGAGGTGGTCGAGGCGGGGCTGTCGGTGGTGCCGCCGCGCTCCCGGCTGCACCGGGCCGTGCGCCAGGCGGTCGAGGACGCGTCCCGCGAGCCGGACTTCGAGCGGGTGATCGACCTGCTCCACCAGCGCCACGGCGACCTGCACTGGGTGCACACCGTCAACAACGCCGCGCTGGTCGCGGCCACGCTCGTGCACGGGCGCGGCGACTTCACCGCGTCCATCGCCGGAGCGGTCGCCGGAGGCTGGGACACCGACTCGGCCGGGGCCACCGCCGGGTCGATCGCGGGCGCGCTCAACGGCGGGGTCCCCGACCAGTGGCGGATGCGCGACAGCCTGGCCAGCAGCCTGACCGGCTTCGACGGCATAGGGCTGGCTGAGCTGGCCCGACGCACTCAGGAGATGATGGGGGCATGATCTCGGTCTTCGGCAGCGCGAACATGGATCTCGTCGCGTACGTATCGCAGGCCCCCAAGCGGGGAGAGACCGTCACGGGGCGGGAGTTCCGCACCGTGCCCGGCGGGAAGGGGGCGAACCAGGCGATCGCCGCCGCCCGGGCGGGCACGCACGTCAGCTTCCTGGGCGCGGTGGGCGACGACGGGTTCGGCACGGAGATGCGCGCCACCCTGGCCGAGGCGGGCGTGGACGTCGAGCGGCTGCGTCGGGTGCCCGGCCCCAGCGGCATCGCGCACATCGTGGTCGACGACGCGGGCGGCAACTCGATCATCGTGGTCCCCGGCGCGAACGGCACCGTCACCGGGCTCACCGACGAGGACCGCGCGGTGATCGCCGCGTCCCAGGCGCTGCTGCTCCAGCTCGAACTGCCCATGGAGGCGGTCGTCGCCGCCGCCCGGGCGGGGCGGGCCTCGGACGTTCCGGTCATCCTCACGCCGGCGCCCGCGCAGCCGCTCCCGGACGAGCTGCTCGACGCGGTCACGGTGCTCGTCCCGAACGAGCACGAGGCCGCCGCCATCACCGGCGTCACCGACCCGGACGCGGCGGCCGACGCGCTGCTCAAGCGGGTGCCGGAGGTGCTGATCACACTGGGTTCGGAGGGCGCGCTCTACGCGTCCCGCTCGGGCGAGCGGCTGCGCGAGCCGGCCGTGCGGGTGACGGCGGTCGACACCACGGCGGCCGGAGACACGTTCGTGGGCGCGTTCGCCGTGGCCCGCGCGGAGGGCCGGGCTCCGGCGGAGTGCCTCCGCTTCGCCTCGGCCGCCGCCGCCCTGTCGGTGCAGCGGGAGGGCGCGAGCACGTCGATGCCCACCCGTGCGGAGATCGAGGACGTCCTCGCCTGACGCGCCCCCCGGCCGCCGTGGCAGGACGTCTCGCGGTGGCCGGGGGCGTTTCGCTCAGGGCTGGACGTGCGTCCAGGCGAGCCTGACGGGGGCGCCCGGCCGGGCTCCTGACAGGACACCGGGCAGGACCGTGGCCAGGCCGGGCGGGAAGACCCGTTCGGTCGTCGCCATCAGCTCGGCCACGGACCACCACCAGTAGCCGAGCCAGCTGTCCGACTCCTCCGGTTCCATGGCGGAGATATCGAGGGACGGGCTCGGAACGCGGGCGAAGAAGTACGTGTGAACCGTGTAGTAGCGGTGGCCTTCGATCGACCACTCGCCCTCGTTGACCGCGACCGCGTCGCCGAGGTCCGCCGTGGTCACCGCGTGGCCCGTCTCCTCGCGGGCCTCCCGCGCGGCGGCCTCGGCGAGGCTCTCGCCCGGCTGGACCGCGCCGCCGGGCAGGTGCCACGCGGGCGTCTGCGGCCACGGGTCCGGTGGCGAGAAGCGGAACAGCAGGATCCGGTCGTCGGGCGTGGCCAGGATGACGCGCGCGGTGGGCCGGGGAGTGGGGGAGCTCACCGTTCGTACGGTAACAAGGCCAGGTGCGGATAAGACTGACAATTCCGCTTCCCCTGGCCCGGGTCAGGCGCGTTGCAGGTGGGCGAGGGTCTGCGCCAGTTCGGCGTGGAGGATGTCGCCCGCCGCGTCCGCGTCGCCGCGCGCGACGGCCGCCACCAGGTCGGCGTGCGCCTCGTCGCCCGGGTTGGGGTCGTGCGCCCGCAGGCCGAGGAGGTCGACCAGGTCGATGAGGTGTTCGCGGAGGACGGGGGCGAACTCGGCGAACAGGTCCGACAGGACGGGGTTGCGGGCGGCGGCGACGACCGCCGCGTGCAGCGCGATGTCGGCGTCGACGAAGGCCGCGTTGCCGGCGGCGCCGTCCGCCTTGTCGCCGCCCGAACCGCCCGAACCGCCCGTTTCGCCGCCCGAACCGGCCGCGTCTCCGGCCGCCGCGTCCCGGCGGGCGCGCAGGGCGGATTCCAAGGCTGTGACGTCCTCGTCGGTGCGGCGGGCGGCCGCCAGTCTGGCCGCCTGGGTCTCGACGATCAGGCGGACCTCGTAGACGTCCGTGATCGCCGCCCGGCGCAGCCGCGCGGGCCAGTCCTCGGCGGGGACGGTCGCCACCACGAACACCCCCGACCCCTGGCGGGCCTGCACCAGCCCGGCGCCGGCCAGCGCCCGCAACGCCTCGCGGACCGTCGAGCGGCCCACCCCGAGCGTCTTGGCCAGCGCGTTCTCCCCGGGAAGCTTCGTGCCGACCGGCCAGTGCCCGCCGGTGATCTGCTCGCGCAGGTGGTCGGTGGCCTGTTCGACGAGCGGGCTGGGACGGAGGGTGCCGAGCGGCATGTGAACCTCTCAGGTTGTCTGAGGACCTGTGGTGTGGTTAGTCTAGCCGCCATGACGTCCCGCGGTCTCCTTCTCGGCCGCCGCGGCGGGGCCTGACCGGACCGGCACCCCGCCGCGGCGGGCTCGTGCTGCCGGTCGACCCGTACGACCACAGAGAAGGACCTTTTCATGCAGACTCCCCAGGGGCCCGTGCCCGCCGACGCGCCGCGCTGGAACCCGCAGCGCTCCAGCCCCATGCCGTACCACCGCTACCGGCCCGCCCACGAGCGCGTCGAGGTGCCGCTGACCGGGCGCGGCTGGCCGTCCAGGCGGATCGATCGGGCGCCGCTGTGGGTGCCGGTCGACCTGCGCGACGGCAACCAGGCGCTGGCCGAGCCGATGGACCCGGCCCGCAAGCGCCGCCTGTTCGACCTGCTCGTGACCGTGGGCTTCAAGGAGATCGAGGTCGGCTACCCGTCGGCCAGCCAGACCGACTTCGACTTCGTCAGGCACCTGGCCGAGCCCGGCGTGGTGCCCGAGGACGTCACGGTGGTGGTGTTCACCGCCGCCAGAACCGACCTGATCGAGCGGACGTTCGCCTCCGTCGAGGGGCTGCCGCGCGTCGTCGTCCACCTCTACACCGCGACCGCCCCCACCTGGCGGGACGTCGTGCTCGGCCACGGCAGGGACGAGCTGCGCGCGCTCATCCGCCGCGCCGCCGAGCACATCGCCAGGCTGGCCGACGCCCGGCCGGGGCCGCCGGTGCGCTACCAGTTCTCGCCCGAGGTGTTCAACCTGACCGAGCCCGACTACGTCCTGGAGGTGTGCGACGAGCTGACCGCGCTCTGGGACGCCGCCCCCGACCGCCCGGTGGTCCACAACCTGCCGGCCACGGTCGAGATCGGCACCCCGAACATCTACGCCGACCAGATCGAGTACATGCACCGAAACCTCGCCCGCCGCGACTCGGTCATCCTGTCGGTGCACCCGCACAACGACCGCGGCACCGGGGTGGCGTGCGCGGAGCTGGCGCTGCTGGCCGGGGCGCAGCGGGTGGAGGGCTGCCTGTTCGGCAACGGCGAGCGCACCGGCAACGTCGACCTGGTCACGCTCGCGCTCAACCTGCACGCGCAGGGCGTCGACCCGATGGTGGACTTCTCCGACATCGACGAGATCCGGCGGACGGTCGAGCACTGCAACCGGCTCCCCGTCCACGACCGCCACCCGTACGCGGGGGACCTCGTCTACACCGCGTTCTCCGGCACCCACCAGGACGCCATCAGCAAGGGCCTGGCCCACCACGCCAAGCGGGCGGCCGACCTGGGCGTCCCGGCGGAGCGGGCGCCGTGGGCGGTGCCGTACCTGCCGATCGACCCGGCGGACGTCGGGCGCGACTACGAGGCCGTCATCAGGGTGAACAGCCAGTCGGGCAAGGGCGGGATCGGCTACCTGCTGCAGTCGCGGCACGGGCTGGACCTGCCGCGCCGGATGCGGATCGACTTCGCGTCCGTCGTGCAGCGGGCCACCGACGGCAGCGGCGAGGAGATCACCCCGGACCAGCTGCTGGAGCTCTTCGACGCCACCTACGTGGCGCCCGGTGAGCACGGGCCGCTGACCCTGGCCGGCTGGACCACGTCCGAGACCGCTCCCGGCAGGCACGAGTTCACCGCCACCGTCCAGGGAACCCCGCACGTGGACGGTGGCGAGCTGCGCGGCACCGGCAACGGGCCTCTGTCGGCGCTCACCGAGGCGCTGGCCGGCGCCGGGATCGCCGCGGACATCCTGCACTACGCCCAGCACGCCACCGCTCCGGGGCCCGACAGCCAGGCCGTCGCCTACGTGGAGTGCGGGGTCGGCCGGGCCACCTGCTGGGCGGCGGGGCGCGACACGTCCGTGCTGACGGCGTCGGTGCGGGCCGTCATGGCGGCGGTCAACCGGGCCCTGGCCGCGTCAGACGGCTAGCTCGCTCGCGCAGGCGTCGCGGTACTGCAGGGTCCTGGTGCGGACCCGGGCCGGGTCGGTCAGCACGTCCCGGGAGACCGAGGGGATCACCGCGTGCCGCACCGGGGCGAACAGGCGCGCCAGGTCGGCCGGGGAGGCCCCCTGCGCGCCCAGGCCCGGAGCGAGGATGGGGCCGTTCAGTTCGTCGAGCGGGTGGTCGAGCGCGGGCAGCGTGGCGCCGACCACCACGCCGACGGGGCCGAACGGCGACCTGCCCGCGTTCGCGGCCGCGGCGCCCGCGAGCACCTGACCGGCGACCGCCGCCTGCAGCTCGGCCGCCTCCGGGTTGGACGTGCGGGCCAGCACGAACACGCCCGCGTCGTTGGCGACCGCCGACGCGATCGCGCCCTCCAGCGAGCCGAACCCCAGGTACGGGCTGAGCGTCACCGCGTCGGCCGCCAGCGGGCTGCCGTGGTCGAGGTACGCCTCCGCGTAGGCGGCCATCGTGCTGCCGATGTCGCCGCGTTTCACGTCGAGGAGCACCAGGGTGCCCGCGTCGCGGAGGTCGGCGATCACGCCTTCCAGGACGGCGATGCCGCGGCTGCCCCACCGCTCGAAGAACGCCGACTGCGGCTTCACGACCGCGGCCACGTCGCTCACCGCGTCGGCCACCGTGCGGCTGAACCGCTCGAGCCCGGCAGGGGAGTCGTCGAGGCCCCACGCGTTGAGCAGCGCCGGGCTCGGATCGATGCCCACGCACAGCGGGCCGCACTTGTCGAGCCTGGCACGCAGCCGTGCCCCGAATGGCTCACTCATCAAAACTCCTTGAGCGTGGAGACCCGTGCCTTCAGGCGGGGGGGAGGAAACGGGGCACGGTGCCGCATGTTTTGGTTCGAACTTGTGGACGAAACTTTACTTAGCGTAGTAGCTTGCGTGCGTGGCGCAGTTGGTCAAGCGGGCGTTCAAGTACCGCTTCTATCCGACCTCCGAGCAGGCCGAAGAGCTTGCCCGGACGTTCGGCTGCGTCCGCCTCGTCTACAACAAGGCCCTTGAAGAGCGGACCCGCGCCTACACACTGGAAGGCCGCCGTGTCTCCTACGCGGAGTCCTCGGCGGCGCTCACGGAATGGAAGCACACCGAAGGGCTGGGGTTCCTGTGCGAGGTGTCCTCGGTGCCGCTGCAGCAGACGCTGCGCCACCTGCAGGCGGCCTTCGGCAACTTCTTCGCTGGGCGGGCCAGGTATCCGAGGTTCAAGTCCCGCAAGAAGTCGCGTATGTCGGCCGAATACACACGGTCCGCCTTCACGTACCGGGATGGGCGGCTCACCCTGGCGAAGATGGCTGAGCCGCTGGCAGTCGTGTGGTCGCGTCCTCTTCCCGAGGGTGCGCGGCCGTCCACCGTGACTGTGTCCAGGGACGCGGCCGGACGGTGGTTCGTGTCCCTGCTGTGCGAGGACGCCATCCGCCCGCTCGACCGGGCCGAGGCAGCGGTGGGAGTTGACGTGGGCATCACCGCCCTGGTGACCCTGTTGACCGGGGAGAAGATCGTCAACCCCCGCCATGAGCGGGCCGACCGGCGCAAGCTCGCCAGAGCCCAGCGAGCGCTGGCCCGTAAGGAGAAGGGGTCGGCGAACCGGGTCAAGGCCAGAGTTCGCGTGGCGAAGGTGTACGCCCGTATCGTCGACCGCAGGCGTGATCATCTGCACAAGGTCAGCACACGGCTTGTTCGCGAGAATCAAGTGATCGCCGTGGAAGGCCTGACCGTCCGCAACCTGGTCAAGAACCACCGCCTGGCCCGTGCCATCTGCGATGCGTCGTGGCTGGAACTGCGCTCCATGCTGGAGTACAAGGCAGCCTGGTACAGGCGGCAGCTGGTGGTCGTGGACCGCTGGTTTCCCTCCTCCAAGCTGTGCTCGGCATGCGGCAGCATCCAGCAGTCCATGCCGCTGAACGTCCGATCGTGGGAGTGCGCCTGCGGCGCGTCTCACGACCGGGACGTCAACGCGGCCCAGAACATCCTCGCCGCCGGGCTGGCGGAGAGGTGAAACGCCTGTGGAGCTGATGTAAGACCTCAACAGGAGACCAACCTCCTCGGCGGGCGATCGGCGGTGAAGCAGGAAACTTCACGGGCGACCGTGAGAATCCCCCTCGTTGACGAGGGCGAGGATGTCAACACCAGGTCCCCCTCACGACCGTTCGAAGACTAGCCCGCGACGGCAGCCGCCAGGAAGGTTTCGGCCCAGGCGGTTATGCGCCCCCCGCAGTATTTCAGGGATGGCCGGTGGGGTAGAGGAGCAGACATGTACGAGATCGCTCAGCGCACGCTGGCGCTGCGCACCGAGCCGCCGCGCGAGGTGACCGTGACGGTCGGACTGCCGTACGAGGAGCCGACGGGGGAGTGGTCCGCGCCCTACCGGATCGACGGGCTCGAAGGCTGGGAGCACGAGCGGAAGGTCACCGGGATCGACTCGCTTCAGGCCATGGAGCTGGTGCTGGTGGTGTTGCGTGCCGCGCTCGCCGGCTCGCACGAGGCCAGGGCGGGCCTGCTGAGCTGGGACCACGAGCCGGACGGGCGGCGTCCGCAGACGGTCTACCTGAGCCTGGACGAGGACCACGACGTCGCCTACATCGCCATGAAGCACGACATCGCCCCCGGTGAGGCCGTGCGTCAGGCGGTCGTCGAAGGGGTGGTGCTCGACTACGCCGAGTCGGGCGAGCTGCTGGGGCTGGAGCTGACGCACGCCGCGAAGCTGCTGCCGTCGGAGATGCGCATCTGACCCCCGCCGGGAAGCCCGCCGAATCATGACGATCGGGATAATCGGCAGGTGACTCCTCCCCGCATCGTGGCCACCGACCTGGACGGCACCCTCCTCGACTCCCGTCACTCCGTCTCCCCGCGCACCCGCCGCGCGCTCCGGCTCGCCCGTGAGAGCGGCGCCGAGATCGTGTTCGTCACCGCCAGGGCGCCGCGCGGCGTCGACCAGATCGCCGAGCAGGCCGGCGTCACCGGCACGGCGATCTGCAGCAACGGCGCGGTCGTCTACGACCTCGACACCAGGGAGATCGTCGCGACGCACGCGCTGGACCCCGGCGGGTTGCGCGAGATGGTGGAGATCCTGACCGAAGCGCTGCCCGGCGTCGCGTTCGCGGCGGAGACGGGCAGGGGGGTGCTGGCCGAGCCGGGATACGGGGTGGCCCACACGAACGACGCGGCCTGCCGGCGGGAGGTGCCCGCCGTCTCCGAGGCGGACGAGCCGGTCGCCAAGTTGCTCGTCTGGTCGCGGACGCACCCGGTGGACGAGATGTTCGCCGCCGCCGTCGCCGCGGTGGACGGGCAGGCCGAGGTGACCCACTCGGGCGTGCCCGGGCTGCTGGAGATCAGCGCGACCGGCGTGACGAAGGCGGGCACGCTCGCCCTGCACTGCGAGGCGCGGGGCGTGGCCGCGGCGGAGGTGGTGGCCTTCGGCGACATGCCGAACGACCTCGCGGTCCTGACCTTCGCCGGAGCGGGGTACGCGATGGCCAACGCCCACCACCTGGTCCGCTCGGCCGTCGAACGCCACACCCTGTCCAACGACGAGGACGGGGTGGCGGTCGTCCTGGAGCGGCTGTTCGGCTGAGCGCCGTGCGGGTCAGGGCTGCTCCTGCCGGCGGTCCTGGGCGGCCATGACCTCCTCGGCGTGGTCGAAGGCCCACTCGCCGAACACGCCGATCGGGGTGAGGAGGGTGCGGCCGAGGTCCGTCAGCGTGTACTCCACCCGCGGCGGGGCCTCGGCGTAGGCGTGCCGCTCCACCAGGCCGTTGAACTCCAGGCGGCGCAGCGTCTCGGTGAGGACCTTCGGGCTGATGCCGCCGATCTCCGCGCGCAGCTCACCCGGCCGGCGGGGCCCGTGGCGCAGCGACCAGAGGACGACCGCGTTCCAGGTGTTGGCGATCAGGTCGAAGGCCAGTCTGGCCTGGCAGTCGGCGAGGAACAACGGGGACCTCCGTTAGGCACCGATCGGTAACCGGCGGGATTTCTACATTCGTCCCACCAGTAAACCTCGGAACGACATGGAGGACGGAATGCGGATCGGCATTCTCGGAACGGGCGGCATGGCCGACGCGCTGGGCACGCAGTGGGCCAGGGCCGGGCACGAGGTCATGATCAGCGGAAGGAACCCGGACAAGGCAGCCGCTCTGGCGGCGAAGCTCACGACCGCCCGCACCGGCACGTGGGCGCAGGCCGCCGAGTTCGGGGACGTGGTGCTGGCGGCCCTCCCGGTGGAGGCGCTGCGCGAGGTGCTCCAGGCGGCAGGCCCGGCGCTGCGGGACAAGCCGCTGATCGACGTCGCCAACGGCGCCGGCCCGGACGCGTACGACCCGGCGCGTCCCATCGCCGACATGGTGCGGGAGATCACGGGGGCGCGGGTCGTGAAGGCCTTCAACCTCGGCCACGTGGACGTGTGGCGTATGACGCCCCCCGTCTTCGGCGGCAGGCCGCTGGCCGTCCCCCTGTGCGGGGACGACGAGGAGGCACTCGCCGCGGTTCGCCACCTGGTCACGGACCTGGGATGCACGCCGGTGGACGGAGGCGGCCTGCGCCGGGCACGGCTGCTGGAGGCCACGGCGGCGTTCGTCATCGGGCTCTGGTTCGGCGGCGTCGACGCCCAGGCGATCCTGACCCCGCAGGGGGCGGCGGGCGTACCCCTCTCGGTGTAGCCGGGATCGCGACGGCGGGCGGATGTGGCCGTGACGCGGGCGCACGATGCTGGGGGCCTCACGGAACCGAAGGAGAGTCCAGTGGTTACCCAGGTTGCCAGTCGGAGCGGGTACCTGACCGCGTTCAGGGTCGTCGCCACGCTCAACACGCTGTCGGTGCTCGTCCAGGCGGTGACGGCGGGGCAGCTCATGAGCGGGGTGTCCACGGGGCTGCACGGGACGGGCGCGTTCGCCGTGCACGCGCTCGGGCTGGCGCAGCTCGTCGTCGCCGTCCTCCTCTGGCGGCCCGGACGCGACGCCGGGTGGCCCGCGCTGGTCAGCCTGGCGGCGCTGCTGCTCGGGTTCGTCCAGTCCGCGATGGGCGGCTCCGGCGTGCTGTCGGTGCACGTGCCGCTCGGGATGTCGCTCTTCGGGCTGAGCGTCTGGCTCCTGGTCTGGGCCTGGCGCCGCTGACCCTCGGCGGCCCCACGTGGCTGCAGAGGGGGCCGCCGAGGGGGCTCCCGTGTCAGAGGCCGTCCCCGTAGCGGGGGACGGTCGGGAAGGGGGCAGGCTCGAACGCGGAGAGACCGGCGCCGGGGCCGAGCGGCGCCGACTGGCCGGAGCCCGAGACGGGCAGGGCTCGTCCGGTCGGCGTAGCGGGCGAACCAGGAGTCCAGCCGTCCCGCCAGGTCGCGCCGGATCGCGGCCGTCGCCGGGTCTCCCGCCCGGTCACGCGCCGTGGCGGGCCAGATGGTCGGCCCTGCGGATCGGCTCGGGCAGCCGGACGGACGGCGCGAGCCGCAGCACCTGGTCGCAGGCCGTGCCGAGGGCGATGCGGTGGCCCTGGGAGACGTACACCGGCTTGACCCCGCGCCGCGTCCGCAGCGCCCGGCCCACGGTGACGCCGTCGAGGACGATCGGGGACCAGGCGCCACGCTCGGGGGACGGCTCCTCATGCGTCCCGACGAAGGCCGTCTTGCCCACGCCCAGCGCGGGCAGCCCGGTCAGCACGCCGAGATGGCAGGCCAGGCCGAAGCCGCGCGGATGCGCCAGGCCGTACCCGTCGCAGACCAGCAGGTCGGGAGTGACGGTCAGCCGTTCCAGCGCCTCCACCAGGGCGGGCAGCTCGCGGAACGCGAACAGGCCCGGCACGTAGGGGAAGGCCGCCCTGCCGTGCACGACCACCTGCTCCACCACGTCGAGCGTGCCGCCGTCGAGCACCACGACGGCGGCCGACAGCTCGTCGTCGCCGTGGTAGTGCACGTCGAGGCCCGCCACCGTGGTGAACGCGGTGGGCCCGGTGAGCTCGACGCGGTCACGGAGGCGCTCCTGGATCGCCTCCGCCTCCGCGATGTCGGCGGGCCACGGGTGAAGCCGGTCTACACGCACCCGCCCACGCTATTGCCTCTCCGGCACTCGGCGCACAGCCCGCCGACGCCCCGAAGACCGGAAGCGCGCTCCCCGTTCAGCGGGCGGCGGCCGGAAGGGGGCTGCTCACCTTGCCCGCGCCGACCGGCACGCGCGTCCCCGCCGCGCCCGTTCAGTGGGTGGCGCGGCCGGAAGAGCGCTCCCCGCTCTCCCGCCCCGCCGACCGGCTCGGGGCGGCGGGTTAGGGTCGAGCCATGGACGTGCGGGTGATCGTCGGGCCGGGGGTGGTGGCCGACCGTGGCCTGCTCGGGGAGGTCGCCGGACGCGAGTTCGCCGACCTGGGCGTCAGCGGCGCCCTCGGCCACGCCACCAGCGCGGACGAGGTGCGCGCGGCGCTCGCCGGGCGGGCGTCCGAGGCGGTCGTGGTGGTGCTGGGAGCCGACCCCGAGGTGCGGAGGCTCATGCTGGAACCGTCCGAGGGCGTGGTGTGGGTCGACCTCACCCGGCGGGACTCCGGGCCCCGGGGAGTGGCGCGGATCCACGGGCGCGGGGTATCCGGGCTGGAGTGGGGGATCAGGCACGCCGTGCGCCGCGCCCGCCGTCCGTGCCCGCGGGTGCCGTACGGGGAGCACGCCGACCAGTGGGCCGAGCTGCACCTGCCGGAGTCGGCTGGGCCGCATCCGGTGGTCGCGCTGATCCACGGGGGCTACTGGCGGTCCATCTGGGGGGCCGACCTCATGGACGCGCTCTGCGACGACCTGGCCGGGCGCGGGTTCGCCGCGTGGAACCTCGAGTACCGGCGGCCCGACCTGCACGGGTGGAAGGCGACGACGTCCGACGTGGCCGCCGGGCTGGCGGCGCTCTCCGGCGTGGACGCGCCCCTCGACCTGGGCCGGGTCGCGGTCGCGGGGCACTCGGCGGGCGGCCAGCTCGCGTTGCGGGCCGCGGCCGACGGCGCGCGGATGGCTCTGGCGGTGTCGCTGGCCGGGGTCCTGGACCTGGTGGAGGGCGACAGGCGGTGGATCAGCTCCGGCGCCGTGGCCGCCGCCCTGGGAGCCGACGGGGAACGCGAGCGTGCCGGCGAGGGCGAACCGGCGTTGCGAAGTGACGGTGCTGCGGAGGGGGAACGGGCGTCGCGGGGCGAGCGTACTGGGGAGGGCGAACCGGCGTCGCCAGGCGACGGTGCCGGGGAGGGCAGCCTTGAGCTCGCGCAGGCGAGCCCGCTGCTCAGGCTGCCGATGCGGGTGCCCCGGCTGGTGGTGCAGGGGGCGGGCGACGACCTCGATCTCGTGGACTTCGCCCGGCGGTACGCCGCCGCCGCCGAGCGATGCGGCGACGACGTGACCTACCTGGAGCTGCCGGGCGACCATTTCGCGGTGATCGACCCGCGAACGCCGATCTGGCAGGCCACCGCCCGCGCCATCGCCGAGTCCCTGCGCTGAGCCACTGCCGTGCTTTCTGCCCTGGGCCCCTGCCCCGTGCTTCCTGCGCTGAAGTTCCCGCCCTCAGCCCCTGTACGGGCCGTGGTGCCGAGGTGCCGGGGTGCGGTTCGTGGAGGGCCGTGGGATTGCGGGCTGGCGCGCGCGGCCGTTCCGTCCCAGACTGTGGGCATGCAGTCGTACGCCAGCTCAGCGGCACCGACGCCCCTCCTGGGCGAGACCATCGGCGAGAACCTGGAACGGACGGTGGCCCGCTTCGGCGACCGGGAGGCCCTGGTGGACGTCCAGGCCGGACGCAGGTGGACCTACCGCGAGCTGAACGCCGACGTCGACCGGCTGGCGCTGTCGCTGCTGGCCAGGGGGATCGAACAGGGCGACAGGGTCGGCATCTGGGCGCCCAACCGCGCCGAGTGGGTGCTGGTGCAGTACGCCACGGCGAAGATCGGCGCGGTGCTGGTCAACGTCAACCCGAGCTACCGGTCGCACGAGCTGGAGTACGTGGTCGAGCAGTCGGGCATGCGGCTGCTGATCAGCGCTCTGGACCATCGGGGCACCGACTACCGCGCGATGGTGGCGGAGATCGGCTTCACCGACGTCGTCTACCTGGACGACCCGTCCTGGGACGCCCTGCTGGCCGAGACGGCCGACGCCGGGGAGCTGCGTGACCGGATGGCGCGGCTCGCCTTCGACGACCCGATCAACATCCAGTACACCTCGGGCACCACCGGGTTCCCCAAGGGCGCCACCCTGTCGCACCACAACATCCTGAACAACGGCTACTTCGTCGGGGAGCTGGTGCACTACACCGAGGCCGACCGGGTCTGCCTGCCGGTGCCGTTCTACCACTGTTTCGGCATGGTCATGGGCAACCTCGGCGCGACCTCGCACGGCGCGTGCATCGTCATCCCGGCGCCCGGCTTCGACCCGGAGGCGACGCTGCGGGCCGTCCAGGACGAGAGGTGCACGTCCCTGTACGGGGTGCCGACGATGTTCATCGCCGAGCTTGCCCTGTCCGGAAAGTTCGACCTCTCGTCGTTGCGGACGGGCATCATGGCCGGGTCGCCGTGCCCGGTCGAGGTGATGAAGCGGGTGGTCGGCGAGATGAACATGCGCGAGGTCGCCATCTGCTACGGGATGACGGAGACGTCCCCCGTGTCCACGATGACGAGGGCCGACGACGACCTGGCGCGCAGGACCGAGACGGTCGGACGGGTGATGCCGCACGTCGAGGTGAAGATCGTGCATCCGGAGACCGGGCTGATCGTGCCGCGTGGCGAGCCCGGCGAGCTGTGCACGCGCGGATACTCCGTCATGCTCGGCTACTGGGAGGAGCCCGGCAAGACCGCCGAGGTCATCGACGCCGCCCGCTGGATGCACACCGGTGATCTCGCCGTCATGGACGACGACGGCTACGTCAACGTGGTCGGCCGGATCAAGGACATGGTGATCAGGGGCGGGGAGAACATCTACCCGCGGGAGATCGAGGAGTTCCTCTACCGGCATCCCGACATCTCGGACGTCCAGGTCATCGGCGTGCCGGACGAGAAGTACGGGGAGGAGCTGATGGCCTGGGTCGTCATGCGCGAGGGCGCGCAGGGGCTGACGGCCGAGGCGGTGCGGGAGTACTGCCAGGGCAGGCTGGCGCGCTACAAGATCCCCCGCTACGTGCACGTCGTCGAGTCGTTCCCGATGACGGTGACAGGCAAGATCCGCAAGGTGGAGATGCGCGAACGCGCCGTGGACCTGCTCGGCCTGCACACCGCCGCCGCCCTGCGCAACGCCTGACGGCCGCACGCGCTCGGAGGGCCGGCGGGGGCGCGCCCGCCGCGATCCCGCAATGGCGCATGGGAGACCGTGCATGACCAACCGAGATCAACACAGCACATCAAGGCGATCTTCAATCACCCCGACGTACGGAAATCGGGACTAGCGGGGCTGGTTCAGTTTGAAGCCGTACAGGCCCGCGTCGCCCGCCACGTAGACGCGGGTGCCGCCCGGCGTCCAGGCGCAGCCGTTGAGCGTGTCGTCCAGCGTGAGCCCGGCCAGGACGGCTTCGGCGCCGACGTCCCAGACCAGGAGCTCGCCGTCGGTCGAGGTGCTGGCCAGCCACCAGCCGAACGGCCCCGCGGCCAGGCCGGTCAGGTGGCTCAGCGGGCCGACCAGCGTCGTCAGCGGCGCGCCGTCGGGGTCGCACAGGTGGATGTCGCCCTCGCGGGTGGCGGCGGCCAGCCAGGCGCCGTCGGGGGAGGCGGCCAGCGTGGTCACGTCCTCCAGGCGGAGCAGCGCCCGGATGTGCCAGCCGTCCGCGTGCCACACCTGGACGTGCTCGTCGCCCGACGCCGCCAGCCAGGAGCCGTCGGGCGCCACGGCGAGGGACCTGATCATCTCCTTGGTGCGGAGGTCGCGCAGCGGAGTGCCGTCCGGGCGCCAGACGCGCACCTCGTCCCCGGCGGTGGCGAGCCAGGAGCCGTCGGGGGAGATCACCACGTCGTCGCGGCTCCACGGAGGGGCGGACACCCTGGCCCGGACCGTGCCGTCGCGTCCGGCCAGCCAGAGCTCCCCGTCGCCGGTCGTGGCCGCGAGCCACGACTCGTCCGGGGAGATCGCGACCGCGGTGCATCCGCCCGCCTCGCCGATCGTGCCGAGCGCGCTGCCCTCGTCGTCCCACAGGGCCGGCCCGCCGGGGCCCGCGGTGGCCAGCCAGCCGCCTTGCCCCGCCACGCGGACCGCCGACAGCCTGCGGCGGCGCATGTGCTCGTCCGGGGGCGGGACGTGCCGAACCCTGTCCCAGATCCTGACGGTGCCGTCCTCGCCCGCGCTGGCCAGCCACGTGCCGTCCGGGCTGAGCGCCACGTCCAGGACCGTGCCGCGATGGCCGGAGTCCAGCGGGACGCCCGGGTCGCCGGTGCAGACCTCCGGCGCCGCCTCGACCGTGCCCTGCGGGGTGCCGTCCTGCGTCCAGAACCGGGCGCCCCCGCCGCCGGTGAGTACCAGCCCCGTGCTGTCGGAGGAGATGGACAGGGTGCCGCCGGGGTCGAGGCCGGCCCGCGCGTGCCAGAGCGGGGTGCCGTCGCCGCGCCAGGCGCGGAGGTCCTCGTAGGGGCCGGCCGACGCCAGCCAGGTGCCGTCCGGCGCGATCGCCACCCGTGACACCGGTCCGTCGTGGCCGCGCAGCACCGCCTCCTCGGTGCCGTCGGGACGCCACAGCCGCACTGTGCCGTCGTCGCCGCCGGTGGCCAGCCAGCTCCCGCAGGCGGCGACCGCCACCGCGTTGATCTGGCCGTCGTGCCCTTCCAGCGTGGCGCGGACGGTGCCGTCGGCGTTCCAGATCGTGGCCGTGCCGCTCTCGTCCCCGGCGGCCACCCAGCCGCCGTCGGGGCCGAACGCCACGGCCGTCGCCGCGCCCGACTCGCTCGACAGCGTCCGGCGGAGCGCGGGATGCGCCAGGTCCGGCGGCTCCCACAGGCATTCCAGCCACGCGCAGCCGAGGCCGCGCAGCAGCGCCCTGACCTCGTGGGCGATCATCGGCACCGCGTGCAGCCTGGCCGCCAGGACGGCGAGCCGCCTGGTCCCGTCCTGGGAGCGTTCGAGCAGGTGGGTGTTCTGGGCGAGCGTGTGGCGCAGCCGCTCGGCCAGCGGCGTGCCCGCCCGTGTCAGGTCCCGTTCGACCTCCGTGACGCCGTACACCTCCAGCTTGGACGCGATCCACCCGCCGTCGCACACCAGGTCGGCCACGTCGCCGCCCGCCGAGGTGTAGTGGTCGGGCAGCCGGGCGAGGACGTAGGAGCGCTCCTCGGCGGACTCGAGCGTGCCGGAGCCGTCGTCGAGCGCCCTGACCAGGGCGGCGGTCACCTCGCTGCCGACGGCGCCGCGCGCGTAGGCCCTGACCGCGTCGGGCAGGACCACGACCTGCCGGTCGGGTGCGAGCGAGAGCAGGCCCAGGGCGCTGAGCCCGGCCAGGGTCAGCTCGGTGTCGACGCTCGACAGGCCGGCGGTCTCGTGCCAGAGCAGCCGGACCAGGCCCGCCGGGATCGTCCCGTCACCGGCGAAGACGCCCAGCTCCACCAGGCGCTCGACGCTGTCCGGCAGCCCGAGCCGGGGCAGGCCCTCCGCGAGCACCCGGTGCACGGCCGCCGTGCGCGCGCCCGCGTCGGCCAGGTCGACGTCGCGCGGCGCGGCCGTGTGGAGCGCGTCGGCGAGCGCCACCAGCAGCGGCCAGCCGCGCTCCAGCGGCGGCACCTCGACGATCGTGGCGTGCTCGGGCAGCCCGGCGGCGGTCCGCGCGGTGGCGAGCACGCTGGAGTGGGGCGCCAGCATGGCGGTGGCGTACACCAGGGCGGGATGGCGCAGGCCGTCGAGCACCACCAGCCCGTCACCGGGACGGGTCGAGCAGGCGACCATGCCCTCCGGGTCGCTGACCACCTCCAGCGGGTCCAGCTCGTCGCCCACCGCCTCGATCCGTTCCATCAGGTGGCCCCGGAGGATCTCGGGCGGGTCGGCGTCCACGGTCAGCCAGGCGACGCCCTTGGGGAAGCGCCTGCGCACCCGGGGATCCGCGCAGGCCGCGGCGGCCAGCGCGGTCGTGCCGAAGCCCTCGGCGCCGTCCACTTCGGGGACGAGCGCGACCAGGCCGCTCTCGCCCGAGACCAGCGCCGACACCAGCTGCTCCAGTTCGGCCGGGCGGTCGATCCATTCGGCCTTCATGCACGTACGACGAACTGGCCAGATGTCGGGTTCCTCCGAACGAGCCCTTTTATCGGCATTCAGTCCAACAAATAGCCCCACAGCAAGCCCCCGACCGGCCCGGGCGCTCCCGAACCACCCCAGGCCAAACCATCCCCGTATCCTCCCGCCGAACCGCCCCGAGACCAGCCCCGTGTCCTCCCGGACCGGCCCCGCTCAGCCCAGGTACTCCCGGACCGCCGGGGCGCGGGCCCGGGCGTTGTGGGGGTGCTGGGTTGGGCGGCGGCGTGCCGGGTCAGGTGGCGAGCTTGGCGAAGCGGGTCGCGACCTCGCGCCAGATCGGCGTCGAGATCGGCTCGTCCGCCACCGCCTGGGCGTACACCTCGTCGGGGTCGAAACCGGTCACCTCCCACTCGCGGATGCGCGGCGGCAGCACCTCCGGATGGAACTGCACGCCCCACGCCCGCTCACCCACCCGCAGCGCCTGGTACGGGCACCGCTCGGTCTCGGCCAGCCAGACGGCGCCGGGCGGCAGCTCGGTGATCGCGTCCACGTGGTGCTCGATGGCGGGCACGACCGGGGGCAGTTCGCGGAAGAGCTCGTCGTCCGCCGCCTCCGGCCTGATGGTGACGGGGACGCTGCCGTTCTCGGGCGCGCCCACGTCACCGGTCACCTCCCCGCCCGCGACCTCGGCGAGCATCTGCCCGCCCAGGCAGATGCCGAACAGCGGCACCTCCTCGGTGAGCGCCTGCCGGACCAGGTCGCGGGTCGGCGCCAGCCACGGCGCCCTGTCGTCGTCGCCGGGCAGGTAGCCGCCGCCCAGCACGACCATCGCCGCGTGGTGGAGCCGGGCGGGCAGCGGCGCGCCCTCGTGGGCGCGGACCACGTCCAGCCGGAGCCCGGCCTCCTCCAGCCAGCCGCCGAAGCGGCCGGGCCCGCCGCTGCGGCTGTGCTGCACGATCAGGACGTCACGCCTCAGACGGGTCGGACTCACCGCAGGCCCGCCGCTCGGGCGGTGTGGCTCAGCAGCAGCGCGGTGGTCACCGGGCCGACGCCGCCGGGCACCGGGGTCAGCGCCGCCGCCCTGCCCGCGACCGCGTCGAAGTCCACGTCGCCGACCAGGCGGCCGTCCTCGGTGGGGTTGGTGCCGACGTCGATCACGACCGCACCGGGCGCCACGTGCTCCGCGCCGATCAACCCGGCCCGGCCGACGGCCGCCACCAGCACCTCGGCCGTCGACGTGACGGCCGCCAGGTCGCGGGTGCGCGAGTGGCAGACGGTGACGGTGGCGTGCCTGTCGAGCAGCAGGTGGGCGAGCGGCTTGCCGACCACGGTCGAGCGGCCCACGACGACGGCCCTGGCTCCCGAGAGCTCCACGCCGTAGTGGTCGAGCAGCGCCAGCACGGCGGCGGCGGTCGCGGGGGCGAACGCGGGCAGCCCGGCGGCCAGGCGGCCGAGCGAGAGCGGGTTCGCCCCGTCGACGTCCTTGGCCGGGTCGATCGCGCCCGCGAGGTCCTGCAGCGACGCTCCGGCGGGCAGCGGGGTCTGCAGCATGACGCCGTGCACGGTGTCGTCGGCGCTCAGCCGGGCGAGCGTCTGCCTGATCCGCTCGGGCTCCGCGTCGGGGCCGAGGTCCACCAGGTCGCAGGTGATGCCCACCCCGGCGGCGGCCTTCGCGATGGACCGGACGTACCACAGGCTCGCCTCGTCGGCGGTGGCCACCACGACGGCCAGCCTGGGCTGCGGGCCGGCCTCCACCAGCGCCGCGACCTCGGCCCTGAGAGAGGCGGCCAGCTCCCTGCCTGTCAGCGTCCTCATGCGTTGATCTCCTCGCGCACCTGGGCGGTCACCCGGTCGGCCCTGGCGACGGCCGAATCCACCCCGGCTATCCTGGCGCGCAGCTGCTCCGCGGCCCGCTCGTCCTTGATGCCCGTCACGTTGATCTCGACGTTCACCCTGGCCGTGGTCAGCGCGGCGCGGGCCGCGTCGGCGGCGGCGGCCACGTCCGTGATGACGTTGCGGTTGCCGATCGGCAGCAGCACCTCGCAGAGCTCGACCAGCCGGGACGCGGCCTCGACCACCCGGGCCGGCGGCTCGGCCGCCCCCACCAGGGCCGCGGCGATCGCCGCGCTGCGCTCGTCGCCCTTCGGCATCCGGTAGGCGTCGGCGACGGCGGTGAACGCCGCCGCGTCCTGCTCGCCCAGCCGCAGCGCCCTGGCCCTCAGCGTGTCGGTCTCGGCGATCACGCTCACGACGAGCTCCGAGTGCTTGATGTACTTCTCCCCGGTCGTGTAGCGGGCCACCATGCCGAGCAGCGCGGCGGCCTGCGCCGCGTGCAGGGCCGCGGTGGCTCCCCCTCCCGGCGCCGGTACGTGGGCGGCCAACTGGTTCAGGAAGTCGACGATCCTTGTGTCGCGCATGGCGGCATTCTGCCAGGCGACCTTGGTCTCACTCGCGGTGCATCGGCCGCGTGGCGTCCTCCGGCAGCGTCGAGTACGGCGCCGTGTGAGAGGGCGACGTGTGAGACGGCGAAGGGGGGTACGGCGCCGGGGGGTACGGCGCCGGCATCCCGTACTCGTGGGCGTGCTCCGGCGCGGCGAGGGCGGCTCGCGCGCCACGCCATCTCGACGGGAACGCCGACACCACCAGCATCGTCACACCGAGCAGGAAGAAGACCCCGGAGTAGAGCAGGGTCTGGAAGCCGATCCGGAGCGGGCCGTCGATCCAGTCGAGGGGGAGCACCCGCACGCCCTGCATCTCGATCCACGGCACCAGGCCGAGCGCGGTGAAGGCGAGGCCGCCCATGAGCGAGGCGACGGGCGACATCCGCGAGCCGAGCAGGAAGGCCAGCAGGAGCGCGCTGAGGGCCACCACGACGAGCCCGAGCCAGGAGACGACGAACTGCTGGTACTTGGCGGCGGTGTCGCCGATCCCGAACGCCAGCCCAGCGGCGATCAGCGGAGGGAAGAGCAGCCCGGCGACCACTCCGAGCGCATGACGTGCACCATTTGTCATGATCAACCCCGTTTGTCGGTTAGGGCCACAACCTACCGCGTGGACTCCCGGACGACGAGGTCAGGCTGGAACATGATCTGCTGGTGGGCGTGCGTGCCGGGGTTGTCGCACTCGTCGAGGAGGAGCTCGGTCGCGACCCGTCCGAGCTGGTAGGTGGGCTGCCTGATCGAGGTCAGCGAGACGGTCGAGGCCGAGGCGAAGTCGATGTCGTCGTAGCCGATCAGCGAGACGTCGTCGGGCACCCTGACCCCCGCCTGGAGCAGGCCGCGCAGCATGCCGAGCGCCAGCAGGTCGTTGGCGCAGAACAGCGCGTCGGGCAGGTCGCCCTGGGCCAGCAGCTTCTCGGCCGCCTGCTGGCCCGCCTTCGCGGTCATCGCCGGCATCGCCACCTCGCGCAGGGCGTGCGGATCGCGACCGGCCGCCGCCAGCGCCCGTTCCGCGCCGCGTCGCCGGTCCTGGCACTGCCGGATCGTCGCCGGGCCCGTCACGTAGCCGATGCGCTCCGCGCCACCCTCCAGCAGGTGCGCGACGGCCATCGTGCCGCCCGTGACATCGTTGACCGCGACCGCGCACTGGTCGGCCCCCTCGGCGGGATGGTCGACGAGCACCACGCAGATGCCGCGCTCGCGCAGCCGGTCGAGCCGGTGCGGGTCCTCGTCGGACGGCGTGATCAGCACCCCGCGCACCCGCTGCTCGGCGAAGACCAGCAGGTTGTGCTCCTCCTTGACCCGGCTGCCCGAGGAGTTGCCGAGGATCACCGCGTAGCCGCGCTCGCTCGCGACGTCCTCGACCCCGGCGGCGACGTCGGTGAAGAACGGGTTGCCGATGTCGATCACGGACAGCCCGACCGTGCGGCTGTGCCCGGCCCGCAGCGTGGACGCCGAGCCGTGCCGGACGAAGCCCAGGTCCCTGATCGCCGCCTCGACCCTGACCCGGGTGGCCGCGGCGACCTTCTCGGGACGGTTCAGCACGTTGGACACCGTGCCGGGCGACACGCCGGCCATCGCCGCGACGTCCTTGATGCTCACCGTGCTCATCAGGGCTCCCATGTCCGCACACCCGCGTTCCGCCGTACCAGCTCCCGCATCTCGGCCAGGTCGCCGACCAGGCCGCGCGCCCGCGCCTGGACGAGCGCGTTGCCCAACGCGGTCGCCTCGACCGGGCCCGCCACCACGGGAAGGCCGGTCGCCTCGGCCGTGAGCCTGCACAGCAACGCGTTGCGCGACCCGCCTCCGACCAGGTGCACGACCTCGACCCGCCGCCCGCTCAGCCGCACCGCGTCGGCGATGGCGCGCTGGTAGGCGAGGGCGAGACTCTGCAGGATGCATCGTACGACCTGCGCCCGGCCCTCCGGTGCGCGCTGCCCGGTGCGGGCGCAGTACGCGGCGATGCGGGCGGGCATGTCGCCCGGCGGGAGGAACGCCGGGTCGTCGGGGTCGATGACGGTGTCGGTGCCGGTCCGGCCGGCGGCGTCCAGGAGCGGCTCCAGGTCGGGGTCGCCCCAGGCGCGCAGGCACTCCTGGAGGATCCACAGGCCCATGACGTTGCGCAGGTAGCGGGTGGTGCCGTCGATCCCGGCCTCGTTGGTGAAGTTGGCCAGCCGGCTGTCCTCGGTCAGGACGGGCGACGGCAGCTCCACGCCCACCAGGGACCAGGTGCCGCAGGAGATGTAGGCGAAGTCGCCGGTGGTGGCGGGGACCGCGACCACGGCCGAGGCGGTGTCGTGGGAGGCGACCTTGGTGACGGCGGTGGTGTAGCCGACCTCCGCGGCGACGTCCTCCCGCAGCGGGCCGGCGGCGCCCTCGGTGATCGGGCGGAAGATCCGGCGGGGCAGGCCGAGTTCGGCGATGAGATCCCAGGCCCAGTCGCGGCGGGTCACGTCGTACAGGCCGGTGGTGGAGGCGTTGGTGCGTTCGGTGCCCGCGGAGCCGCTCAGCCAGTAGCCGAGCAGGTCGGGGATCAGCAGTAGCGTCTCGGCCCGGCCGAGGTCGTCGTTGAGCAGCTGGTTGACGGTGTTGAAGCGGAGGAACTGCAGCCCCGTCACCGGGTACGGGTCGGCGCGCTCGGTGACGTGCTCGGTGCGGGCGTCGCGGTAGTGCACCGGGTTGCCGAGCAGCGCGCCGCGGGCGTCGAGCAGGCCGTAGTCCACGCCCCACGAGTCGATGCCGACGGACTCGGCGGGGCCCGCCGCGCGCAGGCCGTCCAGGACGTCCCGGTAGAGCGCCAGGACGTCCCAGTGCAGCGTGCCCGCCACGCGGACGGGCCGGTTGGGGAAGCGGTGCGCCTGCGACAGCGTCACCCCTGCGGCGGAGAACTCGGCAGTCATCACGCGCCCGCTTGAGGCGCCCAGGTCCACGGCGGTGAATCGCACGAGCTGATTAAAACGTAACAATCACGAAAGCGCCATAAGGATGGTGCGCCCATTGACGGTCGCTGGTAGAGGGCCTACATTCCGGGGCACTGTTGTTAAAACGTTTGTTGCCTGGAGGCGGCATGAGTGCTCCCCCCACACTCGCGCTCGCGAACGTCAGCAAGTCGTTCGGGGCCGTACGGGCCCTGCGCCAGGTGTCGCTGGAGCTGTTCGCCGGCGAGACACACGCCCTGGCGGGGGAGAACGGCGCCGGCAAGTCCACCCTCGTCAAGACCCTCGCGGGGGTCCACCGGCCCGACAGCGGGCAGGTCCTGCTCGACGGCGTCCCGGTCGTCTTCGCCGGACCCGCGGACGCCCAGCAGGCCGGCGTCGCCGTCATCTACCAGGAGCCGACGCTCTTCCCCGACCTGCCCGTCGCCGAGAACATCTTCATGGGCCGCCAGCCCCGCGCGAGCCTGGGCCGCATCGACCGCGCGGCCATGCGCGCCCAGACCCGCGAGCTGTTCGGACGGCTCGGCGTCGCGCTCGACCCCGACCAGCCGGCACGCGGCCTGTCGATCGCCGACCAGCAGCTCGTCGAGATCGCCAAGGCCCTCTCCCGCGACGCCCGCGTCCTGGTCATGGACGAGCCGACGGCCGCCCTGTCAGGCAACGAGGTGGCCCGGCTGTTCTCGGTGGTCGAGGCGCTGCGCGAGCACGGGTGCGCGATCCTGTTCATCTCGCACCGGCTGGACGAGATCTTCGCCCTGTGCCAGCGGGTCACCACCCTGCGCGACGGCGCGTGGATCGCCGGCGAGCCGGTCGCGGGGCTGACGCACGAGGACCTGGTCCGCCGCATGGTGGGCCGCGACCTCGGCGCCCTCTACCCCAAACAGGACACCACCCCCGGCGAGGTCGCCCTCCAGGTGGAGCGGCTGACCCGCGAGGGCGTCTTCACCGACGTCTCCTTCCAGGTGCGGCGGGGCGAGATCGTCGCGCTGGCCGGGCTCGTCGGGGCCGGGCGCAGCGAGGTCGCCAGGGCGATCTTCGGCATCGACCGCTGGGACGCCGGCTCCGTCCAGGTGGACGGCGTGCGACTGCCTCCGGGCAGCCCCACGGCCGCGATGGGCGCCGGCCTCGCCCTCGTCCCGGAGGACCGCCGTCAGCAGGGGCTGGTCATGGAGCTGTCGATCGAGCGCAACATCGGCCTGACCGGGCTGCGCGCCCTGCGCCGGGGGCCGACGATCTCGCGGGCCGCCGAGCGTGACCGGGCCAGAGACTGGGCCGCGCGGCTGCGGCTCACGTTCGCCAGGCTCAGCGACGGGGTCGGGGTGCTGTCGGGCGGCAACCAGCAGAAGGTCGTGCTGGCCAAGTGGCTGGCCACGGCGCCGTCCGTGCTGATCGTGGACGAGCCGACGCGCGGCATCGACGTCGGCGCCAAGGCCGAGGTGCACCGGCTGCTGTCGGAGCTGGCCGGGCAGGGGATCGCCGTCCTGATGATCTCGTCCGACCTGCCCGAGGTGCTCGGCATGGCCGACCGCGTGCTGGTCATGCACGAGGGACGGCTGACGGCGGAGATCCCCCGCGCGGACGCGACCGAGGAGACCGTGATGACCGCCGCCACGGGACGGGCCGCGTGAGCGCCCCCGCGGCCCGCGCCGAGACACGCCCGAGCGCCTCCGCGACGCGAAGCGGACGCGGCCTGGTCGACCTCGTGTTCCGGGCCCGCGAGCTGAGCCTGGTCGTCGCGCTGGCCGTGCTGGTCGCCGTGACCGCGGGGGTCAACGGCACCTTCCTGTCGGGCCAGGGCATCGAGGACATCCTGCTCAACACCGCCATCCTCGCGCTGCTGGCCGTCGGCCAGTCGATGGTGGTGATCACCCGCAACCTGGACCTGTCCGTCGGCTCCGTGGTCGGGCTGGCCGCGTTCGTGACGGGCGACCTGCTGGCGAGAGGCGGCGGCGTCGTGACCGGCGCGCTGCTCGGGGTGGCGATCGGCGCCGCCTGCGGCCTGCTCAACGGGCTGCTGGTCAGCTTCTGCCGGGTGCCGGCCCTGGTGGTCACGCTCGGCACGCTCTACGTGATCCAGGGCGTCGACCACTACGTCGCCCACGGCCGCCAGATCAACGCGGTGGACCTGCCCCCGGCGCTGCTCGCGCTCGGCAACGGCAGCGTGCTCGGCGTGCCGTACCTGCCGCTCGGCACGCTCGTGATCATGCTGGTGATCGGCTACTACCTGCGCTCCTACCCGAGCGGGCGGGAGTTCTACGCGATCGGCTCCAGCCCGGAGGCCGCCCGGCTGGCGGGCGTCCCCGTGCGCCGCAGGGTGCTGGCCGGCTACCTGGTCAGCGGCTGCCTCGCCGGGCTGGCCGGGGTGTTCTGGCTGGCCAGGTTCGGCACGGTCGTCGCCGACTCCGCGCACGGCTGGGAGCTGCTCGTGGTCAGCGCCGTGGTGGTCGGCGGCGTCGCGATCACCGGCGGTGTCGGCAGCGTGTACGGGGCGGCGCTCGGCGCGCTGCTGCTGACCACCATCGGCAGCGCGCTCGTGGTGCTGCGGGTCAACCCGTTCTGGCAGCAGGCCGTCACCGGGGCGCTGCTGCTGCTCGCGATCAGCGTCGACCGGGCGCTCGCCCTCAGGGTCGCCCGCCTGCTCAGGAACAGGAGCCGCCATGGCTAGGGTGCTGCGCTGGGACGTCCTGGTGGGCGCGCTGCTGGTCGCCGTCGTCGCCGTCGGCTCGGTCGCCTCGCCCGGCTTCGCCACGGCGGGGAACCTGTCGTTCGCGCTCGGCGACCTGGGCGAGATCGCGCTGATCGCGCTGGCCATGACCATGCTGGTGGTCGCCGCCGAGGTGGACCTGTCGGTCGCGTCCGTGCTGGGGCTGGCGAGCGCGCTGGTCGGCGCGCTCTGGGACGGCGGCCTGCCGATCGAGACGATCATCCCGCTCGTCGTGCTCGCCGGAGCCGTGTGCGGGCTGGTGAACGGGCTGCTGGTGACCCGGCTCGGCCTGCCGTCGCTGGCCGTCACGATCGGCACCCTCGCCCTCTACCGCGGCCTGGCCTACGTCGTCCTCGGCGACCGGGCGGTGGCCCAGTTCCCGCCGTCGTACGTCTCCCTCGCCGTGGACGACGTGCCGGGCACGCCGATCCCGTACCCGATCGCGCTGTTCGTCCTGCTGGCCGCGATCGCCGGGGTGGTGCTGCACGCCACCGGCTTCGGCCGCGCGCTGTACGCCATCGGCGCGCAGGAGCAGGCCGCGTTCTTCGCCGGGATCCGCGTCAAGCGCGTCAAGCTCCTGCTGTTCGTCGTCTCCGGGACGGTCGCCGCCTTCGCCGGGGTCGTCTTCACGCTCAGGTACGGCTCCGCCCGCGCCGACAACGGCATGGGCATCGAACTGGCCGTGATCGCCGCCGTGCTGCTCGGCGGCGTCGACTTCGACGGCGGCAAGGGCACCCTCGGCGGCGTCATCGCCGGAGTGCTGCTCATCGGGCTGCTGCGGAACCTGCTGATGCTCGGCGACGTCTCGACCGAGATCCAGTCGATCGTCACCGGGCTGCTCCTCATCGTGTCGGTGCTCACCCCCCGCCTCGTCTCCCTGGTCAGGCCGGCCCTGAAAGGAACCTCATGATCCCGCTGCGTTCCACTGTCGCCTCCACCGGCGCCGCCGCGCTGCTCGCCCTGAGCCTGGCGGCCTGCGGGGGCACCACCAAGTCGTCCGTCACCTCGGCCCCCGCGCCGGCCCCCTCCTCCTCCCAGGCGGCCAAGGCCGACCCGGACGCCCCCATGAAGCAGGGGATCAAGCTGGCGTTCCTCCCCAAGCAGATCAACAACCCCTACGAGACGATCGTCGACAACGCGGGCATCGAGGCGGCGAAGGAGTACCAGGGCGAGGCCAAGGAGGTCGGGCCGTCCGACGCTTCGGCGTCCTCGCAGATCTCCTACATCAACACGCTCACCCAGCAGGGCCACGACGCCATCCTCATCGCCGCCAACGACGCCAACGCCGTCTGCGGGCCGCTCCAGCAGGCCCGCGCCAAGGGCATCAAGATCGTCGCCTACGACTCCGACGCCTCCCCGCAGTGCCGCGACCTGTTCATCAACCAGGCCAGCTCGGAAGAGGTCGGGCGCAGCCAGGTCAAGCTGCTGTCGCAGCTGATCGGCGGCAAGGGCGAGATCGCCATCCTGTCGGCCACCGCGAACGCGACCAACCAGAACACCTGGATCACCTTCATGAAGGACGAGCTGACCAAGCCCGAGTACAAGGACATGAAGCTGGTCAAGGTGGCCTACGGGGACGACGACGACCAGAAGTCCTTCACCCAGACGCAGGGCCTGCTGCAGGCGTATCCCGACCTGAAGGGCATCATCTCCCCGACCACGGTCGGCGTGTCGGCGGCGGCGCGCTACATCTCCGGCTCCAAGTACAAGGGCAAGGTCGTGCTCACCGGCCTGGGCACGCCCAACCAGATGCGGCAGTTCGTCAAGGACGGCACCGTCGCGAAGTTCGCCCTGTGGAACCCGAAGGACCTCGGCTACCTGGCCTCCTATGCGGCGGCGGCGCTGGTCTCGGGGCAGATCACGGGCGCCGAGGGCGAGACGTTCAAGGCGGGCAAGCTCGGGGAGCGCACGATCGGCAAGAACGGCGAGATCATCCTCGGCCCTCCGTTCACCTTCGACGCCGCCACCATCGACCAGTTCGACTTCTGAGCAGAGAGGTTCTTGTGGAACGGGTGTGTTTCGTGCTGAAAGTACGGCCGGAACGGATGGAGGAGTACCGGGAGCGCCACCGGAACGTGTGGCCCGAGATGCTCGACGCCCTCCAGAAGGCGGGGTGGCGCGACTACTCGCTCTTCCTCGCCGCCGACGGATTGCTCGTCGGCTACCTGGAGACCGACGACTTCGAGGCGGCGCAGGCGGCCATGGCCGCCACCGACGTGAACGGGCGCTGGCAGGCGGAGATGGCGGAGTTCTTCGAGCAGGGACGGCCCGACGAGGGGCTGGTCCGGCTGGCCGAAGTCTTCCATCTGGATGGGATCGGGGATAAATGATCAAGGATTTGCTGCGCCGGCAGCGCATCGAGACGCCGTCCTGGGCGTACGGGAACTCCGGCACCAGGTTCAAGGTGTTCGCCCAGCAGGGCGTGCCCCGCGACCCCTACGAGAAACTGGCCGACGCCGCCCAGGTGCACCGGTACACCGGCGTCGCGCCGACCGTCGCGCTGCACATCCCGTGGGACCGGGTCGACTCCTACGAGGACCTGGCCAGGCACGCGGCCGAGCTCGGCGTGGGCATCGGGGCGATCAACAGCAACGTGTTCCAGGACGACGACTACAAGCTCGGCAGCGTCACCCATCCGGACCCGGCCGTCCGCCGCAAGGCGCTCGGCCACCTGCTGGAGTGCGTGGACATCATGGACCAGACCGGGTCCGACACCCTCAAGCTGTGGTTCTCCGACGGCACCAACTACCCCGGCCAGGACGACCTGCGCGCCCGCCAGGACCGCCTCGCCGAAGCCCTGGCGAGCGTGTACGAGCGGCTCGGCGACGGCCAGCGGTTCCTGCTGGAGTACAAGCTGTTCGAGCCCGCCTTCTACATGACGGACCTGCCCGACTGGGGAACCGCCTACGCCCACTGCCTGAAGCTGGGCCCTAAGGCGCAGGTCGTCGTCGACACCGGCCACCACGCGCCCGGCACGAACATCGAGTTCATCGTGGCGTTCCTGCTGCGGGAGGGCAAGCTCGGCGGGTTCGACTTCAACTCGCGCTTCTACGCCGACGACGACCTCATGGTGGGCGCCGCCGACCCGTTCCAGCTCTTCCGGATCATGTTCGAGGTCATCGGCGGCGGCGGGTTCACCGACGAGACCGCGTTCATGCTCGACCAGTGCCACAACATCGAGCCCAAGATCCCCGGCCAGATCCGCTCGGTGATGAACGTCCAGGAGGCCACCGCCAAGGCGCTGCTCGTGGACCGCGACGCGCTGGCCGCCGCCCAGCGGGCCGGGGACGTGCTCGGCGCGAACGCCGTCCTCATGGACGCCTACAACACCGACGTCCGGCCGCTGCTCGCGGAGCTGCGGCAGGAGATGGGCCTCGCGCCCGACCCGATGGCCGCCTACGCCCGGTCCGGATACTCCGAGAAGATCGTCGCCGACCGTGTGGGCGGCGCCCAGGCAGGCTGGGGGGCCTGATGCACGACAGCGACGCCGTGAGGGACCTGCTCGGACGGGCGCACGCCCTCGGCGCGGACCCGCGCAACACCAACTACGCGGGCGGCAACGCCTCCGCCAAGGCCACCGCGCCCGACCCGGTGACGGGCGGGGGCGTCGAGCTGATGTGGGTGAAGGGGTCGGGCGGCGACCTCGGCACGCTCACCGCCGCCGGCCTGGCCGTGCTGCGGCTGGACCGGGTCAGGGCGCTGGCCGAGGTCTACCCGGGCGTGGAGCGCGAGGACGAGATGGTCGCCGCGTTCGACTACTGCCTGCACGGCAAGGGCGGCGCCGCGCCGTCCATCGACACCGCCATGCACGCCCTGCTCGACGCCCCCCACGTGGACCACCTGCACCCCGACTCGGGCATCGCGCTGGCCACGGCCGCCGACGGGCCCGCGCTCACCGAGCAGATCTTCGGCGACCGGGTCGTCTGGGTGCCGTGGCGGCGTCCCGGCTTCCAGCTGGGCCTGGACATCGCCGCGGTCAAGGCGGGCAACCCGCAGGCCATCGGCTGCGTCCTGGGCGGCCACGGCATCACCGCCTGGGGCGCGACCAGCGCGGAGTGCGAGGCCAACTCCCTGGAGATCATCCGGACGGCCGAGCGGCACATCGCCGAGCACGGGCGTCCCGAGCCGTTCGGGCTGGTCGTCCACGAGCCGCTGCCCGAGGGCGAGCGCCGCCTGCGCGCCGCCGCGCTGTTCCCCGTGATCAGGGGGCTGGCGAGCACGGACGCCCGCCAGGTCGGCCACTACACCGGCACGCCCGAGGTGCTCGACTTCCTGGCCCGCGCCGAGCACCCCCGCCTGGCCGCGCTCGGCACCTCCTGCCCCGACCACTTCCTGCGCACCAAGGTCGCGCCGCTCGTCGTCGACCTGCCGCCGGACGCGCCGCTCGACGACGTCCTGGTGCGGCTGCGCGAGCTGCACGCCCGCTACCGCGAGGACTACGCCGCCTACTACCGGCGCCACGCCACGGACGGCTCACCCGCGATGCGCGGCGCGGACCCGGCCGTCGTGCTGGTGCCCGGGGTCGGCATGTTCAGCTTCGGCAAGGACAAGCAGACCGCCAGGATCGCCGGCGAGTTCTACGTCAACGCGATCAACGTGATGCGCGGGGCCGAGGCCCTGTCCGGCTACCAGCCGATCGACGAGGCGGAGAAGTTCCGCATCGAGTACTGGGAGCTGGAGGAGGCCAAGCTGCGCCGCCTGCCAGCCCCCAGGCCGCTGGCCGGGCGCGTGGCGCTGGTGACGGGAGCCGGCTCGGGCATCGGCGCGGCGACCGCCCGGCGGCTGGCCGCCGAGGGCGCCTGCGTGGTGCTCGCCGACCGCGATCTCGCCTCCGCCGAGAAGGTCGCCGCCGAGATCGCCTCGGCCGCGCACCGGACGTCCGACGTGGCCGCGGTGGTGCGGGTGGACGTGACGTCCGAGGAGCAGGTGGCCGAGGCGGTGCGGCAGGCGGTGCTCGCGTTCGGCGGCGTCGACCTGGTGGTGAACAACGCCGGGCTGTCGCTGTCGCGCACACTCCTGGAGACCACGCTGGACGACTGGAACCTCCAGCACGACGTGATGGCCAGGGGCTCGTTCCTCGTTTCCCGCGAAGCCGCCCGAGTCCTGATAAATCAGGCAATGGGGGGTGACATCGTGTACATCTCCTCGAAGAACGCGGTGTTCGCCGGGCCGAACAACGTCGCCTACGGCGCGGCCAAGGCCGACCAGGCCCACCAGGTGCGGCTGCTCGCGGCCGAACTGGGCGAGCACGGCATCCGCGTGAACGGCGTCAACCCCGACGGCGTGGTCCGCGGCTCGGGGATCTTCGCCTCCGGCTGGGGCGCGAACCGCGCGGCCGTGTACGGAGTGGAGGAGGAGCGGCTCGGCGCCTTCTACGCGCAGCGCACCCTGCTCAAGCGGGAGGTGCTGCCGGAGCACGTGGCCGCCGCGGTGTTCGCGCTGACGGGCGGCGACCTGTCGCTGACCACCGGCCTGCACGTCCCGGTGGACGCCGGGGTGGCCGCCGCCTTCCTGCGCTGACCCGCCACCGCCTCCCGCCACCCCCAACCGCCTCCCGCCACCGCCTCTCGGCACCCGGCGGGCGGCGCCGCCCCGCTTCCCGGGCTGGACCACCGTGTTGCCCCGCCCTGACGGCGGGGATCCGACGCTCAAGGAGTTTCGATGACGCTCGAACGGATCACCACGCCACGCACCAGGGTCGGGCTCGTCGCGGGCGGGCTGGGCGCGTACTGGCCGCAGTTCCCCGACCTGCTGCCGCAGCTCCAGCGCTCCTCGGCGCGGGTGAGCGAACGGATGCGCGCCCTCGGCTGCGAGGTGGTGGACGCGGGCTTCGTCTCCGACGCCCAGGAGGGCGCGGCGGCGGCGGAGCGGCTGCGCGAGGCCGGATGCGACCTGATCGTCGGCTTCCTCACCACCTACATGACCGCGACCATGCTGCTCCCGGTCGCCCAGCGCACCGGCGCCCCGGTGCTGCTGATCAACCTGCAGCCGTCGGAGTCGATGGACCACGACACGTTCGACACCGGCCAGTGGCTCGCCTACTGCGGCGCCTGCCCGCTGCCGGAGATGGCCAACACCTTCATCAGGGCCGGGATCCCGTTCAGGTCCGTGTCGGGCTACCTGGAGGACGAGCGCGCCTGGACCCGCATCGAGAGGTGGGTGAAGGCGGCAGGCGTACGCGCCGCGCTGCGCAGGGGGCGGCACGGCCTGATGGGACACCTCTACCCGGGCATGCTCGACGTCTCCACCGACCTGACGCTGGTGCCGGTCAACTTCGGCGGGCACGTCGAGGTGCTGGAGTTCGACGACCTGCGCGTCCGGGTGGAGGACGTCACCGACACCGAGGTCAAGGAGCGGACGGAGCTGGCGCGCGAGGTGTTCGACCTGGCCGACACCGTCGTCGCCGAGGACCTCGCCTGGGCCGCGCGGGTCTCGGCCGGGCTGGACCGGCTGGTGGCCGACTTCCAGCTCGACAGCCTCGCCTACTACCACCGGGGCCTGGACGGCGAGATCCACGAGCGGCTGGGCGCGGGCATGATCCTCGGCTCGTCGCTGCTCACCGCGCGGGGCGTCCCGGCAGCGGGGGAGTACGAGCTGCGCACCTCGCTGGCCATGATGATCATGGACAGGCTCGGCGGCGGCGGCTCCTTCACCGAGCTCCAGGCGCTGGACTTCCTGCGCGGCCACGTCGAGATGGGCCACGACGGCCCCGCCCACCTGGCCATCAGCTCGCGCAGGCCGCTGCTGCGCGGCCTCGGCGTCTTCCACGGCAAGCGCGGCTGGGGCGTGTCGGTCGAGTTCGACGTCACGCACGGCCCCGTCACGGCGTTCGGGCTGCTCCAGCGGCGCGACGGCCGCTTCGGCTTCGTCGTGTCGGAGGGCGTGACCGTGCCGGGGCCGCACCTCAAGATCGGCAACACCACGTCCCGGGTGGACTTCGGGCGCGACCCCGGTGAGTGGACCGACGCCTGGAGCGCCACCGGCATCTCCCATCACTGGGCCCTGGGCACCGGCCACCGCGCCGCCGAGCTGCGCGCGGTGGCCGACCTCATGGACGTGCAGCTGGTCGAGGTGTGACCAGCGGCGATCAGCCCTTCTCGCCGCCCTCGGTGGCGCCGCGGATGAAGAAGCGCTGGAAGACGACGAAGATGACCGCGACCGGGATGGTCGCGAGCAGGGCCGCGCCGAGCTTCAGCGGGTACTGGGTGCCTCCGCCCAGCGACCCGCTGACCAGGTCCGCCAGGCCGCGGGGGAGCGTGAACAGGCTCGGATCCTGCACCGCCACCAGCGTGTGCGGGAACTCGTTCCACGACCCCTGGAACGACAGGATCGTCAGCGTGATCAGCGCCGGCCTGGCCATCGGCAGCACCACCGACCAGAACGTGCGGAACGGGCCCGCGCCGTCGATCCGCGCCGCCTCCTCCACCGCGACCGGGATCGACTCGAAGAACTGCTTCATGATGAACACCCCGGCCGCGTCCGCGATCAGCGGCAGCATCAGCGCCAGGTAGCTGTCGTACATGCCGAGCTGGTTCAGCACCAGGAACTTCGGGATGAACAGCACCACACCCGGCACCGCCAGCACCGCGACGACCGCGGCGAACAGCGTCCTGCGCCCGCGGAAGCGGAGCCTGGCCAGGGCGTACCCGGCCAGCGAGTCCAGGAACACCCGCCCGAGCGTCACCACGACCGTCATCAGCAGCGAGTTGCCCACCCAGAGCGGCAACCCCGTGTCGAGGAAGACCCGCTCGAACCCCGCCAGCGTCGCCGGATGCGGGATGGGGGAGAGCGGGTTGGCGGCGGCGTCCGGATCGGTCTTGAACGCGTTCGCGACCTGGATGACGAACGGGTAGACGAACACCAGGGCGAAGAAGATCAGAATCGCGTACCCGGTGCACGCGCTGGCGAGTCTGCGCATGTCAGGCCCTCCTTTCCCGCAGGACCCAGCGCTGGAAGAGCGTCAGCAGCACGATGATGAGGAACAGGACGAACGAGATCGCCGTCCCCGCGCCGTAGTCGAAGTCGCGAAACGCCGTCCGGTACGACAGGAACGCCGGGGTGAGCGTGGTCTTGGCGGGATTGCCCTGGCTCATCACGTAGATCTGGTCGAACACCTGCCACGACCCGATCAGGCCCAGCGTCAGCACGAGGAACATCGTCGGCCTGAGCATCGGCAGCGTCACGTACCTGAAACGCTGCCACCGCCGCGCCCCGTCCAGCGTCGCGGCCTCCTCCAGCGCCACCGGAATGTCCTGCAGCGCCGCGAGGAACATCAGCATGAACGTGCCGGAGGTGGTCCAGACGACCAGCGCGATGATCGCGCACATCGCCACGCTCGGCCCCGACAGCCACTCCCACCACGACAGGCCGAACGGCCCGTCACCTGCCAGCGCCGCCGGCGGGTCGTCGATCCCGAGCAGCACGTGGACGATCCCGCGCGGGTCGGAGAACCACTCTGGCCCCTGGACGCCGAACATCGCGAGCAGCTGGTTGACCGCGCCCGAGTTGCTGAAGATGAACAGGAACACCACGCTGATCGCCACCGAGCTGGTGACCGACGGGAAGTAGAACGCGGTCCTGAAGAACGACTTGCCCTTCAGCAGCCGGCTGTTCACCACCAGCGCCAGCCCCAGCGCGAGCACCGTCTGCAACGGGACGACCAGCGCCACGTAGTAGAAGTTGTTCCTGATGCTGATCATGAAGTTCTCCCGCGCCAGGTCGTCGCGGGTGAACAGGCGGCTGTAGTTGTCGAGCCCGGCGAACGGCACGCCGCTCTTGAACGGGCTGCCCTGCCCGTTCCACGACGTCAGGCTGACCCACATCGCCATCAGGATCGGCAGCAGCAGGAACAGGCCGAGGATCACCACCACGGGCGCCACGAACAGCCAGCCCGCCAGGCTCTCCCCACCGCGTCGCGGCGTGGCGGCGTGGCCGCCGCGACGCCGGCGCGGGCGCGTCATCGGGCGCATTATTCGCCCAGGGCCGACTGCGTGTTCTTCTGCAGCCTGGCCAGGATCGCCTTCGGGTCCTTCGAGGCGAGCTGCTGGAGCTGCGCGTCGAAGTCGGACAGGACGCTGTCCATCTTGGCGGCGTTGACCGGCCCCTGCGCGTAGTCGGCGCCGTTGACGAACGCCGTGTCGTCGGGGAACTCCTTGACGTAGGCGTCCTTGGCCGACTGGCGCGAGGGCATCACGCCGAACGCCTTGGCGAAGGTCAGCTGCTGGTCAGCCTTGGTCATCGCCTCGACGAAGCTGATCGCCGCCGCCTTGTTGGTGCTCTTGGCCGCGATGCCCCAGCAGTTCGTGAACGACAGCGTGCCCTTCTTGGCCCCGGCGGGCAGCTCGTGCACCGAGTACTTGAGGTCCGGGTGGTCGGCCTTGAGCGCGCCCTTGATCCAGTTGCCCTCGATCGTCATCGCGGCCTTGCCCTCGCCGAACGCCGCGCCCGACCAGTCGGCGCCCAGCTGTTTCGGGGACTGCGCCAGCTTCTCCTTGACCAGCTTCTGCACGTACTCCAGGGCCTGGAGGTTCTCCGGGCTGTCGGCGGTGGCCTTCGTGCCGTCCGGGCTGGTGATCCAGCCGCCGGCCTGGACCATGAACGCACCCATCCTGTCGCGGTTGTCGCCGAGGGCGAGCGGCGTGATCCCCTTCGCCTTCAGCTTCTCCGCCGCGGACGTGAGCTGCTCCCAGGTGGTCGGGATCTCGGCGCCCGCCTTCTTCCACAGGTCGTCGTTGACGATCAGCGCCAGCGTGGAGAAGTCCTTGGGGGCGCAGTAGAACTTGCCGTCGCGGGTGAACGTGGTGCGCAGGCTGGGGTAGAAGTCGTCCGGGTTGGAGATCTTGTCCGCGTACGGCTCCAGGGCGCCGACGCTCGCGTAGTCGGCGAAGCGGGCCGCGTCCACGTAGAAGACGTCGGGCGGGGTGCCGCCCGCGAACGCCTGGCCGAGCTGCTGGTGGATGTCCTGGGCCGGGGTGACCTCGGCCTGGTTGCCGCTCGACTTCGCCCACGCCTCGGCGGCCTGCTTCACGACGGCGGTCTCAGAGTCGCCGGAGGAGGCGATGAGGACCCGCAGCGAGACGGGCCCGCTGCTCTGGGGGGCGGCCGAGGGCTTGTCCTCGAAGCCGCTGCCGCACGCGGTGGCGGCGAGGGCCAGGACGCTCAGTGCCGCGAGGGGGAGGTGTTTCATCGGGGGTTTTCCTTTCAGAGTGGACTCAGGCTGGACTCACGCTGAGCGCCGGATGACGAGAGAGGGTTCGAGCAGCACGTGCTCCGGTGTCCGCGAGGCGCCGGAGCTGGGAAGCCCGGAGTCGAGAAGCGCCGTCAGCACGTCGACGCACCGGGCCGCGGCCTCCGCCAGCGGCTGGCTCAGGCTGGTCAGCCCGACGGCGCCCGCCACGGGCGTGTCGTCGAAGCCGATCACCGGCACGTCCCCGGCCTGCAGGGCGCCGAGCGCCACGGAGTCGCTGACGCAGACGAGCGCGGTCGCGCCGGCCGCGATCAGCTCCCGCGCGGCGCTCTCCCCGCTGGCAGCCGACCCGTCGGTCCGCCGCTCCAGCGGGTCCGGACGGTCGCCCCGCGCTGCCAGGGTCCTGGCCCAGCCGTCCCGGCGGTCCTCACCGACACCGGAGCCCTCGGGCCAGCCGATGAAGCCGATACGGCGGTGGCCGGCGTCGAGCAGGTGGCGGGTGGCGGCGGCGGTGCCCGCCGCGCCGTCCACGTCCACCCAGGGGTGCGCGCCGCCGTCGGGGGTGCCCCAGGGGCGGCCGAAGGTCACGAACGCCAGCCCGCGCTCGGCCAGCCAGGACGTGCGCACGTCGCCGAAGTGGGTGCTGGTCAGCACGAACGCGTCCGGCTCGTACGCCCCCAGCAGGTCGTCGAAGGTGCCGATCTCGGACCGGTCGTCGTCGGCGGTGTAGAGGATGACCCGGTACCCGGCCCTGGCGGCCGACTCGGTCAGCCCATGCAGGAACCGGTCGAAGACGTTCATACCGTCCTGGGTGGACTCGATCCGTACGGCGAGCAGCCGCGACCTGCCGGTGCGCATCCGGCGCGCGGCCTGGTTCACCCGGTACCCCAGTTCCTCGACCGCCCGCAGCACCCGATCGCGCGTCTCCTCGCGCACCATCTCAGGGGTGTTCAGCACGTTCGAGACCGTCTGCCGGGACACGCTGGCGTGCCGCGCGACATCGGCGATCGTCACCTTTTCGGCCACAAATCCTCTTAAATCGGTTTGATCGTTCAAATCGCAGTATGGCAGGATTGGATCGTTCAAGTAAGCGGAGCGTTAGGCACTATTCACCGTGCAAGTTCCGCCTGTCAAGATTCGGGGGCCGCTCGTGCTCGACCACGACACGCATCGCCTGCAACCGCTGCTGCACGACCTGGTCAGCACCGTGCTGGCACCGACGACCGCGCTCAGCGGCACGGACGGCCAGATCAGGCCCGCCGGAGTGCAGGGCCTGTTCCACGCGGACTCGCGGGCGCTGTCACAGGCCAGGCTCACGATCGACGGCAGGGAGCCGGAGGCGGTCAGCCACGCGACGCGGAACGCCGGGCACACCCGCTTCGTGTCACTGGCCCGCTGGCTCGGCGACCGGATCGCCGACCCCACGGTGCGGATCGACCGCGTCCGCGAGGTCACTCCCGGGCGCCTGTCGGAGAGCGTGGAGATCGCCTCCACAGCCACCGTCCCCGTCACGGCCACCGTGACGCTGGACGTGAGCTGCGACTTCGCCCCGATCGAGGTGGTGAAGTCCGGGCGCACCGCCCTGCCCGCCGAGGCGTCCAAGGCCGGAGACGGCGCGCTGGCGTGGAGCTCGGACCCGATCAGCGTGCTCGTGACGGGCACAGACGCGACGGGCGCACCCGCCACGGCGGACCGCACCGACGACGGCGGACGGCTCATCTGGCAGGTCGCGCTGGCCCCCGGAGAGCGCGTCACGTTGCGATGGCTCGCCGTCGTGGACGACCCCGCCGCCGCGGTCGCCGCACCCGCGCGCCCGCTGGAGTGGAGCGTGCCGCGGGTCGAGGCCGACGACGCCCGGCTGGTGCGGCTCGCCGAACGCTCCCTGGAGGACCTGCGCTCCCTCCGCCTGACCGAGACCGGCGACCCGGAGGAGACGTTCCTCGGGGCCGGGGTGCCCTGGTTCCTGACCCTGTTCGGACGCGACAGCCTCTGGGCCGCCCGGATGGCCCTGCCCCTCGGCACCGAACTGGCCGCGAGCACCCTCCGGGTGCTGGCCAAGCGGCAGGGGAAGGGGTTCGACCCCGACTCGGGGGAGGCGCCCGGGAAGATCATGCACGAGCTGCGACGGCACGACTTCGCCAGCGACGGGATGAGCCTGCCCGCCGCCTACTACGGGACGATCGACGCCACCCCGCTCTGGATCAGCCTGCTGCACGACGCCTGGCGGTGGGGGCTGCCGGAGTCCGAGATCGAGCCGCTGCTCCCGGCGCTGGAAGCGGCGCTCGGCTGGCTGGGCGAGCACGCCGACCCCGACGGCGACGGCTTCCTGGAGTACATCGACACCTCCGGCCGCGGGCTTGCCAACCAGGGGTGGAAGGACTCCGGCGACGCCGTCCGCTTCCGCGACGGGCGGCAGGCGGAGCCGCCGATCGCGCTGGCCGAGGTCCAGGGGTACGCCTACGCCGCCGCCCGGCAGGGCGCCGCGCTGCTGGAGGCGTTCGGACGCGACGGGGCCGGGCGGTGGCTGGAGTACGCCGCGGGCATGGCCACCCGCTTCCGCGACCGCTTCTGGGTGGACGGCGGCTACCCGGCGCTCGCGCTCGACGGCGACAAACGTCCCGTCGACTCGCTGACCAGCAACATCGGGCACCTCCTCGGCACCGGCCTGCTGTCCGAGGCGGAGGAGGCCAGGGTGGCCGAGCTGCTCGGCGGGCCCGCCATGTCCGGAGCCTTCGGGCTGCGGACCATGTCCACGGACGACCGCGCCTTCAGCCCGCTGTCGTACCACTGCGGGTCCGTCTGGTCGCACGACACGGCCATCGTCATGGCGGGCCTGGCAGGGGCCGGGCACGGCGGCCCGGCGGGCGACCTGGCGCACGGGCTGCTGGCGGCGGGGGAGGCGTTCGACTACCGGCTGCCTGAACTGCACGGGGGCGACAGCAGGGAGACGGTCGGCAAGCCGGTGCCCTACCCCGCGGCGTGCCGGCCGCAGGCCTGGTCGGCCGCCGCCGCGGTGACGCTCCTCCAGGTGGCGGTGGGGCTCTACCCCGACGTGCCGAACGGCACGGTCGCGCTGCGCCCGCTGGCGGGCGCGCCGCTGGGAGCGGTGACCGTCCGGGGGTTCAGGGTGGCGGGCGCGGACGTGACCGTCTCCGTCGACCGCTCAGGCACGGCCGAGCTGACGGGCCTGCCCACCGGCCTCACCCTGGACCGGCCCGCCTGACCGCGTGGGCCTTCAGGCTTCGCCGTGATAGGCGCGCAGCTCGCGGCGCGCCTGGCGACGGCTGCGGCGGCGCTCTTCACGTCGGAAGTGGTACCACTCCCGGCCCCCATCACCGCCGCCGCAGTCGAACCAGTAGTGGGCGGTGCCGCGCCAGTAACAGCCGCTTGTGCGGTGGCTCAGGGACGCGCTGCCGGCGGTGATCTCGTCCGGCAGCGTGCACGGCCCGAACCGATGATCATGCACGGGCCGGCAGGTCACCATCGGCGCGTCGGCTATCCGCACCCACCAGGGCCGGGTCCTGTCGGTCTTGCTCATACGGTCGCCTTCCGGCTCCGTGACGCCCCTGGCTGGGGCCGTCATAAGACCGGGTGCACCGTGATCACCTCCGGCTTCGCGCACGAGGCGCCGTGGACCGGCGCGGCGGCCCCGCCCCGCGCGGGACGGCTGCGGCGGCCCCGCCGATGCGCAGTGGCCTGCGATCCCGCCTGGGCGGAGTGTCCTCGCGGACCCCGAGGCGGAACCGCCTGTGGCGGCCCCGCCAAGGCTCCGGGGGTTACTTCTTGATCGTGTAGCTGTCGCCGTACACCTTCCAGGTCAGCGGCGGGTCGAGGTCGAAGTTGCCCTGCTTGAGGAAGACCCGCTGCTCGGTGTCGACGCGGCTGGTGTCCTCGTGCGCCTCCTCGGCCTTCATCGCGGCCTTGCGGGCGTCCAGGAACGCGTTCAGGTACTTCGTCTCGTCGCCGCCCTGCGCCGGGGGCTTGGCCTTGGCCAGGGCGCTCTTCCTGATGCCGCCGAAGCTGAGCTTGTCGGTGCCGGGGCCGTGCATCACGATCGCATCGTAGTAGGCGAACTGGCCGAGCGCGCGCAGCCCGTCCTGCTTGGCCTGGTCGACGGCGGGGGTGAAGTAGACGCGGTCGCGCTCGTCGTTCTGAGCCTGCTGGAAGGCGGGGTCCTTGGCGGCGGTCTTCCAGTCCTTGGTGAAGTTGGGGTCGAGGCCCTTGTGGGAGTCGCTGCCGTTGACCTTGCGCAGCGCGGGCAGGTACTTCGCCAGCACGTTGTCGGGCTTGCGGTCGGTGTAGAGCTGGACGAGCTCCAGCATGTCGCCGGTGCCCGAGCAGAAGCCGATGATCCCGGCGGTGTAGCCGCGGTCGTCGTCGATGTCCTCGATGTAGCCGTACTGGGCCTTCCAGTTGAGGGAGGAGTTCTCCGCGCTGGACACCAGCTGCATCGCGATGTCCTTCTTGTGCGGGTCGGTGAGGTCGACCGGAGCGCTGAGGCTCAGGGCGAGGAGGGGGACGAGAGCGATCTGCAGCACGTGACTCTCCTGTGAGGGGGATTCATTAGGAAAGATTCCTAACGAACCATACTCACGGGAGTCAACAGATGGGGCGGATGTTGTGAAATTTAGGCCCCCGTGGCAAAGAAGCCGCGGACTCCCAGGACGGCCGGCCGCAGCCTGGGCACGTGGCGCAGACGTTGTCGCCACCCGAGATGCCGGCCCCACGGCCGTGCGGCGAGGACCGTCGCGGGCGGAGGGCCAAGCCGGGCTTCTCGGGAGGACCGTCGCGGGCGGAGCGCCAAGCCGGGCCTCTCGGGAGGACCGTCACGGGCGGAGGGCCGCCAGTTGCTCCTCGAACGGGACGACCTCGTCCGCCTGCTCGCGGGCCGGGGCCCGGCGCAGCATGAGGTCGGCCAGTTCCTCCGACGCGCGCGCGATCCGCTCGGACAGCCCGTCGGTGAAGGCGTCGCCGCCACCACCCCAGTCCTCCGACGCCGCGTACACCGCGGTCGGCGCGACCACGGCCCGCAGGTAGGCGAACAGCGGGCGCAGCGCGTGCTCCAGCGCGAGCGAGTGCCTGGCCGTGCCGCCGGTGGCGGCGATCAGCACGGGCTTGCCCACCAGCGCCGTGGTGTCCAGGACGTCGAAGAACGACTTGAACAGGCCGCTGTAGGACGCGGCGAACACCGGCGTGACCGCGATGAGCCCGTCGGCCTCCGTGACCGCCTCGATCGCCTCGCGCAACCTGCCGTTCGCGAACCCGGTCACGAAGTTGTTGGCGATGTCCACGGCGAGTTCGCGCAGCTCGATCACGCGGACGTCCGCCGCGCCGTCGAGCCGCCGCCCGGTCGCCTCCGCGAGGCGGTCGGCGAGCAGGCGGGTCGAGGACGGCTGTGTCAGGCCCGCCGTGACGACGACGAGTTTCATGGGGTGGATCTCCTTCCGGTCGGGGGCCGGGCTTGGGGCGGCCCCCGGTCGTTCACGCCGGGCGTCCTGGCGGCCGCTTCGGCCGGTGGGTCAGGACGTCCGGGCCGCCCGGTGGTCAGGCGGCCGGTTCGGACGTGCGGGCCGCCAGCAGCGACGCGTGGCTCGGCGCGTCAGGCACCTCGGCGGGCCGGTTCTTGGCGAACTCCGCACGGAGCACCGGGACGACCTCCTCGCCGAGGATGTCGAGCTGCTCCAGCACGGTCTTCAGCGGCAGGCCCGCGTGGTCCATCAGGAACAGCTGGCGCTGGTAGTCGCCGAAGTGCTCGCGGAACTGCAGGGTCCTGTCGATGACCTGCTGCGGGCTGCCGACCGTGAGCGGCGTCTCCTCGGTGAACTCCTCCAGCGACGGGCCGTGCCCGTACACGGGCGCGTTGTCGAAGTACGGCCGGAACTCGCGGACGGCGTCCTGCGAGTTCTTGCGCATGAACACCTGCCCGCCCAGCCCGACGACGGCCTGCTCGGGCGTCCCGTGGCCGTAGTGGGCGTAACGCTGCCGATACAGGTTGATCAGCCGGATGAAGTGCTCCTTCGGCCAGAAGATGTTGTTGGCGAAAAAGCCGTCGCCGTAGTACGCGGCCTGCTCGGCGATCTCCGGGCTGCGGATCGAGCCGTGCCACACGAACGGCGGCACCCCGTCGAGCGGGCGCGGCGTCGAGGTGAACCCCTGCAGCGGCGACCGGAAGCGGCCCTCCCAGTCGACGACGTCCTCGCGCCAGAGCCGGTGCAGCAGCGCGTAGTTCTCGATGGCCAGCGGGATCCCCTGGCGGATGTCCTGCCCGAACCACGGGTAGACCGGGCCGGTGTTGCCCCTGCCGAGCATGACGTCCACCCGCCCGTCGGCCAGGTGCTGGAGCATCGCGAAGTCCTCGGCGATCTTGACCGGGTCGTTGGTCGTGATCAGCGTGGTGGCCGTGGAGAGCGTGATGCGCTCGGTCCTGGCCGCGATGTAGCCGAGCATGGTCGTCGGGGACGAGGGGACGAACGGCGGGTTGTGGTGCTCGCCGGTGGCGAACACGTCCAGCCCGACTTCCTCCGCCTTGAGTGCGATGCTGACCATCGCCTTGATCCGCTCGTGCTCGGTCGGAGTCCTGCCGGTGGTCGGGTCCATGGTCACGTCGCCGACGCTGAAGATCCCAAACTGCACTTTAGTCACCAGTCTTGACTGTTGAAAGTTTGACAGTTCCCCTAAGCGTCGTGCCGCTCCCAGATATTCCAGGTGCCAGACCCCGTCGGGATTCGCCGCTCTCGGGCCCGCCCCTGCCCGGAAATGCTACTCACCGTCCAACGCGCGGATCGGCGCGGTCGTGCCGGTTTCGGGGGCGCCGCACGTCGTCGCTGACTTTAGATGGTCGCCTCATTACTCTGAGTGACTGATCGGGTTGTGAACGGCAGCCCAGCGTCTAGGAGGAACCACCATGCGACGCCTCACCATGGCACTCGCGGCCCTGTCGGCGGCCGGGACACTCGCCATCACCCTCCCCGGCTCCGCCTTCGCCGCGGACGGCGTCCTGCTCATCAACGGGCGGAAGTTCTTCGAACCCAGCGGCTGCGTCAACGTCCCCAGCCGCTTCGGGGTGAACGTCCTGAACGGAACGAACGAGGTCGCCTTCGTCTTCGAGGGCATCGACTGCACGGGAGACGTCCTCGCGGCCGTCGAGCCGGGTGACGAGGCGTTCGTCGAGAATGGAACCAGCGTTTTCATCCGATAGGTTCCTCCGGGCCGGGGTGACCAGCCCCTGCAGGGGGACGAAGCAGCCCCAGACGCCCGGTAGGAGCCGGGAGCTGGGGCTGCAACGCGTGGTGGACGATACTGGGATTGAACCAGTGACCTCTTCCGTGTCAGGGAAGCGCTCTCCCGCTGAGCTAATCGTCCTTGGAGGTGGAGACGGGATTTGAACCCGTGTAGACGGCTTTGCAGGCCGCTGCCTCGCCTCTCGGCCACTCCACCGAGTCGAAGCTCCGAGCGGAAGACGGGATTCGAACCCGCGACCCTCACCTTGGCAAGGTGATGCTCTACCACTGAGCCACTTCCGCATTGCCGCCGCGGCTGCGGCGACGAGAGAACTCTAGCGAATCCTGGCCGAGTCCCCAAACCGGAGCCGATCGGGAGGGCCGGTCAGATGTCGCCGAGCGTATGGCCGCCGTTCACGGTGACCGTCTGGCCGGTGACGAACCCGGCCGCGTCGGAGGCGAGGTAGGAGACGGCCGCGGCGACGTCCTCGGGGGTGCCCATGCGTCCCAGCGGGACGTCCGAACGGTAGGAGTCCAGCTCCTCATCGGACGCGCCGGAGTGCCGTTCGACCGGGATCCAGCCGGGGGCGACGAGGTTCACGGTCACGCCGTGCGCGCCGAGCTCCCTGGCCCACGCGCGGGTCAGCCCCAGCTGGGCGGCCTTCGCGGCGGCATACGCCGACATGCCGGGCACCAGCCGGTCCACGATGTCGGACCCGATCTGGATCACCCGCCCGCCGCCTCCCGCCTTCATCCCGGGCAGGGCGGCCTGCACGAGCAGCGTGGGACTCTTGACGAAGAAGCGGAGCTGGTCGAGGTGCGTGTCCCAGGTGAGGTCCTCGAACGCGACGGACGGCTGCGGCCCGGTGGCGTTCAGCACCAGCACCCGGACCGGCCCCAGCCGCTCGGTGACGCGTCCGACCAGGTCCGACACCTGCGCCTCGTCGGTCACGTCCGCCGCGAACGCCTCGGCCGGCGCGCCGGCCGCACGGATCCTCTCGGTGAGCCGCCGGGCGCCCTCGGCGTCGGACCGGTAGTTGACGGCCACCGCCCAGCCGTCGCGGGCCAGCCGCTCCGCGATCACGGCCCCCAGCCCTCTGGACGCGCCGGTGACCAGCGCCACGCCCTTCACTGCCGCCATCCGAGCCTCCTCGACAGGCCGCCAGCGTACGCGACAACCCCCGACGCCCCGCCCGACCCACGCGATACCCGCGACACCCGCACGACCCTCGCACGACACCGCCCGCATGACACCCCACGACGCCGCTTCACGATGCCGCCCGCACGACAACCCCGCGCCCGCCCCCGACCGAGGCGCCCGTGACCACTCCCGCGACGGTTCGTCCGGGGGCGAAGTGTCCGTGGGTTAGCGTCGAGGTATGGCTGTGGAACACGTCGCGCACGACGCCGACATCGCCCCCGTCGCGGCGCTGATCGCCGAGCCCGCCAGGGCCGCGATGCTGACCGCGCTGCTCGACGGCCGGGCGCTGGCCGCCGGGGAACTGGCGAGGATGGCGGGCGTGAGCGCCGCCACCGCCAGCGCCCACCTGGCCAGGCTGCTCGACGGGCGGCTCGTGGACGTCGTCCGGCAGGGCCGCCACCGTTACTACCGGCTCGCCGGGCACGAGATCGCCGAGGTCCTGGAGGTGATGGCGAGGATCAGCACCCGCCCGCCCGTCCGGTCGCTGCGGCAGTCACGGCAGGCGCGGCGGCTGGAGGAGGCCCGCACCTGCTACGACCACCTGGCGGGACGGGCCGGAGTGGCGCTGCTCGAGCAGCTCAGGCAGGGCGGCTACCTGCACGGCCAGGAGGTCACCGAAGCGGGGGAGCGGCTGCTCGGCGGCCTGGGCGTGGACGTCGAAGCGGCCCGCGCGGCCAGGCGGCGCTTCGCCCCCGAGTGCCTGGACTGGACCGAGCGCCGCGCCCACCTCGGCGGCGCGCTCGGAGCCGCGATCACCACCGTGCTGTTCGAGCGCGGCTGGTACCGGAGAGAGGCCGTGCCCCGTGCGGTGACCCTGACGGAGGCGGGCAGGGAAGGGTTGGCGACACTGTTCTCCGGTAAGGAGCTAACATCGCATACGCCGGTTACCTAAGCGAGAGAGTCCCATCATGCGCGACAACGGAGTCGTGAACGTCGGCCCGGAGCCGTTGAGCTTCGACGACGTCATCCGGGTGGCCCGTCACGGAGCCCCCGTCCAGCTCAGCGACGACGCGATGGCCGCGATCTCGGCCGCGCGTCAGCGGATCGACGAACTGGCGGAGAGCCCGGTGCCCGCCTACGGCGTGTCCACCGGGTTCGGCGCGCTCGCCACCCGGCACATCGACCCGGCGCTGCGCGCGCAGCTCCAGCGCTCGCTGGTGCGCTCGCACGCGGCCGGAAGCGGCCCCGAGGTCGAGACCGAGGTCGTGCGGGCGCTCATGCTGCTGCGCCTGCACACGCTCGCGACCGGGCACACCGGCATCAGGCCGACCACCGCCAGGACACTCGCCGCGCTGATCAGCGCGGGGATCACCCCGGTCGTGCACGAGTTCGGCAGCCTCGGCTGCTCGGGCGACCTGGCGCCGCTGGCGCACGTCGCGCTGGTGCTCATGGGCGAGGGCGTCGTACGCGACAGGTCCGGAAACCTCACCTCGGCGGCCGAGGCGCTCAAGCAGGCCGGCATCGAGCCCGTCGAGCTGGCCGCCAAGGAGGGGCTCGCGCTCATCAACGGCACCGACGGCATGCTCGGCATGCTCATCCTCGCCATCGACGACCTGGCCAGGCTGCTCAGGAGCGCCGACGTGAGCGCCGCGATGAGCGTGGAGGCGCTGCTCGGCACCGACGCGGTGTTCGCCCCCGAGCTCCAGGCGCTGCGCCCGCAGCCCGGCCAGGCCTTGGCCGCGGCCAACATGGTGCGGATCCTCGCCGAGTCGCCGATCATGGCCAGCCACCGTGACCCCAACGCCTGCACCCGCGTCCAGGACGCCTACTCCCTGCGCTGCGCGCCGCAGGTGGCGGGCGCGGCGCGCGACACGGTCGCGCACGCCGCCAACGTCGCCACCTGGGAGCTGGCCAGCGCCGTCGACAACCCCGCCGTCCTCGCCGACGGCCGGGTCGAGTCGAACGGCAACTTCCACGGCGCCCCGGTCGCCTACGTGCTGGACTTCCTGGCGATCGTCGCCGCCGACGTGGCCTCGATGTCCGAGCGCCGCACCGACCGCTTCCTGGACGTCGCCCGCAACCACGGCCTGCCCGCCTTCCTGGCCGACGACCCCGGCGTGGACTCCGGCCACATGATCGCCCAGTACACGCAGGCGGCCGTCGTCTCGGAGATGAAGCGGCTGGCCGTCCCCGCGAGCGTCGACTCCATCCCCAGCTCGGCGATGCAGGAGGACCACGTCTCGATGGGCTGGTCGGCCGCCCGCAAGCTGCGCAGGTCGGTCGACGGGCTGACCCGGGTGCTGGCCGTCGAGGTGCTCACCGCCGCCCGCGCCCTCGACCTGCGCGCACCGCTCAGGCCCGCCCCCGCCACGGCCGCCGTGGTGGCCGCGCTGAGGGAGAGCATCCCCGGCCCCGGCCCCGACCGGTTCCTGGCGCCGGAGATCGAGGCGGCCGTCCGCATGGTGGCCGACGGCGCCGTGGTGGCCGCCGCCGAGTCCGTGACGGGCCCGCTGGCCTGAGGTCAGCGGAGGGCGGCGATCACGTCCACCTCCAGCAGCAGGCCGGGCATGAACAGCTTCGACACCTGCACGGTCGTGCTGGCAGGCGGCGTGCCCGTCAGGTACTTCCTGCGGACCTGTCCGTATTCGAAGCGCTGGTCCATGTCCGTGAGGTAGGTCCGGATGAAGGCGATGTCCTCGAACGTCGCCCCCTGGTCGGCCAGGACGCGTGACAGGCACTGGAAGACGTGCTCGGCCTGCTCCGTCATCGACCCCTCGCCGACCAGGTTCCCCTGCTCGTCGAAGGCCGCCTGCCCGGAGACGTAGAGCATGTCGCCGACCCGCACGGCGTGCGAGTAGAAACCGTTGGTCGCGGGCACGGTCGCGGGGTTGACCGGGACGGTCCGCCGCCCGGGGGCTCCGGAGACGTGCCCGGTTATGGCCGTCAGGTCGCGCCCGCCCAGCCCGGCCGCCTCGGCCTGCTGCAGGCGCTTCCTGGCGGCCGTGGCCAGCGACGCGCCGTCCCAGGCGGCCAGCCCCAGGTCCTTGGCCGCCAGCGACAGCGAGTACCGGGTCTCCGCGGACGGCGTCCGCAGGCGCTCCGCCAGCCCGCCGAGCGGCGTCCCCGACAGCACGTCGATCAGCGCGTCCCGGTCGACGCCGTGCTCCTGCCCGTACGCGAACGTCTCGGCGAGCAGCACCTGCGCGGGCACGAGCGCGCTCATCACGGCGAGCTTCAGAGCCGCCCCGGCCCCCAGCGGCCCCACCTCGCGTACCGTGCCGAACACCGACAGCACGTCGCGGCAGCCCGACACGTCCCCTCCGGCGAGTACGGTCAGCGTGCCCTCGGCCGCGGGACCGACGCTGCCCAGCACCGGCGCGTCCACCAGGCCGATGGAGGCGGGCAGCAGCGCGCGCAGCTCGCGGACCGCCTCCGGCCCGATCGTGGACATCTCCACCACCGTCGCACCGGGCCGCAGCCCGGGCAGCGCGGCAGTCAGCACCTCGCGCACCGCCGCCGGGTCGCTCAGCACGGTGATGACGAGCTCCGCCCCGTCAACCGCCTCCGCCACGGGAACGCCGCCGCGCCGCCACGTCGTGACCTTGTGCCCGGTCGTGTGCTCGGCCTCAATGAGCCGCTGGGCCATCGGGACGCCCATGCGTCCCTGTCCGAGAAAAGCAATCATGTCCTTAGTGAACCGATATGCGAGGCATTCCACCACCGACTAGATTGCATACCAGCCATGACTGACGTGAATGCCTTCGACACCGGCGCGCTCCGCCTCTTCGACGAGGTCGCCAGGAGCGGCTCCTTCACCGCCGCCGCCGAGCTGCTCGGCTACACCCAGTCGGCCGTCTCCCGGCGCGTCGCCGCCCTCGAACGCGCGGCCGGTGGGCCGCTCTTCGAGCGGCTCGCCCGAGGGGTACGGCTGACTCCGGCGGGGGCGGCTCTGCACCGGCACGCCGTCACCGTGCTCGACCGGCTCGAGCGAGCGGGCGAGGAACTGGCCGCCATCCACGGCGGCAGCGGTGGCACGCTGCGCGTGGGCGCGTTCGCCACCGCCAACGTCGACCTCGTTCCAGCCACGCTGAAGGCGTTCGCGCACCACCGGCCCCGCGTCGAGCTGCGGCTGGTCGAGGGGCTCACCTCCCGGCTGATGGAGCGGCTGCGCGCGGGCAGGCTGGACGTCGCGGTGATCAGCGACTACCCGGCCGGGCTGCCCGCGGAGGACGGCCAGGTTCTGCCGCTGCGCGAGGACAGGCTGCTGGTCGCGCTGCCCCGCGCGCACCGGCTGGCCGGCGAGGACAGCGTCGACCTGCGCGACCTGCGCGAGGAGACGTGGATCGAGGCGGCTCCGCGCGGCCAGCCGACGCTGCTCGTCACCGCCTGCGCCACCGCCGGGTTCACCCCGCGCAGCGGGCTCCGGGTGGCCGAATGGTCGGGGAAGTTCGGGTTCGTCGCCGCCGGGCTCGGGGTGACGCTGGTGCCGGAGCTGGCGGCCCGGGCCGTCCCGCCCGATCTGGTGCTGCGCCCGCTGCAGGGGCTCGCGCCCGCGCGGAAGGTCTACGCGGCGCTGCCGGAGAGCCCGCTTCCCGCCGCGCTCGAGTTCGTCCGGCTCCTGGGAGAATGGCAGACGTGTACGACGGTTTCGCCCACATAGGTCACGTCCTCGCCACGGGGGTGCGCGACCTGACGACCGACCTCGCCGCCCTCGACGGCGAAGGCTGGTGGGCGGTGGTGGTCGACTACGAGGGCAAGGTGACGTGCGCCCGCTTCGACCGCGTACGGCCCGCGCCGCTGCCCCGTCCGGCCGCCCCCTGGTACGGGCCGCACCCCGGCCAGTGGCGCAGCTCGCTCGACCGCGACGCCTACGAGCGCGGCGTGCGGGCCATCCGCGACTACATCGAGCAGGGCGAGGTCTACCAGGCGAACCTGTGCCGCGTGCTGACGGCGCCCGTGGCGCTCGACGCCGACCCCCTCGCGCTGGCCGCCAGGCTCGCGGCGGGCAATCCGGCGCCGCACGCCGCCGTCATCCACGTGCCCGGCCTCAGCGTCGTGTCGGCCTCGCCCGAGCTGTACCTGTCGCGCGACGGCGACGTCGTGGAGTCCAGGCCGATCAAGGGCACCGGCGTGACCGCCGACGACCTGCTGGAGAAGGACTACGCCGAGAACGTCATGATCGTGGACCTGGTCCGCAACGACCTCGGCAGGGTCGCGGCCGTCGGATCCGTCGAGGTGCCGTCGCTGTGCGCGGTCGAGGAGCATCCCGGGCTGGTCCACCTCGTCTCGACGGTCCGGGCCAGGCTCGCACCGGGCAACGGCTGGCCGGAGCTGTTCGCGGCGACGTTTCCGCCCGGTTCCGTCACCGGCGCGCCCAAGTCGTCGGCACTGCGCATCATCAATGAGCTCGAACCGGTGCCCCGGGGGCCGTACTGTGGGGCTGTGGGCTGGGTTGACGCCGACCGTCGCAGGGCGGCGCTGGCCGTGGGCATCCGCACGTTCTGGATCTCCGCCGGTGAGATCCGGTTCGGCACGGGCGCGGGCATCACCTGGGGGAGCGACCCCGGGCGGGAGTGGCTCGAGACCGAGTTGAAGGCGTCCAGACTCATCGCACTGGCATCCTCAGGAGGAGACACATGAACATCCCTGTCTGGGTCAACGGGGAACTGATCGACCCGTCGCAGGCCACCGTCTCGGTGTTCGACCACGGGCTGATGGTCGGCGACGGCGTGTTCGAGACGATCAAGATCGTGAACGGCGAGTCGTTCGCGCTCACCCGCCACCTCGACCGGCTCAAGCTGTCGGCCCAGCGCATGGACCTGCCCGAGCCCGACGTCGACGCCATCGCAGAAGGCGTCGCCAAGTGCCTGGCGGTCGCCCCCGACTGGGCGCTCGGCCGCATCCGCATCACCTACACCAGCGGCCCGGGCCCCCTCGGCTCCGACCGCGGGAACCAGGGCACCACCTCCGTCGTGATCGTCGACGAGCAGAAGCCGTTCCCCGCCACCGCGAACGTCACCGTCGTCCCCTGGCCGCGCAACGAGCGCGGCGCGCTGTCGGGCGTCAAGAGCACCTCGTACGGCGACAACGCCAAGGCCCTCGCCTACGCCAAGGCGCGCGGCGGCGGCGAGGCGATCTTCGGCAACCTCGCGGGCGACCTGTGCGAGGGCACCGGCTCCAACATCTTCATCGTCCGCGACGGCCGCCTGCTCACCCCGACGCTGGAGGCCGGGCCGCTGGCGGGCGTCACCAGGGCGCTCGTCCTGGAGTGGTGCGGCGGCGACGAGGTCGACGTGCCGCTGTCGGCCCTGTACGAGGCCGAGGAGGCGTTCCTCACGTCCACCACCCGCGACATCCAGCCGATCAAGCTCGTCGACCAGACCGAGCTGCCGGTCGCCCCAGGCCCGATCACCGCCAAGGCCATGCGCGTCTTCGCCGAGCGCGCTGCGGCCAACCTGAACCCCTGATATAACCTAGCCTCACAAACGGATCTTGTGAGGCGTACGTGGCTGTCGGCGCGCTGCGCTCGGGCGACCCCGGGCGGTTAGGGGAGCACGCCGTCGTGGGCAGACTCGGCCAGGGCGGGCAGGGCGTGGTCTACCTCGCCGAGACCCCGGGCGGTGAGCGCGTGGCCATCAAGGTCATGACGGGCGACCTCGATCGGTCCTTCGAGCGCGAGCTGGCCGCCGCCCGCCAGGTCGCCGAGTTCTGCACCGCCCGCGTGATCGCCGCCGACCTCGACCACGACCCGCCCTACGTGGTCAGCGAGTACATCGACGGCCCGTCGCTGGCGGCGGTCGGCCCGCTGGGCGGCGCCGCGCTGATCCGGCTGGCCATCGGCACGGCCACCGCCCTGACCGCCATCCACCGGGCCGGCGTGGTGCACCGGGATTTCAAGCCTGCCAACGTGCTGATGGCGCCCGACGGGCCGCGCGTCATCGACTTCGGCATCGCACGGCTGTCGGGGCTCACCGCCTCCCACAGCCAGCTGGCCGGCACACCGCGGTACATGGCCCCGGAACAGTTCGGCGACGGGCCGGTGGGCGCGCCCACCGACATGTTCGCGTGGGGTTCGACGATGGTCTTCGCCGCCTCCGGGCGCCCGCCGTTCCGCGGCGACAGCATCGCCGCGGTGGCCTACCAGATCCTGCAGGCCGAGCCTGACCTGGGCGACCTCAGCGCGCCGCTGCGCGGGCTGGTCGCGCGCTGCCTGGCCAAGGACCCCGCCGTCCGGCCCACCGCCCGCGACGTGCTCCTCGAACTGGTCGGCGAACACGGGGCGGCCGAGCTGGACCTGACCACCGTGGAGGCGGGCCTGCCCCGGGTGTCGCGCAGGGGCCTGCTGGTCGGGGCCGGGGCCGTCCTGGCCGCCGCGGCGACGAGCGGGGTGCTGCTGTGGCGCAGGGCCGCCGGGGGTACGACGAGCGCGCCGCCGGCGGCCTCGGGAAGCCCGGCGGCGGTGACCGCGTCCCCCTCAGGTCCGGCGGCGGAGCCGCGCGCGCTCATGGCGGCGATACAGACGGCCCTCGGCGCCACGCCGATGGCCGACCTCACCTACGAGGGAGGGCTGTCGCAGAGCAGCTTCAACGCCAACGCCACGGGGAGGCTCGTCTACGACCTCGGCGCGGGGTCCGCGACGAACGCGGTGAGCTACGACCTGTCCGTTCTCGCGTCCGCCACCGGCGACAAGCGGGTCAGAGCCGCCGTCATCCGCCAGAGCGCCGCCTACGGCATCTACATCAACGGCCGCAAGACGAAGGAGCGCGACCCGTCCGAGATCGTGGCCCACGTCCGGCTCATCGAGCTCATGGCTTCAGTCGCGATGCTCACCGAGCTGGTCGCGCTGACGCCCGCCGTGCGCCGATCGGGACGCGTCTACACCGGCTCGCTCCACACCGTGACGACTCCGCAGACCCTGCAGGACATCCTCATGGAGATCGCCGGCGGCTGGACGCAGAAGGAGCTGGCGAAGACGACCCTGAACTGGAAGGTCGAGCTGGACCCCCAGGACCGCCCCGTGTCGTACCTGCTCGTCTGGAGGTATCCGATCGAGGGCGACATGCTGACCTCCACCTGGGAGACCCGCTACAGCCACTGGCGCTCTGGGACGATCACCGCGCCTCAGTAGGTCTTCTGGGTCTGGACGTTGAAGTCGTCCATCTTGACCTGCTTGGCCGGGTCGGTCAGCGGGTCGTCGATCCTGATCACGTCCAGGCCCTCGCGCATGTCGCTGGAGTAGATGTAGCCGTTGTAGTAGTACGCCGACCACGACCCCGCCGCGCCGCCCGCGAACGGCCCGCGCTCGAAGTAGCCGATCTCCCTGGGGTTGCTGGAGTCGGTGAAGTCCCAGATCGACACGCCGCCCTGGTACCACGACTGGACCATGACGTCCTTGCCCTTGACCGGGATCAGCGAGCCGTTGTGGGCGACGCAGTTCTCCTTCTCCTGCTGTTCGCGCGGGATCTTGAAGTAGCCGCGGAGTTCCAGCCGGTTGTCGACCAGATCGTAGATCGCGTCGGCGCCCTTGGTCGGGGGCGTCCTGTGGTCACAGGTCGGGGCCGAGCCGCCGCCCAGCTCGTCGCTGAAGACGACCTTGGTGGCGTCGTTGTTGAACGTGGCCGAGTGCCAGATCTGGAAGTTCTCCGTGTCGCGGACCTGTTGCAGCACCTTGGGATGGACCGGGTCGGAGATGTCGAGCAGGAAGCCGTCGCCGAAGCAGGCGGCGGCGGCCAGGTGCTTCTCGGGGAAGGCGGTGATGTCGTGACAGCCGGTGCCCTCCTGCGGGCGATCCACCCCGAGGGGAGGCTTGGCCACGACCTTCGCCGCCTCGGGGTTCTTGGTGGGGATCTCCACGATCTGCAGGAGTTCGTGCGGAGGCGGGCAGGTCACCGAGTCCGGCTGAGGGCCGGGGGAGGAGACGTAGACGTAGAGCTTCTCGCCGTCGGGCACCATCGTGTGCGTGTGCGAGCCGCAGTCGGTGGCGACGGCCGCGACGTACTTGGGGCTCCGCTTGTCGCTGATGTCGAAGATCCGCAGGCCCTCCCAGGCGCGCTCCTTCGTCGTGGACGCGCAGGTCTCGTCGCTTCGCGGCTCGTCGATCGAGAGGATCAGCAGGTCGCCGTAGACGGAGACGTCGTTCTGCTGGGCCGGGCAGGCCACCTGGCTGACCGTCTTGGGCTTGGTCGGGTCGCTGATGTCGTAGATCGCGAAGCCGCCGAAGTTGCCGACGAACGCGTAGTCGCCCTGGAAGGCCAGGTCGGTGTTCCAGTCCATGTCACCGGCCAGCGGCGCGGCACGGGGCACGTGGGCGACCTGGGTCACGTTGGCGCTCGTCATCACGTTCCCGGCGGCTCCCGGGGTGGCCGCCAGGCCCGGCTTCGCCGTGCCCTTCCCGGGTTCGGACGTCGCGGCTCTCGGCGTCGTGACGGCGCACGCGGACACCAGCATGAGTAACACGCATGCCACCGCCCCTCCGAGTTTGGCAGCGTTCACGCGTGTCCCCCTTATCGTTTTGACTCAGTATGGAAGCTATGTCAGCCATGAGTCCGGCGCGCGCGTTCTTGGTCGCTCTTCTGGCGTCGCTGGCCCTCACGGGCTGCGCCGAGGAACCCGAGCAGCCACCGGCGGTGGGCACGGGCGCACCAGTGATCGTCCCACAGGGTCCGGGCACCCCGGCCAGGACGGCCACCCCGGGGGAGCGGGTGGGGGAACGGCCGCCGGGGCCGGTGGCGGCCGACGTCCGGTTCGCCGAGGCCATGATCCCGCACCACCGGCAGGCGCTGGAAATGACCGGCCTGGTCAAGGACCGGACCACAAATGCGGAGATCAGGCGCTATGCCGAGCAGATCGCCGTGGCCCAGCAGCCGGAGATCAAGCTCATGACCGACTGGCTGGGCGAGCTCGGCCGCTCGGCGCCGGCCGGCCACGCCCACGCCCAGACCGGCGACGGCATGGCCGACGAGCAGGAGCTGAATCAGTTGGGCGCGGCGAGGGGCGCCGCGTTCGACCGGCTGTTCCTCACCCTGATGATCAGACACCACGGGGGAGCGGTGCGGATGGCGGGAGAGGAACTCAAGGCCGGCCAGGACCAGCGCATGCGCCTCATGGCCAAGGACGTCTACTCGGGCCAGAGCATCGAGATCAGCAGAATGCGCGCCACCCTGGACTCACTGCCGGGGTGACACGCGCTGGTTCAGGACGGCCAGAGCATGTTGGTGAGCTCGGCGTCCAGATCCATGAAGTCGGTCTCGCGACCGGCCGGCACCTTCTCGTACGTCCGGTGCAGGAACTCCGTCAGCGGGGCCAGCGGCACCTCGAAGAGAGCCTGACCGAACGGTGAGGTCAGGCTGATATGGAGGGTGCGCTCGCCGTCGGCGCGTGCGGGCCAGACCTGCACGTCGCCGTCGCCGACACGTCTCACGATGCCAACGGTCAGAAGTTCCCTGGCAAAGATCCACTCGACCGGTTCGTCGTTCCCTACGTGGAAGGCCATGCGTATGGCATACGGGTCGTCGGCTGTATAGCTCAGCCCGGCAAGGAGGGGGACGGTAGTACGGTCGGGGACCACAAGCCGAAGGCCAAGCTCGGCGGAGACGGTGGTGCTGTTCATCGTCAGCCAAACCTTTTCGTCGTAGGTCCCCACACGGGGCTTTCACTGCTCTGACGGACTTCGTCCTGAGCTATGACGCGGAACGAAGAAACCTGTAGGAAAGATTCCGCTCCGAGGCCCTTCTGTAACGCACATCACAGCTGGACATTTGGGCAACTACCTGGCTAAACGGCATCAATCGGGTCGTATTTGCAAGGGTTTTGCGAGTTGTGGAGCCTGTCTCGGCGGGCCGACCAAGAACGTTTCCTACTAAAGATCACGATCGGCACCTTCCGGGACACGACGATGGTATGACAACGAGCAGCCACACCGACGGGCAACTGCCCCCTTTCCCCCGATTCCCCTCCGGCCTTCGTCGCTACCCCTCGGGCCGGGAGATCGTCGCTTCGCCAGCACCCCCCGAAGTGCGGTATGGTTTTCCCCGTCGGCACCGCGAGGGGCCGCACAGGGCGGGCGATTAGCTCAGCGGGAGAGCGCTTCGTTCACACCGAAGAGGTCACTGGTTCGATCCCAGTATCGCCCACCACGTCAGAGGCCGCCTCCCATGCGGGAGACGGCCTCTTGTCATGTCCGGGGTGCCCTACGACGAGAACCAGTCCACGATCGGGTACCACGGGATGATCCCCCGTCCGGCGAGCAGCCGTACGTCCCAGTAGAGGAAGGTGAAAGCGCCCGCGACGATGAGGGCCGAGGCCGTCAGGACGGCGACCCGGCTCGGCTTCGTGGCCAGCCACCGCTGCGGCCGGCCGTTTGCGACGACGGTCAGGACGAGGAACAGCACCGACATGATGACGATGTTCCCGAGCGACTGCAGGCTGAAGGCGACCGCGCCGTAGAGCGGGTTCCCGCTGTCAGCCGCGTCGCGGAACATCTGCCGGAACAGGGGGAAGGGGCGCCCGATCAGGAATCCGCCGATCAACCCGCCCATGAAGACCATCGGGAAGTTCGGGAAGCGCGCGGCGATCCGGGCGAACGGGTCGGGCACGATGCCGAGCGCCGCGAGGCCCAGGTACAGCATCACCAGTCCGATCACTCCGAAAACGGCCATCGACTGGATGCTGCGCGGCGACAGGCTCCCGGCGACGTTCTGGGCGGTCGAGAACTGCGGCATGCGGGTGCCGACCAGCCCGACGACCGCGCCGTACGTGGCGGACACCGCGAGCATGCCGACCGACAGCCAGCCCAGCGGCTTCAGCGTGCGCAGCAGCCGACCCCAGCGGCTGCCGCCGGCGCCGAGCAGGGGCGCCACCGCGCTGAGCGCGGCGACGTTGCAGGCGGTGAACGTGCCGGCCAGCCCGGACACGAACGCGAACGTGATGCCCGCAGCCACTCCCGCGATCGGCGTCGCCTTCGCGTCGTGCCCGAGCAGCGCGTTGGCGACGCTGTCGCCGATCTCCTGGTCGACGAACTGCGCCGACCAGAAGACGGTCAGCAGGAAGCCCCCGAGCGCGCTGAGCAGCACGACCAGCCAGCGCCTGCGGGGGAAGGCGCCGTTGACGAAGGTGGACGTCGCGGGGGCGGGATGAAGGGCCTCGCGGTCGGGCATGGTCCTGGGACGTGCCATCGTGATCTCCTCCGGCGAGGGGGGTGGTCCGCAGTCGCGCTCGGCGCTGCGGCGAGATGGCGGCCGGAACGCGGCGTCGCGGCAGTTCACCCACAGGATGAAGGTGTCTTACCCAACGGCGCTTCTGTCGGACTGCGCACTCCGCGGAGCGAGTCGCTTCACCGCGTAGACGAGCAGCGAGAGGCCCGCGGCGAGCAGCAGCGCGGTGAACACCCACTCGTTGGAGCCCCCGGGGCCGTATACGCGGCTTGACCGGCCGACGTCGACAGCCTTGGTCTGCTGGCCGACGCGGAGCGTGTCACTGTCGCTGCCGTACAGGGAGACCTGCCGCCGCTCCCCGTTGTCCGCGCGGAACTCGCCCAGCCAGTTGCACTGCTCGTGCGGGCCGTGATAAACGCAGTCGAGCCTTTCCGCCGTGAAGACGCCGGGTGTCCCGTCAGCCCGGGCGGCCCGGATGGCGGGCATGACACTCGGCACAGCGAGGAAGAGCAGAAAGCCCGCAACGAGCCCCAAGACTGCGAAGAACCACGGCGAACTCTCGCGGCGCGCATGTCGACGGATCACCACCCAATTGTGATGATCGAGGCTGCGAAATCCTTCTTCCAACGTGCTCGACCCTGAAAGCTTGCGGCTCTGGCACGCCAGGCCGTCGGCGGTGATGCCGTGGTGCTCTGTTCGGTGGGGTCCGCCCAAAAGGTTTGACCAGAGGCCGGCGTCCGGCCTCTGGTCAGGTGCCTGGGATCGGTGTCTGTGCTACCGGGCGCAGCCGGCGAGTTCGGGCCGAGGTGGTGTGGTGTTCTCGGTGCCGAAGAAGAGGCCTGCGCAATCGCTCAGGAAGGTCGGATTCTCCTCGGGGACGAAATGCCCGGAGTCGGGCGCAACCGCGGAACGAACGTCGTCGGCGACCTTGCGGAACGAGTCGGCGACGCCGGGCCCGAACGAGTACTGCCCACCGATCCCCAGCACCGGCATGGGCAGCCGCTTCGCCGCGTTGGCCTTGTTGTTCTCCGCGTCGCCGGCGAACGCCCGGTAGTACTCGTACCCCGCGGTCCGCCTGGCCGGGTCCGCATAGGCCGCGAAGAACGGCTCGCGATCCACGGCGTCCTGGCGATGACTGAAGTCGAACATCATGCCGAGGTAGGTCCTGACGTCGTCGTTGTCCATGATCTGCTCGGGAATCGGTGCGGGGGAGGAGTTGAACCGGAAGTGCCAGCTCAGTCCGTACAGCTCCTCAAGGCCGAAGCCGGCCAGTGGCGTCTCGATCGCGGCGAGCCGGGTCACCTCGGTCGGGAAGTCGCGTGCGTAGGGGTAGGCGACCAGGGCGCCGAGGTCGTGGCCGAGTAGCCCCACCTGGCTGAAGCCCAGACGTTGCACGGCCTGGTGAATCCGCTGTGCGGTGGTGACCTTGTCGTAGCCGCCGGCCGGTATGGAGGAGTCTCCCAGCCCCGGCAGGTCGAACGCGATCACGGTGTGCTTGCGGGCGAGCTCGGGCATCACCTGACGCCATATCAGCCACGTCTGCGGCCAGCCGTGCAGGAGCACGATGGCCGGGCCGGACCCGCCCATGACGTAGTGGAGGGTGCCGCCGTCGACAGCGACCTTCCCGTGCGTGAACCCGGGAGCGAAGAGCGCCGGGCCGGTCGAGGGTTCCTTGGGCGTTCCGCTCGCGTCGGCGCCGGCAGTCATGGTGAACAGGGCCACCAGGGCGACGAACACGCTGATGGCGGCCCGCCCCAGTCTCGTGACGCGTGGTCTGGGTCTCGGTGTTTGCACGGTGTCGCGGGCGGGTGTTTCCTCTTGCCGCATGTCCAGTTCCCTTTCCGAGCGCAGAGAACCACGTGACGAGCCAGCGTTCGGCGACATGAGCCCACTTCCGCGTTGCGCCCATTACCGGTCGGCGCGCACCGCCAACACCAAGGCTGGGGGGTGGCAGCAGCGGAGGCCGCCGGTCACTTGGCGTCATGTGTTCGAGTGAATCCTGCACGATTGGAGATCACGCCGTCTTCTTCGATCGTGCTCTCTGCCAAGCCCGTGGACTCGCCACGGTTGTCTCAATCCATGAGACGGGAGAGCCCCGGGAGACTCCGTGATCTGGGTCGGCGGCTTCGCTGTTTCCCGTCCTTACGCATTGGTTCGGCGTCGGCATAACAAAAGGTGATGAGGAACTCCACGCGCGTTCATAATGAGGTGGTAAGAGCCTCTAACAAACGGCGCTCGGGCGCGATCGAGCTCATTGTGCGAGGACGTGAAGTACGGTTGCGTCGGAGCACGTTGATGATCAACGCCGAGCCCTCGGAGCAGCGATGACGGAGACCGCCGAATCCCCGCAGCCAGTGCCCTTCGACGCCGCCTGCCCGCTGGTGGGGGTCGAGGAGGAGTACCTGGTCGTCGACCCCCTGACGCGCGAGGTGTCTCCGCGGGCCGCAGAGGTGATCGCGCAGGCCGCGAAGGAGCTGGGGGAGCGGACGAGCACCGAGATCACCAGGTACCAGGTGGAGGCCAAGACGCCACCGAGCGCCGACCTCTCCGACCTGGAAGAACAGGTGCGGCGCATGCGCGTGGCCACGGCGGCGGCGGCCCGGGAGCGCGGGCTGGCGGTGGTGGCCTCGGGCACCCCGGTGCTGGGCGACGTCGTCCCGCCGCTGATCACCGATCACCCCCGGTACGACATCGGGATCGCGACCTACCGATCGCTCCACGACGAGCAGACGATCTGCGCCGGGCACGTCCACGTGCACCTGCCCGACCGGGAGCAGGCGGTGCTCGTCTCCAACCATCTGCGGCCGTGGCTGCCCGTCCTGATCGCGATGACGGCCAACTCCCCGATGTGGACCGGCCGTGACACCGGCTATGCGAGCTGGCGCACGCTCTGCTGGACCAAGTGGCCGGTCGCGGGTCCCCCGCCGTACTTCTCCTCGCTGGCCGAGTTCGACGAGCTGATCGGCAGGCTGACCGAGGCGGGCGTGCTGGTGGACCCGGGAACGATCTTCTGGGACGTCCGGCCGTCCTCCCGGCTGCCGACGCTGGAGATCCGGGTGACCGACGTGCCCGCCACCGCGGAGGAGTCGGCCCTGCTCGCCGCCGTGGTGCGGGCGCTGGTGGTGACCGCGCTGGGGCGGGTCGCGGCCGGCGACCCCGGCCCGCGGCTGTCGGCCGAGCTCCTGCGCGCGGCGTACTGGCGGGCCGCCCGCGACGGGCTGGACGGGCACGGCATCTCCCCCGTCACCGGCGAGCTGCTGACCGCCGGCGACCTGCTCGACGCGCTCGTACGGCACAGCCGGCCGGCCCTGGAGGAGACCGGCGACCTGGAGATGGTGACCGATCGGCTGGCGTGGCTGCGCGCCACCGGCACGGGGGCGGCACGTCAGCGGGCCGCCCTCGCCAAGCAGGGGCGGCCCGCCGACGTGGTCGACTATCTGATGGAGCAGACCACGTCAGGAGCTCTCGGCTGACGCGCCGTCCCGCGCGGCCAGCTCGTGCGCCAGGAACGCGCACAGCGGCTGCACGTGCCGTACGGGATGACGCCATTCGGCGAGCAGGTCTTCCAGGAGGTGGCGTTCGGCGACCAGGTCACCGCGGCGCCAGTGGCGGATGACCGGATGCAGGAAGGCGCTCTCCTCGGCCCGGTCCGGGGTGGGGTGGCGCTGGATGGCGAAGACGTCGCCGTAGTCCTGGCGGCCCCACCGCAGGGTGACGGTGAAGACCTGGGCCTCGCCGGCGAATCGCTCGACCGCGTAGTCCTCGGGCAGGTCCTCGTAGTGGCGGACCTGCCCGGTGGCCGGGTCGACCACGTACGCGTCGCACAGGTACTCGAACTGGGTCCACAGTGCCGAGCTGTGGTTGACCCGGTCGAGCATCGTGCCGGCCAGCCTGTCGGGATCGGCCGGGAGCTCCTGGTGGTTGAGCGGCGTCTGCTCGTAACGCTCGGCGAGCAGCCTCGACATCGTGCGCAGGTTGTAGCGGAAGCCGTCGATGAACGCCGACGACGCGCGTTTGAAGTCGCGACCCTGCATCAGCGTGCCCGCGAAATAGAGCCCGTCGACGTTGACCGACTGCCAGTCAGGGCCGATCGCCGGGATCCGCCCGTTCGGGGCGAGCTCGGGCCGGCACGAGACGGCGAAGGGGCCGGTGTCCATGCGGAAGCCGGTGCACCGTAACACCGCGTCGTACTCCAGCAACGCCTGCTCGCCCTCGGCCAGGGTGTAGGTGATGGCGGCCTTGAACGTGTCACCCTCACGCCAGATCCGGTCGATGTCGCATTCGAGCACGCCGTGGAGCGTCTTGAACCAGTAGCTGTCGAGCAGCGCGCCGTACTGGCCGCGCACGTCCCCGGGATGCTTGCTCGTCCAGGACAGCCGGACGGGATGCGGGCTGGCAAGGTGGATGACGGCGGCGTGCGGGAGCAGGGCCTGGGCGGTCTCGAACGCCGAGTTGCCCTTGCCGATGATCAGCACCCGCTTGTCGGCGAACCCCTCCCCGCTCGTCGGCATGTCCTCATACCCGGTGGCGAGCTCGATGCCCGGGATGTCGGGGATGTTCGGCCCGCCCCAGCCGGTCGCCATGACGACGCACTCCGCGTGGAACACCTGCCCGGCGGCGTGCACGGCGAACCGGCCGCCGACCTTCTCGATCAGGTCCACCGGTGTGGAGAAACGCACGTTGAGTTTGTGCTCGCGCTGGAAGTCGGCGAGGTAGCCGACCAGGTCGTCCGCGCTCGGGAAGTACTCCTTCGAGTAGCGGGGGAACAGCAGGTCGGGCGCGTCGTTGAGCAGGGAGTTCCAGTCCCAGCGCAGCTTGATCTCAGGATCGTCCTGGGCGGTGTGCACCTTGTTCAGCGAGATCAGGCGACGGTGCCGCGGATAGCGGCGGAAGAAGGACGCCGGGGCGGCGTCACGCTCCAGGGTGAGGTAGTCGGCCCCGGCCCGCTGCAGGAAGTAGCTGAGCTGCAACCCGGCCGGTCCCGCGCCGATGATCAGATAACGGTGGGCGAAGGTCGCGGTCATCGGCATCGCGGCCCCGGCTCGCCGGGCACCCCGGGCCGCCCGCGCATGGGACGCGCGGTCTGCGGCCGGCGGCTGAACGGGCCGGGAACGCCCGGCTGATCATGGCCCAGCGTGACATGCGCCATGGACACTCCTTGAGGGATGGGCGACGGAGCACTTCACGCGCAGCGTGAGCGATCACCGTGGCCGAGTCAACCCTCATCCGGGCGCAGATCAGGCAATGGGTGAATTATTTGTCAATTTCGCTATAAAACGGTCTTTAGCGGTCGTCCCGCTGCTTACAGGGGACGCTCAGGCCTGGCCCTGCAATTCGGTCAGCCCCGCCACGTAACCGTCGGACCGCTTCGCCCGCTCGGCGTAGACGGCGGGGTCGTCCGGGGCGTAGGTGGCCAGGCCGTCCACATAACGGTTGAACATGCAGAAGGCGGCCGCGATCAGCACGGTGTCGTGGATCTCCATGTCGGTGGCGCCCAGGGCCCGGGCGGCGGCGACGTGCTGCTCGGTGACCGCACTCCCGCTCTGCTGCACCGCGCCCGCGATGTCCATCAGCGCCCGGAGCTTCCCGGAGACCGGCGCCGCGCTCAGGTTGACGCAGGCCTGCTCCACCAGCGGCATGCCCTCGTCGAGGTGGGCGGCGGCGATCGCCGCGTGCGTGGAGAAGCAGAACCGGCATTCGTTCAGCGACGACACGTACGCCGCGATCAGCTCCCGTTCTCCGCGTGACAGGGTGCTCTCCCCGCACAGCAGTACCTCCACCAGCTCGTTCAACGGGCGGGCGGTCTCCGGGCGATACAGAAAGAGACTGCGAATTCCCGGTTCATCAGAGTTAAGGGAGATAAAAGCCATGAGTACCCCTTCGTGGAAGTTTGGATACTTATAGCTTTGGTCTTTCGTTTCTCCGCCGCATCTCATGATGTGTGTTAGGTCGCAGCCAGGGCACGCCACTCAGTCGAGGCGCTCCTCGCGACGATGCTCAGGACGGAAGACCTGGCCGGCCCTCGACGGGGAAGGCCCGAGCGGGATGGGAGGTCACTCCGGGACGTAGTCGAAGGTGTCCGGATGCGGCCCGCGCCGGCCCGCCTCACCCTTGTCGAGTGAGTTGATCGCCTCGACCTCCTCCGCCGACAGCGAGAAGCCGAACACGTCGAGGTTCTCCTCCATCCGCTTGCGCGACGTCGTCTTCGGGAAGACGATGTCGCCGCGCTGGATGTGCCAGCGCAGCGTGACCTGCGAGATGGACTTGCCGTGGGCGGCGGCGACCTTGCCGATCAGTTCGTTGCCGAGCACCGCGCCCTGCCCGAGCGGCCCCCACGCCTCAACCGCGATGCCGTGCCGGCGTGAAGCCTCGCGGGCGGTGTCGTTGGCGAAGTACGGGTGCACCTCGATCTGGTTGACCGCGGGCACCAGCCCGGTCTCGGCGATGACGCGGTCAAGGTGCGCGGGCTCGAAGTTCGACACGCCCGCCGTGCGCAGCCGGCCGTCGGCGACCAGGTCGGTGACGGCCTTCCAGGTCGAGACGTAGTCGCCGTCGTAGCGCGTGGGCAGCGGCCAGTGGATCAGGAAGAAGTCGAGCCGGTCCAGGCCGAGCCTGTCCAGGCTCTCGTCGAAGGAACGGCGCACGTCGTCCGGACGGTGGTCGCCGGTGCTGAGCTTGCTGGTGACGTACAGCTCCTCGCGCGGGATGCCGGACGCGGCGATGGCGGCGCCGACCCCCTGCTCGTTGCCGTACAACTGCCCGGTGTCGATGTGCCGGTATCCCGCCTGGAGCGCCTGGCCGACGACGTCGGCGGTCTGGTCCGCTGGGATGAGGGCCGTCCCGAAGCCGAGCTGCGGGAGGGTGCTCTGGTCGTTGAGAGTGATCATCGGAACCATGGCCTCAACCGTAGACGCGGGAGCCCGGGCCAGAAAGCCCCCGACAGTACCCGGCGCGAGTGCGGCGCGAGTCCGCCGTGCGTCACGCCGACAACGTCATCACGGCTACGGCCATCGGCGCCGCGGGCAGGCGGTGTGGCCTGTGAATACCGCAATCGAGAAGAAGGCGCCGAGCGGGCCGGCCGGTAGCGTGCCGCTGGAAAAGCGCCGAGCCATCCCTCAGCGCTCGAAGGATCGAGACAAGAGGAGGGGTCGGATGCCATCGAACCAGACTCGCGGCACCCGGCCGGTCGCCCGGCTGCTGTCCGTCGTCGCGGTGAGCGCGGTCATCGTCGGCACCACGGGCGCCGGTGTGTTCACACCGGCGACGGCGGACACCCCGGGCGACTACGGCGTCGCGCCGACGTGGTCGGCGCCCAACGGGAACAAGGCGAACACCCGACGCGTCCGCGGTCCGATCGACTCCAGGTCGGTCTCGCGGCTAGGCGTCGCCTGGTCGGTGCCGATCAAGGCGCCTTCGGACCGCTGGGCGGGCTCCTACGCGACGACGCCCGTCGTGGCCGACGGCGTCGTGTACACGCAGGATCTCGGCTCGAACGTCTACGCGATCGAACTGCGCACCGGCCGGCTGTTATGGACGAAGATGTACAACGCGCCCAGCAGCGGCCCCAACGGCGTGAACGTGGGCGACGGCAGGGTGTACGGCGCGACCGTGACGTCCGCGTTCGCGCTCGACGCGCGGACGGGTGCGGAACTCTGGAGCAAGCCGCTCGTTCGCAACAAGAACGAGGGCATCGACATGGCCCCCGGCTTCAACGACCACACCGTCTACGTGTCCACGGTCCCCGGCAACCCCGACACCTTCTTCTCAGGCGACGGCGTCGGCGTGCTCTGGGCGCTGGACGCCGCGACCGGCCGTCCCAAGTGGAAGTGGAACACGGTCCCGACCGACCTCTGGGGCAAGCCGGAGATCAACTCCGGCGGTGGGCTGTGGCATCCGCCCGGCTTCGACGAGAAGGGCGACCTCTACGTCTCCGTCGGCAACCCGGGGCCCTTCCTCGGCACGGAGGAGTACCCGTGGGGCTCGAGCCGGCCGGGCCCGAACCTCTACACCAACTCCATCGTCAAGCTCGACGCGGCGACGGGCAGGCCGCTGTGGTACCAGCAGCCGCTTCCCCACGACATCTACGACTGGGACCTCCAGAACTCTCCGGTCCTGACCCGCGCGGGCGGCAGGCCGACGGTGCTCGCCTCGGGCAAGCTGGGCTACGTCTACGCCTACGACCAGCGCACCGGCGAGCTGCTGTGGAAGACACCGGTGGGCAAGCACAACGGGCATGACGACGACAACCTGCTCGCCCTCAGGGGCGAGTACGCGAAACTGCCGCAGATGCCGTTCACGGTCTATCCCGGCGTGCTCGGCGGCATTCCGGCGCCGATCGCCGTGGACGACACGACCGTGTACGCCGCGGTGAACAACTACGCCGCGAACTGGACGAACCAGGTTGTGCCGGAGTTTCCGCCGTTCGACGAGGCGACGGGTGAGCTGGTCGCGATCGATCTGGCGACCGGCGCGATCAAGTGGACGCACCCGTTCGGCCAGTCACCCTACGGCGCGGCGACGGTGGCCAACGACCTCGTCTTCACCACGACGTTCGACGGAACGGTTCACGCGCTGAACACCGGGACGGGCCAGGAGGTCTGGCAGGCGAAGCTGCCGGCCACGTCGAACTCGCCGGTGGCGGTCCATGGGGACACCCTGCTCGCGGCCGGCGGCTGGCCGCAACTCCCCGGTGAGAAGGCCGAGATCGTCGCCTACCGCCTCGGTGCGACCGCGAGCACCTCGCCGTCTACGTCCGGGGCGCGCTGATGCTCCCCGGCACGTAGGCGGCACCGCCGGTGCAGCACGAACTACCCGTACGAGGGGGAGGAGGCGCACGTGCACGCCATGTTCGCGCGCTCCGACTCTCGCGGACGGCGGTGCAGGATCATCGCCACCACCATCGGGACGAAAACGACCGCGTTGTAGAACAGGTGCAGCTCCATGCGCGGGAAGACGAGCTGCAGAATGCTGGTCGGCGCCGGGCGGCCGAGCAGGTTGTGATGCGTCAGCGCCTGCAGGAGCAGCAGCAGGTGCTCTAAGTGGTGCCAGATCTGGATGCCCAGCGAGACGTTCCACCAGGTACGGGCCCGGCCGGTGAAACCTTTGCGGAGTGCGACGAGCCCGATGAGCATGAGCAGGGCGTAGCCGTAGTGCATCCACTCGGACCTCACCAGCCAGGGGAAGAACTCCCCGAGCACGCCGAGCGCGTCGGGGAGCGGCCAGCCGAGGACGTAGACCTGGATGGCCTGGGCGACGTGCTCGGCCCAGTGGGCCACCACGACCACCAGGAAAATGTTGAGACCGATTCTGTGGTACCGCCCGTTAAGCGATCCGATTCTTTGCGGATGGCCATGCGCGGCGGCCGCTCCAGCAGCCATGGGAAACCTCCGTATCGGGATTGACCGAAATTTCCGTTAGCTGGCTAAATCTGGCTTAACTTAGCAGCTCGGTGCGCATGGTGGTTTCTTTGAAATTGCTGTGTCCTCTCGCGTCGGCACAGCCGGAGAAGACATGAGGATCTCCCCGCGGGCACGCTTGAGCGATGACTCCCGCCCATGATCCCCCTTTAGCGAGGTATCTGTGATGCTGGCCAACCAGCAGTCCAGTCCGCCGGAAGCACTCCGAGAGCCCTCCGAGAGGGAGGAACCGCGGACGATGCCCTCGCTGCGCGAGCGGCACGGCCGGCTTCGTCACGAGATCGCCGCCGGGTCCCGCGACGCGGTGGCCAGGCAGCGGACGCTCGGCAAACGGACCGCCCGCGAGCGGCTCGACCTCCTGCTGGACGACGGGTCGTTCGTCGAGATCGAGATGTACCGCCGTCACCAGGCCCACGGAATGAAGCTCGGCGAGAACCGGCCGTACACCGACGGCGTGATCGCGGGCTCCGGCACGATCGACGGCCGCAGGGTCTTCGTGTACGCCCAGGACTTCACGGTGTTCGGCGGCTCGCTGGGCCAGGCGCACGCCGCGAAGATTCACAAGGTGATGGACCTGGCGATCGCTGCCGGAGCCCCCGTCATCGGGCTCAACGACAGCGGGGGAGCGCGGATCCAGGAGGGCGTCATGTCCCTCGACGGGTACGGCGGGATCTTCCGCCGCAACGTCCAGGCCTCGGGCGTCATCCCGCAGATCAGCGTCATTCTCGGGCCGTGCGCCGGAGGAGCGGCCTACTCTCCGGCGCTCGCCGACTTCACCTTCATGGTCCGCGACGTGGCGAGGATGTACCTGACCGGGCCCGACGTGGTCGAGGCGGTCAGCGGTCAGCGCGTCAGTCACGAGGATCTAGGGGGCGCCGACGTCCATGGCCGTCGCACCGGAGTGGCGACGCTGGTCTACGACGACGAGGAGAGCTGTCTGGACGACGTGCGCTACCTGGTCTCCCTGCTCCCCAGCAACAACCTGGACCCGCCCCCCAGCCTGCCGTCCAGGGGGGCGGCCTCCGACCACCGTCCCTGGCTCGCCGAGATCGTTCCCGTCGAGTCGCACAAGCCGTACGACATGCGCGCGGTCATCGCCGAGCTGGTCGACGACGGGGAGTTCATCGAGGTGCACGAGATCTGGGCGCAGAACGTCGTCTGCGTCCTCGCCCGTGTCGACGGCGAGGTGGTCGGCGTGGTCGGCAACCAGCCCATGGTGCTCGCGGGCGTGCTCGACGTCGCCGCGTCGCAGAAGGCCGCCCGGTTCGTGCGGTTCTGTGATGCCTTCAACATCCCGATCGTGACGCTGGTGGACGTCCCCGGATTCCTTCCCGGCACCGACCAGGAGCACGCCGGAATCATCCGGCACGGCGCCAAGCTGCTGTACGCCTACTGCGAGGCGACCGTGCCGCGCATCCAGGTCATCCTGCGCAAAGCGTACGGCGGGGCGTACATCGTCATGGACTCGCGTTCCATCGGCAGCGACCTGTCGCTGGCGTGGCCCACCAACGAGATCGCGGTCATGGGCGCGCAGGGCGCGGTGAACGTCCTCTTCCGCAAGGAGCTGGTGGCCTCCGCCGACCCGGAGGGCCTGCGGGCCGAGCTGACCAGCGAGTACGCCGAGCAGCTCATGCATCCCTACTACGCGGCCGAGCGGGGCCTCGTGGACGACGTGATCGACCCGGCGGAGACCCGGGCCGCGGTCGCGCGCGGACTGGCCATGCTGAGGAACAAGCGGCAGACGCAGCCACAACGCAAGCACGGCAACATCCCGCTGTAGTCACCGGCCCGCGCAGACCCTGCCGACGTCCTCAACCTCCCACCGCGTCCGGAGGCGGAGGGCGACGAGTTCGGCGTCGTCGTGGAAGCTTGTGAGGCAGCGGCGACGCAGGCGGTCTCCACCGCCACACTTCGGCCCGTGTCCGTGCCGGCCTGGTCGCCGACAGGCAGGCCGGCGACGACCGGTCACGCGGTTGGGCCGAGGGCGTGGCGACCGCTCTTTTAGGGCTGGCACGTGGTACGGCCCGGAAGTCCCCTCTCGGCCGCTGGCCGGGACCAGCACCGCGCCAGAGATGTCGAACGGACATCCTCGCGTTGACAAACACAGGAGGTCGGCCTGCCGATGCGGGTGCGGCTACACCGGGAGGCCGACCGCCTTCGATGACTCCCGGTCGAGGAGGGCGGGGAGGATCGGGGGATCCACTTCCTGTATCCGCCTGAGCCGGAGGACGATGTTCGCGGGTGACTCAGGCCGTGCGGAGATCGGGCCGTACACCGCGATCGACCCGATGCCGTGCCTCGGGAAGGACCGGGCCAGCACATAGCAGTCGTTGGGCGCGACGCCGCTGAGTTCGAACGGCCCGGCCTGCGGAATCATCGTGGGCAGCACGGGCAGCCCTTCGGGAATGCGGCGCGGGAAGATTCCGATGAAGGTGGGATCGTCCCGTGCCTCGGCCGCGACCGTGATGACGCCGCGGATGACCGCCGGCCCGATGCTCACCGGTGGCGCCGGCCGGAAGCCGCCGTTCTGCCGATAATCCACAGGTGCCATCCCGACCATGCTCTTGAACCTGGAGCTGAATGTCCCCACCGCGGAATATCCCACTATGTGGCAAATTTCCGTCACGCTGTGCGACGTTTCCAGTAGGAGTCGCTTGGCTTTCTGCAGGCGGAGAGCGGAAAGGAACCGTCCCGGCGAAACTCCGGTTGCCCGTTGGAAAATGCGAGAGAAGTGGAACTTGCTGAACCTGGCGACGTGCGCCATGTCATCGACCGTTACCTCTTCGCTCAGATTCTCATGGAGCATTGCGATGACGGCTTTAATGGATTCTTCACTCACCGTGTCCATCTCACCGTGTCCATCTCAGCCTCCGTCCTGGCTGTGTCAACGGGTGGAAGCTCGTGAGTCGGAGTCTAGTATGCACCTTTTGTCGTGTTCTATAGAGAGATTCACGACCCGGGTGTGAAAAATTCACATATGGAATGGTGAATCTATAACTTTTCCCGTCGTGGCGGCTGACGCACAATCCTGGGTGTCATAGCCGACGCAATCCGAGGAGCCGGCAGATGGCCGCTGTCAACGCGCGTGCAGACAAGATCAAGGAACAGGACTGGCGGTTCGCCGAGCTGGTCATGCGTGCGTGGACGGAACCGCGGCTCGCGGACGACTACCGCGAAGATCCGGTGGGCACGCTGGCCCGGTTCGGCATCGTCATCACCAGCGAGGAAGAGGCGCCGGAACTCCGGCTGGATGACGTCGCCATCCAGGTCGAGGACCTCGACCACCCGAGCGAACAGGTCATGGCCATCCCGTCGTTCAGGTGAATGCCTGACGCGGCGCGATGAAAGTCAGGCGCACCGGAGACCCCTGTATCACCTTCAGGCGCCATGTGCGGGTTGAGCTGACTTCCGGAGGATCCGTCTACCTCGTCTCGCCCTCCGGGACGTTCGCCCTGTCGGGGACGCACGCGCACGCGGTCGCCACACTGCTCGACGGCACCAGGACCTTGGCCGAAGTGCGGGAAGCCCTCGCACCCACGTGCTCGTCGGAAGAGCTGGGTCAGATGCTCGGCCGGCTTTCGAAGGCGAACCTCATCGGGTTCCGCCACTCCTCGCAAACGCGGGACACCGAGGCCGAGGCCTACTGGGACCTGGCCGGGCTCGACGGAGACCAGGTCGATCAGGCGAGCGTGGACATCGTGCGGGTCGGGAAAGCCGACGCGGAGCATGTCGAGGACGCGTGCCGGGCGATGGGGCTGAGCAGGGGAGACGGCGCGGGCGCCGCCGATCTCTCGCTGGTCTTCTGCGACGACTACCTTGATCAGGAGCTGGACGGGATCAACACGCGGCACCTCGCGCTGGGACGAGCCTGGTTGCCCGCCGTCACGTCCGGCGCCGTTCACTGGATCGGCCCGGTCTTCGACCCGAAGGCGGGGCCGTGCTGGTCCTGCCTGGCGGGCCGGTTGCGTGAGCAACGGCAGGGGGAGAGCTGCGTGCGGCGCGAGCTGGGCGGGACAGGTTCCGTCCGCCCTCCGCCGGCCTCGCTCCCCGCGACGCGCATGATCGGGATCCAGCTCGCGGTCCTGCAAGCGGCCAAGTGGCTGGCGGGGGAGCGGGACGACCTGTCCGGCGTCCTGTGGACGCTGGACACCACCACGTTGGAGAGCCGGCGGCACGTTGTGGAGCGTCGGCCGCAATGTCCTTCTTGTGGGGATCCGAAGATGGTGGCCGCTCAGGCCAGAGCGCCGATCGTCGTGCGGCCTCGGCTCAAGGCCACCTCGTCCGGGCCCGGCAACGGTCACAGGTCGCTCTCCGCCGAGCAGGTGTGGCAGCGGTACGGCCACCTGGCGGATCCCGTCACGGGCGTCACGGGGGAGATCCGGCGTGACTCTCGTGCGCCGGCATTTGTGCACTCCTACCTCGCGGGACACAACCGAGCGCTGCGATCGGACCGCCTCGAAGCGGCCAGGGCGGGGCTTCGGTCACGGAGCGGCGGTAAAGGGGCCGGCGACATCGAGGCCAAGGTGGGAGCCCTCTGTGAAGCGGTGGAGCGGTACTGCGCCTCCCGCTTCGGGGACGAGGAGACGGTGCTCGACACTCTTCGTGGTCTCGGCCCCCAGGCCCTGCATCCCAACGACTACCAGCTCTTCCATTCGCGCCAGTTCAGCGAGCGCGAGCGCTGGAACGCCTCCACCACGCCGTTCCACCAGGTGCCGGAGCCCTTCGACGAAACGGCCGCTGTGGAGTGGACGCCGGTGTGGTCGCTGACGACAGGACGGCACCGCTTTCTCCCCACCGACGTGCTCTACTTCCGCGGCGACGCGGCTCCCGCCCCGCTGTGGGCCGACTCCAACGGAAACGCCGCGGGCTCGAGCCTGGAGGACGCGATCCTCCAGGGGTTCCTTGAACTCGTGGAGCGGGACGCGGCGGCCCTGTGGTGGTACAACCGCACGCGTCAACCGGAGGTCGACCTCGCCTCGTTCGGCGACACGTGGATCACCGACCTCCGCGAACGCTATGCCGAAGTGGGCCGGCGTCTTTGGGTGCTCGATCTGACCACCGACCTGGGCATCGCGGCGATGGCGGCGATCTCCCAGCGGGTGGACAAGCCGGCTGAGGACCTCATGCTCGGGTTCGGAGCGCACTTCGATCCGCATGTCGCCGTCCGACGGGCTCTCACCGAACTCGGCCAGCTGCTGCCCGCTGTGGCCGGGGCCAAGGCCGACGGGACCGGGTACGGCGCGGCCGATCCGCACCTCCTGGACTGGTGGCAGACGGCGACGACGGCGGCGCACGCCTACCTCCTGCCCGACCCCCTCCAGTCGTCACGGCGCAGGTCCGACTACCCGTACGTGCCACGCGCCGATCTGTGCGACGACATCGACCACGTCCGCGGCCTGGTCAGCCGGCTGGGCTCCGAGCTTCTCGTACTGGACCAGACGCGCCCCGACATCGGCATGCCTGTCGTGAAGGTCATCGTTCCCGGCCTCCGGCACTTCTGGGCGAGATTCGCCGAAGGCAGGCTCTACGACGTGCCGGTCCGTCTCGGCCGCCTCGGGAAGGCGACCTCGTACGACGAGCTCAACCCGATTCCTTTGTTCCTCTGACGGCATTCTTGCCGACCCCAGCCGTCGCGGGAATTTGAGCGAGTGTGCCATTACCGAAAGGCGATGATCTTTTCGGCGGCTCCACTATCGGGCTGGAGCGTGTCTGAAATTCGGCGTGGCGGAGCGAGAGCATCAGGCAGCCGATGATGGCACGGTACTGGCTGACACGTTTGCCGAAGCGGGTGGCGATCGCCGCCCGCCGCCTGGGCGTGCCGAAGCATCGTTCGACCAGGTGGCGCGGCCTGTGGACCCGGGTGCGCGGCCGCGGCGTTTCGGGATGTCGCATCACGGCGCGCCGGCCGGCAGCCGCCGCAAGAAGCCGTCGATGACCTGGCGATAATCACACCACGGACGACCCTTACCGCCTGTGGCGGACAGTAACCGCTCCATCTACATACCGGGTTTCATCGGTAATTTTATCACGTCTCACCGGGAACAAAGATCTGACAACTCCTGTCGTGATCACTTGTAAGACGCGCTCTAGTCCAGTCGATCGGCCTGATATAGCCTCATCTTCGACTGAGGCTGCGCCGATTCGCCGGGGTCGGAAGGGGCGGGGATGACCAAGAGTCTCGTGGCGGGGGCGCGAGATGTCCGATTAATCCGATTTATCCCCTTAAGTCGGATCTTCTCCCTGGTCTCCCGGATGCGGCGCAACGGCGGCCCCACGGTGCCGGCGCCGCGACTGGCCCTGATGGTTACCGCTGGAGTGCTCTTCGGGTTCGCGTTCGACGCGATCCTGAACACGCTCAACGGCGTGGGCCGGGAGTCGGCGCGGGTGCCTGAAGTCGTGGCTTTCGGCGCCTGTATGGCCGTGGCGTTCGGATTGCAGATCGCGCATTCTTTCGGGAAGCCGTGGCGCTGGCCGCTCAGCGCCCGAATCGCCTCCGTGACGACGCTGGCGGTCGCGGTGTTCGCCCCGGCCCTGTGGATCGGCCCGCAGGCCTCCGCCATAGTGCCGCTGCTGGCCTCGTCCGTTCTCCTTGTTGTCGCCGCCCCGTACAACTGGCTCTTATGCGCGCTGGTGTGCGTCGCCAACGCCGTGTTGTTCTACGCGTACGGACTGGGCGCGATCAACATTGTTTTTGTTCTTGCGTTCACCCTCGTGCACGGCCTGGTCTTCTATGGCCTGAGTTTCCTGGCGACCCTCGCCGAGGAGTTGGAAGGCGGCCGCAGCTCGCTGGGCCGGATGGCGGCGGCCGGCGAGCGGGTGCGCATCGCCAGAGACCTGCACGACGTGGTCGGGCACGATTTGCTGGCGTTCACCCTGAAGAACGAGCTCGCGCACCGGCTGTTGCCGGCCTCGCCGGAGCGGGCGAAGGAGGTGATGTGGGAGGCCCTGTGGATCGCCCGCTGGGCGACCGCGGCCCTGCGGATGATTCCGATGGGCGACCAGAAGTTGTCGTTGGCGGGAGAGGTCAGATCGATCGAGTCGACGCTGTCGGCGGCGCAGATCGAGGTTCGGATGGACGTTCGCTGCCGCGACCTTCCGGAAACAGTCGATTCGGTGCTGGCCATTGTGCTGCGGGAAGCCATAACCAATGTATTACGCCACAGCAAGGCCCGTCAATGCGATATTGCAGGCGGCGTGCGTGATGGTCTCGTATGGCTGAGCGTGGCAAACGACGGGGTCAATTCCGATACGATTTCATCGGGCGGCAGCGGGCTCGATAATCTGACCTCGCGGCTGGCTGAGATCGGCGGGCAGATCACGGTGAGCCGGGAGGACAGCTGGTTTCGTCTGCTCGCCGAGATCCGGTTGTCCGATGTGCCGGCCGAGGCATTGGCGCAGCAACGCAACCTCGGTGGCGGAAACCTCTCCGATCTCTCCCGGCAAAGCTCTGTCAGGTGGGCGCCCGGAGCCGCCAATCTCCTGACGTCGGCGGTTTTGCTGGGCTATATTCCCATCTTGATCACGAACATTCTCTGGCGGAATCCTGCGGGCTTCACGTTAGGTGTGGGGATCTGCCTGGCCGTCCTTTTCGTCACCCAGTTCGCGCACACGTTCTTCGGCCCTCGAGCCTGGCCGGGCCTTCTCCGCGTGGCGACCCTTTCGATCCAGGCGGTGGCGTCGTTCGTTTCGGTGATATGGGTGGGCGCGCTGTGGGGGGCGATGGCGGGCTTCCTCGCCGGGTCGATCCTGCTGGTTCTGCGCGGAAGCCGGCGATGGTGGCTGTACGCGGCCGTGGGGGGAGCCGTCCTGGCCGTCGCCCTGGCCATCGGGGACGAGACGGTCTTGCTGGGATATCTGGTGAGCTCGACCCTGCAGGCCGGGCTGGCCATCTACGGGCTCACGTCGCTGTCCGCGGTGGTCTCGGAGCTTCGGGCAACCAGGGACGAGATCGTCCGCCTGGCCGTGACGCAGGAACGGCTAGGGGTGGCGCGCAAGGTGAACGACTTGCTGGATCGTGATCTTTTTACGATCATGTGGAACTGCGGCGTGGCTCACGGTCTCACGCTGACCGAGCCGGAGCGCGCGCAGGAGCACATCATGGAAGTTCTGGCGGCGGCCCGCCGACTGGTCGCCGAGGTGCGCTCCACGGCGAGCGGGTATCGGCACGTGTCGTTGGCGGCGGAGGTCGAGTCGACCCGCGCGGCGTTGTCGGCAGCGGGAATCGAGGCGCGGGTGGACATCGCCTGCGACCGGCTCCCAGAGGAGTTCGACGTGGCGCTCGCCATGGTGCTCCGTGATGCGATCACCAGCGTGGTGCGGCTGGGCGGCGTGCGCCGGTGCGTCGTCGCGGCGAGCGTCGAAGACGGCGGCGGTGTGCGGCTGCGCGTCTCACACGACGGCGCAACCCGGGCCGAAAGCGACGAGGACGTGTTGGAGCATGTCCGGGCGCGCGTGGAGGCCATCAACGGCAGCTTGCGGGCGGAGACGGAGGGGGAGTGGTTCCACCTCACTGCCGAGATACCTTTTGCTGTCATGCGTGACCTGCGGTCGGTATATCAATAATCTTCCTTGGTCGGCCGGGGTAATTCGTACAACCAACCTGGAGGACGGCAGGCAATGGGGTGGGGCCAGCCCGGGAGATGATTGGTGGTTCAGATGCTGAAGCTCCTTCTCGCCGAAGACGTGCGGATCGTGCGTGAGGCTCTGGTGGCGCTCCTGGAGAGCGAACGCGACCTGAGAGTCGTGGCCGAGGTGGAGAGTGGCGACCGGATCGTCCCTGTCGCGCTGGAGAAGCGTCCCGATGTGGCGATCATCGACATCGACCTGCCCGTGATGGACGGTCTCACGGCGGCGCACGAGCTCCATCAGCGGTTGCCGGCCTGTCGCAATCTGATCTTGACAGGGCTGGGCCGGCCTGGAACGCTCCGGCGGGCTCTGGCCGCATCGGTGTCCGGGTTCCTGCTCAAGGACATGCCGGCGAACCGGCTGGCCTCGGCGATCAGGGAGGTCGCCGCCGGAGGACGGGTCATCGACCCGCAACTCGTCCTGACCGCCTGGGACGTGGGCGAGAACCCCCTGACGCAACGGGAGATCCAGGTTCTCCGGCTCGCCGCGAAAGGCGCGGAGCCGCCGGAGATAGCAGCCAGCCTCCACGTGTCGCCAGGAACCGTACGAAACTACTTGTCGAAGATCGTTGTCAAGCTCAATGCCCGTAATCGCGTGGACGCCATTCGCATCGCCACCGAAGTCGGCTGGTGCTGACCGGGCTCACAAGGAGATGCGCGACATTCTGGGTGCTCCGACGATGAAGGCATGGATTCGGACCGAACTCATGAGCGCACGCTCACCCTGGAGGCGTTCGCGGACACGATCGTTCCCGGCGAGAAACGGTCTCCCGACGATGCGGCCATCGCGGGGGCCTCGGCGGGCGGCGGCGCCGTCGCGGCAGGTGCACTGGCACTGCTGGAGTGGGACGCGGCGGGTCTGAGCCGCGCGCTCGACGACTACGTCAGGGATCTCAACGCGCACGCGCGGCAGTACGCCGCGGAGCAGCGGCTGTCGCTCGATCCGGCACTTCCCCCGTTCGCCGCCCTGCCCTTCGATCGGCGCACCGACCTGGCCACCCTCCTGACCGCGCCCGGCCATCCCGAGAAGGAGCTGTGGGTGCTGCTCGCGCTCTTCTGCTACATGGCCTACGACTCCGCCGCGCACCTGCCCACGGCAGAGGCGATCGCCGCCGGCCATCCCGGGCTCACCTCGATGGGGATCACACCCCCCGATCCGGACGGCCTGTGGCGGTACCCCAAGAACTCCTACGGCCGGCCGCTGGCTCGCCTGCACCCGGACACGACCGCATCAGGGAGCCTGCGATGACCAGCGTGGAACAGACCGACGTGCTCGTCGTGGGCAGCGGCTTCGGCGGCGCGATCGCCGCCTACCACCTCGCGGCGGGCGGCGCCGACGTGGTGATCCTCGAACGCGGGCCCTGGGTGGAGACGGAAGAGTTCGAGCACGACTACAAGCTCGGGTCGTCGTACACGCGGATCTTCGACTTCACCGTGGGCGACGGTATGAACATCCTCGGCGGCAACTGCGTCGGCGGTGGCAGCGTCATCTACTTCGCCGCCATGCCGCGCGCACCCCGGTTCGTCTTCGAGCGGCACGGCAGCATCGGCAGGCGGATGTGGCCGGCGAGCATCAACCGGGACACGCTCGAGCCGTGGTACGACCGCGTCGCGGAGTCGATCCCGGTCAGCACGCAGGGATGGGAGGACGTCTCCTATCCCGGCGGCCTGTGGGCCGCGGCCTGCGACCATTCCGGCCGCACCGCGAACCCGGTGCCGGTCGCGATCGACAACGACACGTGCGTCAAGTGCAACTGGATGATGGCCGGATGCCGGTTCGGCGCCAAGCGCTCCCTGCTCACCAACTACCTCCCCGCGGCGATCGCGCACGGGGCCTCGGTGCGGCCCCTCCACGAGGTGCAGCGCATCTCGCGGACCGATGGTGGCGGTTACCGCGTGCACTACGACCTCATCGACGGCGAGGACTACCGGCTTCGCGGTGACTCCGGCGCGATCGACGCCAAACTCGTCATCCTCGCGGCCGGCGCCGGCGCCACCCCCGTCATCCTGCAGCGGAGCGAACCGGGGCTCGGTCCGATGCCGCACGGGGTGGGGCGCTACTTCTCGGGCAACGGGGAACGGCTGGTCACCGCCGTCATGAACGAGGAGCGTGTGCGCGAGGTGCTCGGGCTTGACCGGGGGGACGGGACGGCGTACGAGGCGTTCCACATCGGCAAGGGGCCCTGCGTCGCCAACTGGGATCGTCTGGACGGCTCTCTGCCCGAGTTCAGCCGCTATTCGCTGGAGCAGCTCTACTTCCCTCCGGGCCTTGGCACGATCTTGGCTCAGACGCCCGACGAGCTGCGGTCGGGGCCGGGGCCCTCGTGGTTCGGGCTGTCGAAGAAGGAGATGCTCAAACGCTGGAAATCCTGGCTGATCATCTTCGAGATGATCGAGGACGCCAACGAGGGCGTCTTCGGGCCCCCTCCGCCCACCGGCAACGCCGTCCGGATCAGCCAGCAGATGCTGGGGCGGGGCACGTTGCGCTACGACCCGGCGCCCAGCACGCTGCGGGCGTGGGCGCAGGCGGACGCCGACGCCAAGGAGATCCTGGAACGTGATGGGCTGGCCCGCGCCGAGGCGTGGTCGAACGACGTGGTCGGGGCGTACACGGTCCATCCGCTGGCCTCGTGCCGGATCGGGGACGACCCGGCCACCTCGGCTCTCGACGACCGTCACGAGCTGCGCGGTCACCCGGGGATCTTCGTCACGGACGGTTCCGCGGTACCGGGCGCGCTGACGGTCAACCCGGCCATGACGATCGCCGCGCTCGCCGAGCGCGCGATCCCCGGCATCGTCGACGCCGCGCGAGAGCGGGGCGTCCAGGTGCGGTACGGCGCGCCCGCTCCCGACGGCGGCACCAGCGGACGGCGTGGCGTCGCGCATCTCGCGGACAGACGATGACCGGGCTCGTCGCGCGCATGACCCGGCGCAGGGGGCTGAGTCAGGTGCGCCATGTCACCCCGGTCCCGCCCAGCGCCGCACGCGGGCTGGTCGCGGACGTCTACGCCCAGGTCGAGCGTGACTTCGGGATGCTCGCGCCGCCGGTCGCGCTGCACTCGCCCGCCCCCGAGTCGCTGGCGGCCGCCTGGGCGATGGTGCGCGAGTCGTTGGTGGTCTCGGGACCCCTGGACCGCGCGGTCAAGGAGGCGGTGGCGACCGCCGTGTCCCAGCAGAACTCGTGTCCGTACTGCGTGGACGTGCACGGCACGATGGCGCACGGGCTCATGGCGGAGCGCGATGCCGCCGCCGTGAACGGCGGGAGGATCGAAGAGATCGCCGATGTCGCGATCCGCCGCGCGGTGGCGTGGGCCAGGGGCGACCTCGACGACATGCCCGTACCCGCTGAGCAGGCCCCAGAGCTCTGGGGCACCGCCGTGACCTTCCAGTATCTGAATCGCATGGTCAACGTGTTCCTGCCGGACGGGCTGTTCCCCGCCGGCGCGGCCGTGCCGCGCCGTCTGATCGGTGTGCTCGCGCGGCCCCTCGTCCGCAGGATGAGCGGGCCGGGTGCGGCGGTACGCCTGCTTCCCCCAGCGCCGATCCCCGACGACCTGCACTGGGCGTCAGAGAGTGTAGCCCTGCGGGAGGGGTTCGCCGCCGCCTACGCGGTGATGGAGGAGGCCGGTGCCAGGGCGGTGCCGGATGACGTGCGCGAGCTGGTGCTCGGCCAGCTCGCGCTGCGCGGTGGGCGACCGCCTGGCCTCAGCCGCGGCTGGGCGCACGAGGCCGCCGCCAGGTTGCGGCCCGCCGAGCGCGCCGCCGCCCGGTTGGCTCTGCTGACGGCGATCGCCGCGTATCAGGTGGACGCGACGGTCGTGGACGACTTCCGCAGGGACGGGGCCGGCGATCGAACGCTCATCGAGCTCACCGCGTGGGCGAGTTTCACGGCCGCCCGGCATTGGGCGAGCGCCAGAGCGCAGACAGCGCAGACAGCGCAGACAGCGCAGAGGCAACGAGACGGAAAGGGCTGACGCATGAGCGACCTACAGAAGGTGATCGAGGACCTCAGCGCGGAGAGCGCGGAGCTGGATGAGCTTCTGGCCGACCTGCCGGCCTCGCGATGGAAGGAGCCGACGCCCGCTCCCGGCTGGACGATCGCCCATCAGGTGGGGCACCTGTCGTTCATCTACCGGATCGCGGGGATGGCGGCGTCCGACCCTGACGGGTTCCGGTCGATGATGGCGTCCATCAAGGACGGTTTGAGTGAGGCCGTCAACGCGGCGTTGGACGAGTACACCGCGCTGTCGCCCGTGGAACTGCTGGCGCGTTGGCGGGAGGAGCGAGCGGCCGGGATCCGCGCGCTGGCCGCGGTGCCGGATGGGCAGGTGGTGCCGTGGCTGGTGCGGCCGCTGCCGGCGGAGATCCTGGCCTCGGCCGGCATCATGGAGACCTTCGCCCACGGCCAGGACATCCTCGACGCGCTGGGAATCCCGCGAGAGCCCACCGACCACATCAGGTATCTCGTCATTTTCGCCGTGCTGACCTGGGACTTCGGCTACGAGGCGCGCGGCCTGACCCCACCGGACGTGCAGTTCAGGTACGAGCTGACCGCACCGTCCGGTGAGCTGTGGGCGTACGGCCCGGAGACCGCCGACCAGAAGATCGTCGGCTCGGCGCTCGACTTCTGCCTGCTGGTGACCCGGCGCCGGCACCGCGACGACTGTGACGTCACCGCGGTGGGACCCGACGCCGACGCGTGGCTGGACATCGCTCAGGCCTACCGCGGACCCGCGGGGCCGGGCCGCCGGCCCGGTCAGTTCGCGAAGCTTCCGGCGTGAGTCCGCGGATCGCGCTGGAGGCTGCCTCGGAGCGGTTCACGGAGTGCGCGGACCCGCGGCGACGCGCATGGGGGAGCCCGGAGGCCGGTGACCGGTGTTCAGTCGAACGCCGCCGTTCCGGCGCTGGGGACTCCCACGCTGCGGTCCACCTCCAGGAGCAGTTCGGAGAGTTCGGCGGGAGAGGAGAGCATCGGCCAGCGGCCCGTCGGCAGCGTGCGGAAAGTCCATCCGGGTTCGTCACGCAACCGGCTGATGTCGTCGCCGATGCTGCCCTCGAAGTGATCCTTCTCGCAGATGACATAGGTCGCCGAGTGAGTCGCCGGCGGCCGCGTGAGGATCGCCGGGTCGGAGATCGAACGGCCGGGGTGCCCGACGCAGTGCCTGCGGAGCCACCGCGCGTCCCGGAGGGAGAGATCCTGTCCGGCCGCGATGGCGGCGACGGGCGGCGGGGGGAGGCGCCCGTCGTTGTCGTCGATGAGGCGCATCTCTTCCGCGCGCAGGCTGTCGGGGAAGGCGTCGAGCATGGACTTGCCGTCGTGGGCGACGAACGCCTCCACGTACACGGTATGCGCCACCCGCTCCGGCGCCCGATCGACCACGCTGCCGGCGACGATGCCCCCGTAGTCGTGGGCGACCAGGATGACGTCGTTCAGGCCCTCCTCGATGAGGAGGGACAGCGCGTCATCGACGTGGTCCGCGAGGGTGATGTTCTTCTCGTCGGCGTCGGAGAAGGACAGACCCGACAGCGTCACAGCGAGGGTACGGTGGCCCGCAGCGCGCAACTGTCGCTCGATCCGTTGCCATATCCACGCTCCGGCCCACAGGCCGGGAATGAGTACGTAGCTCCTCATGCCGCGCCTCTCGAGAACATCGCAGTGGCTGTATGTCCGGCACGCATCGCATCATGTTGCCATCGTGAGTTCCGGGGTGTACGAAAGGCAGAGATGGGGCGTATCGGATTCGAGCTTGTCCGGTGGGATGCGGAGACCGTGCCCGATCGCCATAAGTGCCGCTTCCTTTCGAACCCACGCCCTGGCGAATCCGGCCCTGTGCTCACGCATATGTACCGAGCGTAACGCGACAAGCTCCACTGAGGCCAATACGGTCTCGGCACCCGGCACATTCCGCACCGCTTCGACCTCGACGCTCGAGGGAGCGATCCAAGGTGCTGTGCCGTCGTCGTCCGGAGCGACCGGCAGGCAGTGACGAAGCACCGGCGTGCCGCAATGCGGCGATCCCCGCTTTCGCGGACGATCTCCGTGGGGTTGAGGTCGGCACGGAGGACCTGGGGGAGATCCTGGGCGTGACACTCGTTCTTGGGGAGCAGTTCTTTGTCCATGTGTGAATCCCTGAGATTCTTGAATGGAGGACGGCTCCGTGTCAAAGGCCTCCGAACTCAGATGGCTGTGAGCTGGGTCCGACAGAATTTGACGTCACTGTGTCGCGGGCTTGGTGACCCGCGCCGTCCTCATCTGGCCGATGGCCGGTGCGCCCGGGGCCGCGCACCGCCGAAGCGACCGCTTCGCGATGATCTCGTCCGACCAGGAACCCGATCATTGCCAAGCGACCGAGAGAGCCGTCGTGACCTGCTCAACCGCGGGCGGGGAAGCCTGCTTCCAGGTGCTCGGAGCGCGCCGTGATCTCGATGCGGTTCCCGAGGTCCTCTTCACGTGAAGCAGGTAGCGCGGCGGTCGGTCACGCGCGTCTATGTCGGCGACGCACCCGTCGGCGGGCTCCCCCGAGGTGTGCCGGCCCGCCGCGACATGGTCGGCGGCGCCAGGGTCGCCGCCCCCCGCACTGCCGCCGGCGTGCCTGGCCGGCCATTGACCACAGCCGCGCGGTTGTGCCGTCCCGATTATCGATCATGCCTGCCTCCTGGCCGTACAAAGAATGCGATCATTCTTTCGGCGTCGCGACTGCCAGTTCTTCTTCGCGATTGCGGAGGTGAGCGGCCCGGCCCGTCATGATCCAGCACCGACGATGTGTCTGGTGATGCAGCAGCTGGGTTTTGCCATGCTTTGTGGTGAAAAGTCGATCAAAGTCCCATCTCGGGGTGCTCCGCTCGTGGCCAAGCGGGTTCAGGTATGCGAGATGGAGGCGCTCGCCCGTTGCGAAAAAGTGACGAGCCCGGCAGGACTGCCGGTTGAGGACAGTCCTACCGGGCTTGACCGGCTGCTCGGAGTCGGTCAGGAGGTCGCCGTCGGCACCCCTGACCGGAGGAACCGGGAACCGAGACGGGCGGCCGGCCGCTCGACGAGGTAGTACGTGAGCGTCGACAGGATGATCGTGATGGCCAGCACCTCGGCGATCAGCTGCCAGAACCCGATCGTGCCGATCACCATGAACATCGGCTGCGGCGGCGTGCCGAACAGGTTGCCCATGCCGAACGCGAAGTACATCGCCGGGAAGTGCCACAGGTAGATGCCGTACGAGATGCGGCCGAGGAAGCGCGACACGGGGTTGCCGAGCAGCGCGTCCATGAACCGGGACCGGGCGCCCGGCGCGAACAGCGGGACCGTCATCAGCACGGCGAACAGCAGGAACAGGATCTGGTCCATCAGCGCCTGGCTCAGCGGAGGGTAGTCACCGTCGCCGGCCGCCGAGAACGGCTTGACGCAGTTGAGGACGTAGACCCCGAACGCGGCCGCCCACCACGTCAGAGGCGACTTCGCGGCCAGCCGGTAGATGGCGGGCTCCCGCCCGGTCGCCTCCTGGTACGCCGACAGCGCGGCGAACATCATGCCGATCGCCATCAGGCCGAGGAACCCGGGCGGCCAGAACATCTGGACCGGGTACGCGCCCATGAACGGCAGGTGGACGTAGACCTCCCACGCGAGGCCGAGCAGCACGATCGAGGACAGCGGCCAGATGATCCGGCGCAGCCGCTGTGCCGGGTCGCTGACCCGCCGAGCGTACTTGTTGATCAGCCAGGCGCCCAGCGGGAGCAGCAGGTAGAAGGTCAACTCGGCGTCGACGCTCCAGGTGATCTCCATGCCGGGGATCATGGCGTTCTTGGTGTCGACGAACCACTGCAGCAGCAGCACCGGACGCAGAACGTCCCACAGGCTGTCGATCGTGGGGAGGTTGATCAGCAGCAGCGAGGCGGCGACGACCGCCCAGTAGCCGGGCAGGATGCGCAGCAGCCGCCGGACGAAGAACGGCTTCAGCGGCGGCCGCTGGCTTCCCGCGAACGTCGCCCTGACGAACGGGCGGTACAGCAGCAGGCCCGAGAGCAGGAAGAACGGCGACAGCGACACGGTCAGGCCGACGGACAGCCAGTTGAAAACCGGCCAGCCCTTGTGTTCGCCGACGTCCATGACCCCGCCGGCGTAGGTGACGTGCGTGAGCAGCACCGCGAGGGCGAGGACGCCGCGGATGCCGTCCAGTACCGGAACCCGGGCCTTCTTTGGCGCTTCCTTCGATTTCGGAACGTTCTCGGCCTGCTTCTGCATCCCCTCATCGGGGTTGCCCGCTAACTCGGCGACCATCGGTGTGCTCCTTTATGCAAAGGATGGAGACCTCGATTTGTGCGGTCATTCAAGGCGGCGGGCGCTTCTCGTGCATCTTCCAAAATGCTCGAATTGTCGCGGATCCAGGGCTACCCGAGCGTGCGGACGAACGCCCGGATGTCGTCGACGAGGAGCTGGGGTTCTTCCAGGGCCGCGAAGTGACCACCGCGGTCGAGCTCGGTCCAGTGCGTGATGGTGGGGATGTCCCGGTCGGCGAGGCGGCGCAGCGGCAGGAACAGGTCGTGCGGGAAGACGGCGACGCCGACCGGGACCGACTGCGGCGGCGGCACCGCCCCCGTGACGGCCCGCCGGACGTCCTCGGCGCCCTCGTAGTAGAAGTGCGCGGACGACCCCGCGGTGGCGGTCAGCCAGTAGAGCGTCACGAGGGCGAGGATGCGGTCGCGGTCGATCGCGTCCTCGGGCAGCTTCGCCGCCGGGTCGGTCCACTCCTGGAACTTCTCCACGATCCAGGCGAGCTGGCCGACCGGCGAGTCGGTGAGGCCGTAGCCCAGCGTCTGCGGCCGGGTCTGCTGGATCTTCATGTAGCCGGACTGGTCGACGTCGAACCGGGCCAGCTGCTCCAGGCGCTTCCGGTCGGTCTCGGACAGGTCGGCGAGCTCGGCCGGGTCGCCGGACGGAAAGGTCATCAGCATGTTGACGTGCACACCTTGGATGTGTGCCGGGTCCATGAGACCGAGCACGAGGGAGATCACCGCCCCGGCGTCACCTCCCTGCGCGACGTACCGGTCGTAGCCCAGCCGGCGCATCAGCTCCGCCCAGGCGCGTGCGATGCGGGGCACGTCCCAGCCGGTGTTGCGCAGCGTGGAGAACCCGTAGCCGGGGATGGAGGGGATCACCAGGTGGAACGCGTCCGCGGGGTCGCCGCCGTGGGCGGCCGGGTTGGTCAGTGGCCCGATGACGTCGGCGAACTCCGGGAACCCGCCCGGCCAGCCGTGCGTGAGCAGCAGCGGGGTGGCGTCGGGCTCCGGTGAGCGGACGTGCAGCAGGTGCACGTACTCGCCGTCGATCTCGGTGCGGAACTGCGGGTAGCGGTTGAACTCAGCCTCGACCGCGCGCCAGTCGAAGGACGTCCGCCAGTACTCCGCCAACTCCTTCAGATAGTGCAGCGGCACGCCACGCTCCCAGCCGAACCCGGCGAAGTCGGCCGGCCACCGGGTGGCCGCCAAACGGCGGTGCAGGTCGTCGATCTGGGCCTCGGGAATGTTGATGCGGAACGGCTCCACGGTGGGTTCCCCTCTTTGCGTGCCGAACGACGAGGAAGGAAGAGCGAGCGGCTCTTCGCCTGGAAATCATCACCAGGCCGCGGATCGGCCTTCAACTTCTGGTGTGCGACCTGGTAGCGCACGCCCAGAGAAGCCCTCCGGCGGCCGGGCGGGACACCATGGGCGCAAGTGCTACGGCCACCTTGACGGGGTGAAGAAGTGGTTCAGAATGACGCATCCGTCGACTTCGACGGGGAGAAGTTGGACATCGACGGCATCCGGCGGGTCGCCGAGGACCGGGCACCCGTGACGCTGGGCGAGTCCACGTTGGACCGGGCGGCGACGAGCCGGGAGCAGTTCGAGGACATGGTTCGCCAGGGTGTCCCCGTCTACGGTGTCACAACCGGCTACGGCGAGATGATCTACATGCTGGTCGGCACGTCCAAAGAGGTCGAGCTGCAGACCAACCTGGTGCGCAGCCACAGCGCGGGCGTCGGACCGCTGTTCGCCGAGCAGGAGGCGCGGGCGATCCTCGCGGCGCGGCTGAACGCCCTCGCCAAGGGCTACTCCGCGGTCCGCCCCGAGCTGCTCGAGCGCATGGCCCTCTATCTCAACCTCGGAATCACCCCGGCGATTCCGGAGATCGGCTCGCTCGGCGCGAGCGGCGACCTCGCCCCGCTCTCGCACATCGCGACGGCGTTGATCGGCGAGGGCTACGTCCTCAAGGACGGCCGGAGCGTCGAGACCGCCTCGGTGCTGCGCGAGCACGGCATCGAGCCGCTGGAGCTGCGGTTCAAGGAGGGCCTCGCGCTGATCAACGGCACCTCGGCGATGACCGGCCTGGGGTGCCTGGTGCTCGGCCGGGCGCTCAACCAGGCGCGCCAGGCCGAGATCGTCACGGCCCTGGTGGTGGAGACGCTGCACGGCTCGAAGAGCCCGTTCCAGCCCGAAGGCCACGACATCGCCCGGCCGCACCGCGGCCAGATCGACACCGCGGCGAACCTGCGGGCGCTGCTCGCCGGCACCCGGCTCGCCGTCGAGCACGCCGACCTGCGCCAGCAGGCGAAGGAGCAGGCGACCGGCGAGGTCTCGCGCACCGACGTGTGGATCCAGAAGGCCTACACGCTGCGTGCCATCCCGCAGGTGGTCGGAGCCGTGCGCGACACCCTCTATTACGCCGTCCAGACCGTCGAGACCGAACTCAACTCAGCGAACGACAACCCGCTGTTCTTCGAGGGCAAAGAGGTCTTCCACGGCGCCAACTTCCACGGCCAGCCGGTGGCGTTCGTGATGGACTTCACCACCGTCGCGCTCACCCAGCTGGGTGTGCTCTCCGAGCGGCGGACCAACCGGCTGCTCAACCGGTACCTGTCAGGGCTGCCCGAGTTTCTCGTCGCGTCCGGCGAACCGGGCCTCAACAGCGGGTTCGCCGGTGCGCAGTACCCGGCGACGGCGCTGGTCGCGGAGAACAGGACCATCGGCCCGGCCAGTACGCAGAGCGTCCCGTCCAACGGGGACAACCAGGACGTCGTCAGCATGGGCCTCATCGCCGCGCGCAACGCGCGGCGGGTGCTGTCGAACAACGACTACATCCTCGCCGTCGAGTACCTCGCCGCCGCGCAGGCCGTGGACGTGTCCGGCCGTTACGACGGGCTCAGCCCGGCCGGCAGGGCGACGTACGACATGGTGCGCTCCATGGCGCCCACCCTGGAGCGGGATCGGTACATGGCCGACGACCTCGAGCGGGTGGCCGCGGCACTGTCCCGCGGGGAGTTCCTCGACGTCGTCCAGCAGGCAGGCATCGAGCTGCGTTGAACCGCTGATCACGAAAGGTGCTCCCAGCGATGACCCACACCACGCCATCGCCCGTGTCGGCGGCGAAGCGGATTCCGGTGTCCTTCGCCCAGCAGATGCTGTGCATGTTCGACGCCGGAGACCCGGACTCCGGGCCGTTCGGTCCACGGCACAACATCACCTGGGGTTGGCGGATCCGCGGCCCGGTCGACACCGGCACGCTCTCGGAGGCGCTCGACGACGTCGTGGCCAGGCACGAGGCGCTGCGCACGCGAATCGTGCGCGACGGCGACGACCTGTTCCAGACCGTCGCGCCGCCGAGCCCGGCACAAGTCTCCGAAGCGGACCTTTCGGACACGGTTCCGGAGGAACGGGACCGGCGCGCCGAAGAGCTGATCATCGAGCTCGAGGGCGGCAGGTTCGGCGTCGAGCCGCTGCCGCTGCTGCGCGCCGTGCTCGGCCGGTTCGACGAGCAGGACTCGGTGCTGGTGCTGATCGCGCACCACGCCGCGGTCGACGGCTGGTCCATGCAGGTGCTGATCGACGACCTCACCGCCGCGTACGCCCGGCGGCGCGGGCACGCCGTCGCCGATCGCCCCGAGCCCGCCCAGTACGCGGACTACGCGGTCTGGCAGCGGGAAGCGGAGGCCGAGGTGGTGCCGCCCGCGTCGCGCGCGTACTGGCGCGACAAGCTGCGCGGCGCGCAGATGGTCACCATGCGGATGGACCACCCGCGCTCGGCGAACCTGCCGAAGAACACCTCGGTGATCCGGTACGCGATCGACGCGGACCTGGCCGCCGCGGTGGCCGCCGTGGCGAAGGACAGCCGCAGCTCACCGTTCATGATCCTGCTCGCCGCGTACAACGTGCTGCTGGCCAGGCGGACCGGGAGCGGCGACATCGTGGTGCCGACCATCGGGGCCAACCGCAAGCAGTCCCGGTTCCAGGGCACAGTGGGGAACTTCACCAACTTCATCCCGCTGCGCACCGACGTGACGGGCTGTGCCACCTTCCGCGACGTCGTCGACCGGACCCGCTCGACCTGCATCGAGGCGTACTCCCGGGAGATCCCGTTCCTTCTGGTGCTCGGGGAGGCGCCCGAGCTGATGGCCCGGGCCGCCGCCGACGACCAGGCCCTCATCGCGTTCCAGGTGCTGCAGCTTCCGTTCGTGCTGGACGGCGACGCCGTCGGCGACCTGGAGCTGCGCAACGTCCCGCGGCGGCTGTCGCAGAAGGTGGCGACCGAGATCCCGGACGGCGCCCTGTGGCAGCTGGACGTCTCCCCGTCCGGCGAGATCAACGTGTACCTGGGTTTCAACACCCACAAGTTCAACGACATCACGATGCGCACGCTGGCCGACGAGTTCAGCCAGGTGCTCAAGGACGGCGTCTCCGACCAGCACGCGCCGCTGCGGATCTGACGAACGGACGAGGAGTCGACGTGAACGAATCGGCCATCATCCCGCGGTTCGGGCCCGCCACCATCACCGCGGACGACCCGCGCTACGAGAGCCTGCTGCGCGGCACCAACCACCGGTTTGTGGCCAAACCGGACCGGGTGTGCGTGGTGACGAGCACCGAGCAGGTGGTCACGGTGGTCGGCGACGCGGTCGCGAGGGGCCTGCGGGTGACGGTGCGCAGCGGCGGGCACGGTTTCGAGGGGTTCTTCGCCGCCGAGGGGGGCGTCCTGCTGGACCTGTCGGAGATGACCGACGTCTCCTTCGACCCGTCCCGCGCCGCTTTCGCCATCGAGCCGGGGGCCACCCTCGGCCACGTCTACCGGGTCCTGTTCAAGGGCTGGAACGTGACGATCCCGGGCGGTGAGTGCACCGAGGTCGGTGTCGGCGGGCACTTCGCCGGCGGCGGGTACGGCCCGTTGTCGCGCCGGCTGGGCGCGGTCGTCGACTACCTGTACGCGGTCGAGGTCGTCGTGGTCGACGCCGACGGCGTCGCGCGCGCGGTGGTGGCCACCCGCGAGCCCGACGACCCGCACCGCGACCTGTGGTGGGCGCACACCGGCGGCGGAGGCGGCAACTTCGGCGTGGTGACCCGCTACTGGGTGCGCTCACCCGGCGTCACCTCCGCCGACCCCGCCGAACTGCTGCCGAAGGCGCCCAGCCGCTGGCGCGTCGCGTTCTGCATGTGGCCGTGGGAGTCGATGACCGAGGAGTCGTTCACGACCCTGCTGCGCAACGTCGGCACCTGGTTCGAGCGGAACAGCGCCCCCGGCGCACCGCACGCCCAGCACTCCGCGTCGTTCTACGCCTCGCATCGCTCCGGCGGGGCGCTGCTGCTCCAGGCGATGATCGACGACGAGATCCCGGACGCGGGGGCGTTGCTGGACGCCTACTTCGACGCGGTGAGCGAGGGCGTCGGCGTCGAGTCGAGCCGCACCCAGGTGGTGCGGCCGTGGCTGTACTTCGCGGCCTACCCGAACTGGGGCGACCCCGGCACCCAGGACATCCGCCGGATCAAGATCAAGGCCGCCTACCTGCGCAAGGGGTACACCGAGCGTCAGCTCGCCACCATCTGGCAGCACCTCACCGGCGAGCACGGCGTGCAGAACCAGCTGATCCTGATCGGCTACGGCGGCCAGGTGAACACCGTTCCTCCGGACGCCACCGCGACGGCGCAGCGCGACTCGGTGCTGAAGGCGGCCTACATGGCGGTGTGGGGTGACGAGGCGGAGGACCACACGCACATCACCCGGCTGCGCGAGTTCTACCGCGACGTGTACGCCGACACGGGCGGCGTGCCGGTGCCGGGCGAGGTCAGCGACGGGTCGTACATCAACTACCCGGACGTCGACCTGGCGGACCCGACCTGGAACGCGTCGGGGGTGCCGTGGTCCACCCTGTACTACAAGGACAACTATCCACGACTGCAGCAGGTCAAGCAGCGCTACGACCCGGGCGACGAATTCCGTCACGGCTTATCCATCGAGCTGCCCTGAATAGCCGCGTCCGCTTGGCAGCGCAGTCCAGAAGATGCCGGCCGGCGGCAACCAGACTAAGAAGGCACGGAGCGGCTACCTTCCGCATAAGATCATGTACTGATCGAGAAAGAGAAGGAGGGCACGGATGCCTCAATTCGCAGTGCTTATCTACGAGAAGGAAATCCCATTCGAGGACATTCCGCCGGAGGTTCTCGAGGCTCACGGCGAGGTTCCCGAGAAGATCGAGAAGGCGGGCGGGCAGCTCACGGCGGGCTTCGCCGCGGACTCCGCGTCGGCCGCCCGGTCGGTTCGGGGCGACAAGGTCACCGAGGGCGCGTTCTATGACGTCACCCAGCAGCTCTCCGGGTTCTTCGTCATCGAGGCGCGCGACATCGACCACGCGGTGGAGCTCGCCAAGTTCGTGCCGATCGTCGACGGCGGTGTCGAAGTGCGTCCCCTGCTTGAGGGCCCGCCCGAGGAGGAGTAACCCCGAGGATTAACCAGGCCCGCGACCCACGCGAGCCGAGCGCCAACCCGGTGGAACCGGACGATTGCCCCGGGTTGGCGCTTTTGGGTCGATGTCGGGTGATACGGAATTCGGCTCAGAACGTCAATTGAAGTAATAAAGGCCGCCATTTACCGGTTCGGTGCCCTTCGTCCGCAGCGTGGCGGGCCTCAGCGCCGACGACAGCGGGACCTTTTCTGGACGACCCGGCACGGTCCGGGTGGAGAACCGTTCGCAACAGGGCACATCCCGCGACCGGCGAGCAGCTTCCCCCAACATGAGCGGCCCGGTCGATGACGGGGAGTGCCCGTCGGCCGCCGTCATCGGCGCACTCCGTACCGATGCGCGTCCGGCGACTCTCGCCGCGCTCGCACCGGGTATTTCCTGCTGTCGCAATCGAACTCGCGAAGCGAGGTCTCACCGAAAGGACGTCCGATGGCCGAACAGGAGCACGGTCCTGCCGGTACCGCCGATCGCCCGCCGGGGCCGCGTCCGCTCAACGGCGCCGAGTACCTGGAAAGCCTGCGGGACGACCGCGCGATCTACCTCTACGGCGAGCGCGTCAAGGATGTCACCACGCACCCGGCGTTCCACAATCCGGCCAGGATGGTGGCCCGGCTGTACGACGCGCTGCACGACCCGACGACCAAGGACACCCTGACCTGCCCGACCGACACCGGAAGCGGCGGGTACACCCATCGGTTCTTCACCACGCCGCACAGCGCCGAAGACCTCGTGGCCGACCAGCGGGCGATCGCCGCGTGGGCGCGGATGAGCTACGGCTGGATGGGACGCAGCCCCGACTACAAGGCCTCGTTCCTCGGCACGCTCGGCGCGAACGCCGAGTTCTACGAGCCGTACGCCGACAACGCGCGGCGCTGGTACCGGGAGTCGCAGGAGAAGGTCCTCTACTGGAACCACGCGATCGTGCATCCGCCGGTCGATCGCAACCGTCCTCCCGACGAGGTGGCCGACGTCTTCGTGCACGTCGAGAAGGAGACCGACGCGGGGCTGATCGTCAGCGGCGCCAAGGTGGTGGCCACCGCGTCGGCGCTGACGCACTACAACTTCGTCGCCCACTACGGCGTGCCGTTCAAGAAGCGTGAGTTCGCGCTGGTGGCGACCGTGCCGATGGGGGCGCCGGGGGTGAAGCTGATCTGCCGCACCTCCTACACCGCCTCGGCCGCCGTGATGGGCAGCCCCTTCGACTACCCGCTCTCGTCGCGGCTCGACGAGAACGACACGATCTTCGTCCTGGACAAGGTGCTCATCCCCTGGGAGAACGTGTTCATCTACGGCGACCTGGGCAAGGTGCAGATGTTCACCGGCCGGTCCGGGTTCCCCGAGCGGTTCACCTTCCACGGGTGCACGCGGCTGGCGGTGAAACTGGAGTTCCTGGCCGGCCTGCTGGCCAAGGCGCTGGAGATCACCGGCGTGGACGAGTTCCGCGGGGTGCAGACCCGCCTCGGCGAGGTGCTGGCGTGGCGCAACCTGTTCTGGGCGTTGTCCGACGCCGCCGCGCGCAACCCGGTGGACTGGGTGGGCGGCGCGGTGCTGCCCAACCCGGCGTACGGAATGGCCTACCGGTGGTTCATGCAGAGCGGCTACTCGCGGATCAAGGAGATCGTCCAGCAGGACATCGCCAGCGGCCTGATCTACCTGAACTCCAGCGCCGAGGACTTCGCCAACCCGGAGATCCGGCCCTACCTCGACCGGTTCCTGCGCGGCTCGAAGGGCACGTCCGCGGTCGAGCGGGTCAAGCTGATGAAGCTGCTGTGGGACGCGGTGGGCACCGAGTTCGGCGGGCGGCACGAGCTCTACGAACGCAACTACGCCGGAAACCACGAGAACGTCCGGACCGAGCTGCTGTTCGCGCAGATCGCCGGCGGTGAGGTCGACGGCTACAAGGCGTTCGTCGATCAGTGTCTGGACGAGTACGACCTGTCCGGCTGGACCGTGCCGGACCTGTCCTCGTTCCACGACCTGCGCGGCGTCCGCAACGGTCTGATCAACGGCTGACATCGACGGCTGACATCGACGGCACAGGAGGTCAACGCATGAGCAGCGAGAGTGGAAGCAGACTCGACCGGGCCGAACTCGAACGGCGGGTGACCGAGATCTGGCGTGACGTGCTGGGCACGCGGCCAGGCCAGGACGACGCGACGTTCTTCGAACTGTCCGGACAGTCCATCGCCGCGGTGCGCATCACGGCGCGGATCGAGGACGAGGCCGGTGTGCTGGTCGACATCGGCGAGCTGTTCGAGGACCCGGACCTGCCCGCGTTCGTGGCCATCGTGCTGGCCAAGGCGGAGGCGGAAGGTCAGCCGAAGTTGTCGGCCTGACCTGCGCTTGTGTCGCAACGCGGGAGATGTGCGCGGCACCGGCCGGATGGCACGATGGAACCAGTGGGCCGGGGAACTCGAGCCCGGGGGAGGGTCAGGCGCCGTAGGCGGACGTGCGAACGCCGGACCAGTTGGTCACGCCGTCTTCTTGCTCACCACCGGCGAATCCGCGCGGGTGAGCACGGTCGCGCGCGAATTCCGGGCCGTCACCCCTCGACAGCGGCGCCGAGCTGGTCGCGCCGGCTGGCCCGTCCCGATCCCCTCACCGTCATCGCGGCGAAAGGAACACCATGACCACGACCGAGGTATCGGCCGCCCAGCAGGCGGCCGTCGCGGCGATCGCCCAGAAGATGATCGCGGCCTGGGCGCACCACGACGCCGACGGCTTCGCCAATCTGTTCATCGAGGACGGCACCCTGATCCTTCCCGGCGTGTTCCGGCAGGGCCGCGAGGACATCCGCGCCTACTTCAAGGACGCGTTCGACGGCCAGTACAAGGGCACCCAGGTCACCGGCAAGCCGATCAGCCTGAAGTTCTACGGACCCGACGTCGCGCTGCTGCTCTCCCAGGGCGGCGTGATCGCGTCGGGCGAGACCGAGGTCGCCGACCCGCAGGCCATCCGGGCGTCCTGGTTCGCCGTCCGCGTCGATGGGAAGTGGCTGCTGGCCGCGTACCAGAACAGCCCGGCGAAGGTGGGTCTGCCGGCACCCGGCGCCTGACGGACATCTTGTCGGCGGCTCGGCCGGAGGCGGCGGCCGCCTGGTCTTCCACGTCTTCGCCGCGCTCGCCGAGTTCATCCGCGAGCTCATCGTGGCCGGCACACGCGTCTGCGCCGCCCGCACCGGTCCTGCCGGTGCGGGCGGGGATGGCACCGCTGCGTGCCTTCCCTGGAGCCGTCGGCGTGCCGGGGTCAGCCGGCGAAGTACTTGTCCACGATCGGGGCGAGGACGTTGGCGGCGATCTCGTGGGTCTGGCCTTCGATGTCGCGGACCTCGGTGGTGCTGGGCAGCACGTCGTTGAGGGCGTGGGCGGCGTTGTGCATCCACTGCTCGCTGGCGCCTCCGAAGAGGATGAGCGTGGGTACGGTCAGCGACTTCCACCGGTCGGTGGGCAGCGGCTTGCCGGACATAAGGCCGTCCATGATCTCGCCGTCGTAGGCGACGGTGTCGCCGACGGCTTCCATCGCCGCGAAGAACGGCTGGGCGCGCATCTCGTCCACCATTTCGGTGGGGAGGAAGACCGTCTTGGTCAGGGCGTGGGCGATGGCGTCGCCCTTGCGGCCGTCGGCGATGATCTTCTTGGCCTCGTCGAGGTAGTCGTCGGGGCGCGGCGGGTGGGTGTCGTCGACGATGAACGGCGGCTCGTAGACGGCCAGTTTGGTGATGGGCAGGCCGCTGGCGGCGGCGTCCAGGGCGAGGACGGCACCGGAGGAGATGCCGACGACGTTGGCGGTTCCGCCGGCCTCCTT